>VGEH01000029.1 GCA_016869375.1 Alphaproteobacteria bacterium | reverse complement strand
CAGGATCGGCGTGGTCAGCCAGGTGCTACATGAACATGCGGCCACTCTATCAGCCGCAGGTCCCACAATCCGGAGCCGCCGCCTGATCAAATGTGCGAAAGATTCTGGACAGGACCGGCACCGTGGTGTGGATCGCGCAGCTCATGCACGAGTCGAGCAGCGTGGCGATGTAGCCTCCATGCACCGAGCCGATCGGATTATAGAGGTGAAAGCCTGGCGTGCCGGTGAAGAGGGCCCAACCCTCCCTCGCCTCTGTCAGCGTGAATCCCAGGTGATGGGCGATCGGCGGCGGCGGCAGGCGGCCTTCGATCATCGCCTTCAGGAAGTCGAGGCCTGAGAGCTTCTTCACTTCCTCGACCGGGGTAACGCCCGGCGCCAGCTTCTCGGTCATCGCCTTACGCCGCCCTTCCGCCCAGCTTGTCGAGGCGCGCGGCGAGCGAGGCCTCGAGGAAGCGGTCGATCTCACCGTCGAGCACGGCGCCGGCATTGCCGATTTCGACGTTGGTGCGCAGGTCCTTCACCATCTGATAGGGCTGCAGAACGTAGGAGCGGATCTGGTGGCCCCAGCCGATATCGCTCTTCGATTCCGCCTCCTTCGCGGCGACGGCCTCGCGCCGCTGCAGCTCGGCCTCGTAGAGCCGCGCCTTCAGCATGTCCATTGCCATTGCGCGATTGCGATGCTGGGAGCGATCGGTCTGGCAGGCGACGACGATGCCCGTCGGGAGATGCGTGATGCGGATCGCGCTTTCGGTCTTGTTGACGTGCTGGCCGCCCGCGCCTGAGGCCCGATAGGTGTCGACGCGAAGATCCTTGTCGAGGACTTCGATGTCGATCGACTCGTCGATCACCGGATAGACCCAGACCGAGGCGAAGCTCGTATGGCGCCGCGCCTGGGAGTCGAAAGGCGAGATGCGCACCAGGCGATGCACGCCCGACTCGGATTTGAGCCAGCCATAGGCGTTCTCGCCGCTGATCCGGATCGTCGCCGACTTGATGCCGGCTTCTTCGCCCGGGCTCTCTTCCTGGTACTCGATCTTGTAGCCCTTGGTATTGGCCCAGCGCGTGTACATGCGCGTCAGGATCAAGGCCCAATCCTGGGCCTCGGTGCCGCCGGCACCGGCATGGACTTCGAGATAGCAGTCGTTGGCATCGGCCTCGCCCGAGAGCAGGCTCTCGAGCTGCTTCTTCGCGGCGATCTCGGCGACCTTGCCGAGTTCGGCCTCGGCCTCCTTCAGCGTCGCCTCGTCGTTCTCCGCCTCCGCGAGCTCGATCAAGCCGACAGCGTCATCGAGCCCTTGCTGGATTTCGCGGACCGCGCCGAGCGCCTTCTCGAGCTTGGTGCGCTCGCGCATCACCGACTGGGCTTTGGCCTGGTCGTTCCAGAGCGACTGGTCCTCAGCCGCCTGGTTCAGCTCCTCGAGGCGCTTGGTTGCCCGGTCCCAGTCAAAGAGACCTCCTCAGCAGTTCCAGCGACTGCTTGATCTGGGCGACGGTTTGTTCGGTCTCTGCGCGCACGGCGCGATACTCCTGGCGTTAGGGGCGCGGAACCTGCCGCGAAGCGCTCCGCAACTCAAGAACACAATGGCAGGGCAGCTCAGGTCAGCGGCTGGGCCACATGCTTGGCATAGGCCGGCCGGGCCTTCAGCCGCTCGTAGTAGCCGGCCAGGTTCGGCAGGTTGCCGCGCTCGATGGGGAACTGGTGCCAGCGATGGACGAAGACGCCAAGGCCGATATCGCCGACCGAGAAATCCTTGCCGGCGATCCAGGGCTGGTTGGCCAGCTGCTTGTCGACGATGGTCCAGAGCTCGATCGCCTTGACCCGGTGCGCCTCCAGCGCCTTGGGATCGCGCTGATCGACCGGCGTCCGGATGTAGCCCCAGAAAAGCGGGCCGTTGGGGACGCCGAGGGTGAAGCCCCAATCCATCCATTTCTCCGCCGCCGCCCGCCTGCCCGGATCGTCGATTCCGAGGGTTCCCTTGCCGTACTTGGCAGCGAGGTAGCGCACGATGGTGTTGGATTCCCACAGGATCAGATCCCCGTCTTCGATCGTCGGGACCAGTCCGTTCGGATTCATCGCGAGGTATTTGGGTTCCTTGACCACGCCGAACGCACCGCCGGCATCGACCCGCTCGTACTTGACCCCGATCTCATCGGCGGCCCATAAGACCTTCTGGACATTGGAAGAGTTGACGCGGCCCCAGATCTTAAGCACCGGTACCTCCGTGGTCAGGACGAGACCAAGCCCTACACGCTCCGGTCGCTTTGCCGCAAGCCCCCGGCCTTGACGGTCCCCCCCGGAATGCTAGGTTTTGATCGACACCGTCTCGTCACGGGAGCAGGCCATCCTGAGCGCCGGACACGGATCAGAGGCGCCTCGAGGGGTATCCGGAAAAACTTGGCCAAGAAGCTTTTCGTCCGCACCTATGGCTGTCAGATGAACGTCTACGACTCCGCCCGCATGGCGGACGTCCTGGCGCCTCTCGGCTATGCGCCCGCCGACACGCCTGAGGCGGCTGACATGGTGATCCTCAATACCTGCCATATCCGCGAGAAGGCCTCGGAGAAGACCTTCTCCGAGCTCGGCCGGCTCAACCTTCTGAAGCAGGAGCGCCGCGCCGCTGGCGCCGACATGACCATCGCGGTCGCCGGCTGCGTCGCCCAAGCCGAAGGCAGCGAGATCCTGGCCCGCGCGCCCTATGTCGATATCGTCGTCGGCCCGCAGAGCTATCATCAACTACCGGAGCTGGTGGCACGCGTCGCGCGCGCCGGCGGCCGGGCGCTCGCGACCGACTTCCCAGTCGAGCCCAAATTCGACCACTTGCCCGAGGACGGGGCGGCACCGGGCCCGCAGGCATTCCTGTCCGTGCAGGAAGGCTGCGACAAATTCTGCACCTTCTGCGTCGTCCCCTATACGCGCGGCGCCGAGTATTCTCGGCCTGTCGCCGCCATCGTCGCCGAGGCCGAGCGCCTGGTCCGCCGCGGCGCGATCGAGATCACGCTGCTCGGCCAGAACGTCAACGCCTTCCATGGCGAGGGACCGGACGGAACGAGCTGGGGCCTTGGGCGCTTGATCTGGCGCCTCGCCGAGATCGACGGCATCGAGCGCCTTCGCTACACGACCTCGCACCCGGCGGACCTAGACGACGCGCTGATCGAGGCGCATCGCGACGTGCCCCAGCTGATGCCGTTCCTGCACCTGCCGGTGCAGTCCGGATCCAATCGCATCCTCTCCGCAATGAATCGCCGGCATACGGCGATCGACTATCTCAACCTGATCGATCGCCTGCGCCGCGCGCGGCCGGACATCGCGCTCTCTTCCGACTTTATCGTGGGATTCCCAGGCGAAACCGAAGCCGATGTCGCGGCGACGCTGGATCTTGCCGAGCGCGTCGGCTTCGCCCAGGCCTATTCCTTCAAGTACAGCCCGCGGCCGGGCACGCCCGCGGCCTCGATGGAGAACCAGGTGCGCGAGGACGAGAAGGCCACGCGTCTGGATCGCCTGCACGAAGTGCTCGAGCGCCAACAGCTCGCCTTCAATCGCCAGTCGGTCGGCCGCACCCTCGACGTGCTGGTCGAGCGGCCGGGACGCAAGCCAGGCCAGCTGATCGGCCGCACGCCTTATCTGCAGGCGATCCATTTCGACGGGCCGAGCCGCCTGATCGGGCGCACGCTCGCGGTCGAGGTCGACTCGGCCTACGGCATCAGCCTCGGTGGACGTGCCGCGTTGGCAGCGGAGGCGGCAGCGTGAGGCGCGACGACCAGCCCGTGCTGCACGTCAATTTCGAGGACAACTCTCTCCTGCCTCTCCTCTTCGGCGAGCATGACCGCAATCTCGCGCGGATCGAGCAGAGCTTCGACGTGCGCGTCGCCAGCCGCGGCAACGTGCTCGCCATCAGCGGGCCGCAGGCGCAGGCCGACGCGGCCAAGCAGACCTTCGAGCGCCTCTACGACCGTCTCGTCGCCGACAAGAAGAAGGGCGGCAACAACGGCCTTGCGCCCGCCGATGTCGACGCCGCGATCCGCTTCGCCGGATCGACAGACGACGCGAAGGCGCGCGGCATCGCCACTTGGCGGCGGCCGATCGAGGCGCGCTCGCCGAGGCAGGCCGCCTATATCGACGCGCTCGCCGCCTACGAGTTGGTCTTCGGCCTCGGCCCGGCCGGCACCGGCAAGACCTACCTCGCCGTCGCTGTCGCCGTCGCCGCCCTCAAGGCCGGCAAGGTCGATCGCATCATCCTCTCCAGGCCCGCGGTCGAGGCGGGCGAGCGGCTGGGATTCCTTCCCGGCGACATGAAGGAGAAGATCGATCCCTATCTGCGCCCGCTCTACGACGCGCTCTACGACATGATGCCGGGCGATCAGGTCGACCGCCGCCTGCAGGCGGGCGAGATCGAGATCGCACCCTTGGCTTTCATGCGCGGCCGAACGCTCGCCAACTCGTTCATCATCCTGGACGAGGCGCAGAACACGACACCGACGCAGATGAAGATGTTCCTGACCCGTCTCGGCGAGAACAGCCGCATGGCGATCACCGGCGATCCGAGCCAGGTCGATCTGCCGCTCGGCGCCAAGTCCGGCCTCGTCGATGCGATGGAGACGCTTCGCGGCGTCAACGGCATCACCGTGATCGAGTTCACCGATGCCGACGTCGTCCGTCACCCGCTGGTGACGCGTATCGTCCGCGCCTACAACGCCCGCGACCCGCGCCTGATTGCGCCCCGGGCGGAAGAGGCGAAATCATGAGCCCCGGCCGACCTCGTGCCACGGCGACGGTTGCCGTCGCCGAGCTCTCCGGACGATGGAAGCGATCGCTGCCCGGCGCGAGCCGGCTCGCCCGCCGTGCCGCCAAGGCGGCGCTGGCCGCCGCGACCGGAGAACCGGCGCAGGTATCGCTGGCGCTCGCCGACGACGCGGCGGTGCGCGTGCTCAACCGCGACTACCGCGGCAAGGACAAGCCGACCAACGTGCTGTCCTTCGAATCCGGCGAGCGACCCTTCCTCGGCGACGTGGTGCTGGCGCTGGAAACGGTGCTGAGCGAGGCCAAGGACCAGGGCAAGCGCCCGGCCGATCATCTGACCCATCTGGTCGTGCACGGCGTCCTGCATCTGCTTGGGCACGATCACGAAACCACACGAGATGCGAAGCGCATGGAGCGCATGGAGGTCGAGGTGTTGGCAGGGCTGGGCGTGCCCGATCCCTACGAGGCGCGGCGATGACCGAGGCTTCGGACATCTCGACGCAGCCGGCGCAGGACGGCTGGATTACGCGCTTCAAGGCCTGGCTCGGGCGCTTTCGCAAGGAGCGCGAAGTCGAGGCTTCGTTCCGCGAGGCGATCGAGGAGCTGATCGAGGAGCGCGAGACCGAGGAACCGATCGCCCCCGACGAGCGCGCGCTCATCGCCAACGTCCTCAAGCTCCGCACCCTCACCGCGCGCGACGTCATGGTGCCGCGCTCAGACATCGACGCGATCGAGATCGACACCTCGGTCGCCGACCTGGTCAAGCACATGACCGCCTCCGGCCATTCGCGCGTGCCGGTCTATCGCGGCACGCTGGACGACGTGCTCGGCATGATCCACATCAAGGACGTGCTGACCGCGGTCGCCGAGGGCCGCCAGGTCACGCTCAGGCGCCTGCTGCGCAAGGTGATGTTCATCTCGCCGGCGATGCCGACCATGGACATGCTGATCGAGATGCGCGCGGCACGGACGCATATGGCGCTGGTGGTCGACGAGTTCGGCGGCGTCGACGGGCTCCTCACCATCGAGGACCTGATCGAGCAGATCGTCGGCGAGATCGACGACGAGCATGACGAGACCGAGGCGCCCAAGCTCGAGCGCCGCCCCGACGGCTCGCTGGTCGCCGATGCCCGCGCCTCGATCGAGGAGTTCGAGAAGGAGATCGGCTCAGTCCTATCGGACGAGGAGCGCCAGAACACCGATACGCTCGCCGGCCTGGTGACCTGGCTTGCCGGGCATTTGCCGGTCAGGGGCGAGATCATCCGCCATCCATCCGGCCTCGAGTTCGAGGTGATCGAAGCCGATGCCCGCCGAGTGAAGCGCCTGCGCGTCCTCAATCTGCCCGCGACCGGCGTCGCCGCCTAGTCGCGCCGGCGCCCCATCTCATGCGACGCGAGGGCGATAGCACGGTGCTGAGATGGGGGCGCCGCCTGGCCGCGCTCCTGCTCGGCATCGTCGCCACCGCGGCGCTGCCGCCGGTCGAGTTCCCCCTGGCGCTGCTCGTCGCCTTCTCCGGGCTTCTTCTCGTCTCGCGCAATGTGCGCGTCATCGCCCAGGCCTTCTGGCTCGGCTGGTGGTTCGGGCTCGGCCATCTCGCCAGCGGCCTCTATTGGATCGCCAATGCCTTCAACGTCGATGCCGAGCGCTTCGCGTGGCTCACCCCGATCGCCTCGCTCGGCCTGCCGGCGGCGCTCGCGATCTACTCTGGTCTGGCGCTCGCGCTGGTGGCGCTGACACGCGTCGAAGGCGTCGGCCGCATACTCGCCTTCGCCGTCGCATGGACCGGCATGGAGTGGCTGCGCGGTCTTCTCTTCACCGGCTTTCCCTGGAACATTGCCGCTTCCGCCTGGGTCTCGGTGCCGGAAGTCCTGCAGACCCTGTCGCTGATCGGCGCTTGGGGCGTCACGTTGCTGACGGTTCTCGTTGCCGGCCTTCCGGCCGCCTGGGGTCATCGCTATGCTCGGCGCTCGATCGCGGCCGGCGTCGCGCTGGTCGCGGTGGCCTGGGGATACGGGCATTGGCGCCTTGCGAATGCAACGGATGCAACCGCGCCGGGCGTACAGCTTCGCCTCGTGCAGGCGAGCGTCCCGCAGCGGCTCAAATGGGAGACTGACCAACGCGTCGCGACGCTGGTGAAGCACCTGACCCTGACCCGGAGCGAGTCGTCGGTGGAGCCGACGCTGGTAATCTGGCCCGAGACCGCCGTCCCCTTCCTGGTTGAGGCCGAGCCGGAGGTGCTGAAGGCGATGGCCAGCGCCGCGCCTCCCGGCGGCGCCATCGTCACCGGCACGATCAGGCTTCGCCGTCCGGGCGATCCGCCCGAGATCACCAACGGGCTCGTCGCCGTCGACGGCGACGGCCGTATCGCCGCCGCCTATGACAAGGCGCATCTGGTGCCGTTCGGTGAGTACACGCCGCTCCCCTGGCTCTTCGGCTGGTTCCCGGCGCTCGGCATCGGCATGGTTCCCGGACCAGGCCGCCAGAATCTCATGCTGCCAGGCGCACCGGCGGCGAGCGCGCTCATCTGCTACGAGGTCATTTTCCCCGGCGCGGTGATCGACCGCGACGATCGGCCGCAATGGCTGCTGAATCTCACCAACGATGCGTGGTATGGGCACTCCGCCGGCCCCTATCAGCATTTCGCCAGCACCCGCATGCGGGCCGTCGAAGAAGGACTGCCGCTCGTGCGCTCGGCACAGAACGGGATCTCGGGCGTCATCGACGCCTATGGACGCGTGACCAAGCGCCTTGGGCTCGACGAGATCGGCGTGCTCGATGCGGCGTTGCCGACAGCGCTTCCCCCGACCGTCTATGCGCGGTGGCGGGATGCGCCTGCAGCATTGATCGCGTTGATTATTGTCATTCTGGTCTTCCGTTTAGATCGACCGCGAAAGTCGCTCGGCAATTGACCCTCACGGCGAATCGCGCCTACTCCTCTTTCGTATCGTCAACGTCAGGAAAAAGGGGACACGAGATGGCACGCACCGGCCGACCGCGCGGGCGTCCGCCGCGAGCGGGCAGCGACGGCAAGGGGCATCCGATCGACGTCCATGTCGGTCAGCGCGTGCGTCTCCGGCGGACGCTTCTCGGCTGGAGCCAGGAGCGCCTCGCCCAGGCGCTGGGCCTCAACTTCCAGCAGGTGCAGAAGTACGAGCGGGGCGCCAACCGCATCGGCGCGAGCCGGCTCTTCGATCTGAGCCGCGTGCTCGACGTGCCGGTGTCGTTCTTCTTCGACGACATGCCGGGCGAGGCGGCCCAGCCTCCTGCAGGCGGCGCGGCGGAGACGGCGAGCGAGTACGAGGCCGATCCGATGGCCCGGCGCGAGACGCGCGGCCTGGTCGATGCCTATTGGGAGATCAGCGAACCCGACGTCCGTCGGCGCGTGTTCGAACTGACCAAGGCGCTCGCCCGCGTCGAGTAGGGGGAAAACCCCGTTTTCCCTTGACCCGTAAGGGCAAACGAAGCAAACACACGCCGCCGTTCAGGCGACGGGGTGCGTCGCCATTTCCATGTTTTCCAGGCGAAAAGAGGGGACGCCCGTGGCTCAGGCCGACTACGTCTTCACCAGCGAATCTGTGGCCGAAGGCCACCCCGACAAGGTCTGCGACCGCATTTCCGACGCGATCGTCGATGCGTTTCTTTCCGCCGATCCGTATTCCCGCCTCGGCTGCGAGACGCTGGTCACCACCAACCGCATCGTCATCGCTGGCGAAGTGCGCGGCCCGCGCTCGCTTGTCGACAAGTCGGGCAAGGTGAATGCCCCCAAGATCGAGGCGATCGCCCGCAAGGTGGTGAAGGACATCGGCTACGAGCAGAAGGGCTTCCACTGGAAGAAGGCGAAGGTCGCCGTCCATCTGCATGGCCAGTCCGCCGACATTGCCCAGGGCGTCGATGCCAAAGGCAACAAGGACGAAGGCGCCGGCGACCAGGGCATCATGTTCGGCTACGCCTGCGACGAGACGCCGGAGCTGATGCCGGCGCCGATCCAGTATTCGCACAACATCCTGCGCGCGATGTCGGAAGCCCGCCACAAGGGCAAGGCGCCGATGCTCGGACCAGATGCGAAGAGCCAGGTCTCGCTCCGCTACGTCAACGGCAAGCCGGTCGGCTGCACCGCGGTCGTCGTCTCGACGCAGCATTCGGAAAAGGTCGAGGTCGACGAGGTCCGCGAGATCGTGCGGCCCTATGTGCAGAGCGTGCTGCCGGCGGGATGGATGCCGCCGGAAGAGCATTTCTACGTCAACCCGACCGGCCGCTTCGTCATCGGCGGCCCGGACGGCGATGCCGGCCTCACCGGCCGCAAGATCATCGTCGACACCTACGGCGGCGCGGCCCCGCATGGTGGCGGCGCCTTCTCGGGCAAGGATCCGACCAAGGTCGACCGCTCGGCCGCCTATGCCGCCCGATACCTCGCGAAAAACGTCGTCGCGGCCGGCATCGCGCCCAAGTGCACGATCCAGCTCTCCTACGCGATCGGCGTCTCGCACCCGATCTCGGTGTACGTGAACACGCACGGCACCGGACAGGTCGACGAGAACAAGCTCTCGAAGATCCTGCAGGAGCTCGTCGGGCTGTCGCCGCGCGCGATCCGCGAGTATCTGGGCCTCAACAAGCCGATCTACCATCGCACCGCGGCCTATGGCCATTTCGGGCGCAAGCCCGAGAAGGACGGCGGCTTCTCGTGGGAGAAGGTGGATCTGGTGAACAAGCTCAAGAAGGCCTTTGGCGCCTGAGCTGAGACGCTTTCACGGCCGGCGCCTCGCCCGGCCGCTGACCCAGCGCCGCAAGGAGCTGCTAGAGCATCTGCTGCCCCGCCTCCGGGTTCCGCTCCCGGAGGGGGGCATGCTCGACCCCCGCACGTTGTTCCCCGTGCCGCCCGCAGAGATCTGGCTCGAGATCGGCTTCGGCGGCGGCGAGCACCTCGCCTGGCAGGCGGAGCATCACCCGGATGTCGGCTTCGTCGGCTGCGAGCCTTTCCTGAACGGGCTCGCCTCGCTGCTGAGAACGATCGAAGAGAAGAAGCTGACGAACATCCGCATCCATCCGGACGACGCGCGGCTGCTGATGGCGCGGCTCGCGCCGCGCTCGATCGGACGCTGCTTCATCTTCTTCCCCGATCCATGGCCGAAGGCGCGGCACAAGAAGCGGCGCATCGTCTCGACCGAGACGCTCGACTGGCTCGCCGAGGCGATGCGCGACGGCGCCGAGCTTCGCCTCGCCTCCGACGATGCGGATTACGTACAGCACATGCTGGAGACTGCAGGTGCTCACCCGGCCTTCCGGCCGGTGCGCATCGACGAGGCGGAAACGAGCGTCCGGCCGGAAGGTTGGCCGCCGACCCGCTACGAGGAGAAGGCGCGTGCCAAGGGCGCCGCATGCCGGTTCCTCGTCTTCGCCCGGAGGCAGCGCGGATGACACAATTTCCGCACCGCCCCGATCACCGGGGCATCACAACTTAGTCGTGTTCCGTCGCCTGACTCTTCCTGCCTCCGCCCCCACATCGTCGGAAACGGAAGAGGAGCGCGCCATGGCGCATTCGCTGATGCGTTCGATCGGGTCGGCCATCACTCGCTTCTTCGAGAAGCGTCGGGAAGAGAGGACCCGCACTGAGCTGCTCTCGCTCGACGACCACGCGCTCGCCGATATCGGCATGAAGCGCGATGAGCTCGACTATCGCGAAGATCCGCTGATGCTCCATGACGTCCATGGAGCGCCGGCCGATCCGGACCGGATCCGCCGTCCCCACTAGCCTTCCCTCGTCTCTGCCGCGCCGCCTCCGGGCGACGCGTTCGTTTGGGCGCAGGAGTTCCCTGTCCTTCGCGTGTCACTGCCAAGATCGCGCCGCTCAGAGGCGGATGGCGGTCTCCAGTCTCAACCCGTGAAGGACGAGGTCCATGAGCATTCGTCGCAATCCCCTTATCGCCGCGGTCCTGGCACTCGGCGTCGTCGGCACCGTGGTTCCCGCGGCCTTTGCCCAGCCGGCGCCGCGCCCCGGCCCGGAGCGCAGCCTCAACCGTCACATGGACGGCCGCGTCGCCTTCCTGAAGGCTGAGCTCAAGATCACCCCGCAACAGCAGCCCGCCTTCGACGCCTATACCCGCGTGCTGCGCCAGAACGCCGACGAGATGGACGCGGTGATGAAGAAGCGGCGCGATGCCCGTGCCGCCGATACCGACCGCAAGCCGCCAACGGCGATCGAGCAGATGGAGCGGCGCGCCGAGGCGACGAAGCTGGCCGCTTCCCAGACCCAGCGGTCTCTCGACGCGTTCAAGACGCTGTACTCCCAGCTCTCCGACGAGCAGAAGAAGGCGGCAGACGAGCTGATGACCCGCCGCGGCCGCGGCGGCCTCCCTCACCGCCGCACCTAGCGAAGTGTCGACGATCCGAGGCCTCGGCAATGCCGGGGCCTCGGACGCCTACACGCGCACGAACCCGAAGCGAACATAGAGTCCTAGGGCCATCGTCCGACGTTCGTCAGTCGTGAGATAGGCCGCCGCGTGACCGAGATCGCGCAGCCGCGAGCAGACGACCGACATCAGCGCGCTTCCCAGCCCGCGGCCTTGATGCTCCGGCAGAACGGCGACCCAGTGGACGCGCCCCATCTTCGTTCCTCGGCAGTCGCCGAACCATGCGGTCGCCGACCCCGCAGGCCGTCCGCTTTCGTCCAGAATGAAAGCCTGGCGCTTCGGTAGCTCCCCGCGCTCCGCGAACTGGGCGTCGAAGAGTACCGCCGAGATCCGGTTCAGCGCATCCGCGCGCGACTGAATGTCGACCCAATGCGTCGCGTCGCCCGGTGTGTACCATCGCAGCGAATAGCGCGCCGGCAGCGACCGGATCGGCAGTTCCTGAAGATCACGGCGCACCATGACGACGGGAACGTAGGTCTCGGTCATCTCACGCTTCATGTATCTTCAGTCTGGTGCCCGCTCCCGGACTTGAACCGGGACGGCCTTTCGGCCTACGGATTTTAAGTCCGTTGCGTCTACCGTTCCGCCAAGCGGGCGCCGGCGGCGAAGCTAGCTTTCGCCTCCTTCCGTGTCACCTGGCGTCGCCATCGAGAGGCCCCGCGTCATGAGTTTTGCCTGGGACACGGTTGTCGGCCCGCTGATCGATATCCTGAAGCCCACCACGATCGTCGAGGTCGGCGCGGAGCATGGCGTCGGGTCGCGGCGTCTCCTGGAGTTCTGTCGCAAATACGATGGGAAGATGCACGTCATCGACCCGCTTTCTCCGGACCAGGACGGAGCGCGTCATCAGGCCGAGATCTTCGCGACGCTCTTGCGCGAGAACCCGGGCCGATTGACCTTCCATCGCGCGCGCAGCCTGCCGCTCCTGGACGAGATCGGACCCTATGACGCGATCTTCATCGATGGCGACCACAACTGGTACACGGTGATCGAGGAGCTGCGCGCCGTGGAGCGGATGGCGCTCAAGCATGGCGTCGTCCCGCTGATCGCCGTGGACGACGTCGGGTGGCCACACGGGCGTCGTGACGCCTATTTCGCGCCGGAGACGATCCCCGCGGAGCATCGCCATCCATCCGGGCGCGGCGGCGCGATTCCCGGGAGCTCGGCCCTCGTCGAGGGCGGGCCTTTCGGGGGGCTGATCCAGGCTGAGCACGAGGGCGGCCCGAGAAACGGCGTCAGGACGGCGGTCGAGGATTTCCTGCGCGAGACTTCGCTCGACCTCGCCTGCCGGATGATCCCCTTGAGAGCGGGCAGCGCCATCCTGTTGCCACGCGACGACAGCCCAGCCTCGGCGCCGGTGCGCCACTGGCTCGATGCCTGGAGCATCGGCGAAACGCAGATGTCCGTGCTCTGGGACCTCAGCGCCGAACTGCTCGCCCTGATCAATACCGTGGGGCCGATGTCAAGCGAGCTAGTCGCGCTTCGGCAACGTGTCGCCGAGGCGGAGTCGGGCCGCGGGGCCGCAAACCAGCGTTGAGCCGTGTGATGATGAGGCGGTGCACGACGAGAACGCCTGCGGCGGCCCAAGGCGACACTCTTGACGGCATCGTGCCGCCAGCACGCTCGCCAGCGATCGAAGGACTGGCCGTGCTGAGGGGTTTTGCCCTCCGCGAGGCGGCCGCCTTGATCGCGGCCATCACGCGCGTCGCCGCCGAGGCGCCCTTCCGACACATGATCACGCCCGGCGGCTTCCGCATGTCGGTCGCGATGACCAATTGCGGCGAGGCCGGTTGGGTCACCGACCGCAAAGGCTATCGCTACCAGCCGACCGATCCCGAGAGCGGCAAGCCGTGGCCGCCGATCCCGGCCGCATTCCTGGGGCTTGCTGCGGCAGCGGCAGCCTCCTCGGGCTTCGCCGGCTTTCGGCCGGATGCCTGCCTCGTCAACCGCTACGAGCCCGGCACACGGCTGACGCTCCATCAGGATCGCAACGAGCGCGACTTCGCCCAGCCGATCGTCTCGGTCTCGCTCGGCCTTCCCGCGACCTTCCTCTTCGGCGGGCTCGAGCGCCGCGACCGGCCGCAGCGCGTGCCGCTCGTGCATGGCGATGTCGTCGTCTGGGGCGGGCCGTCGCGCCTGAACTTCCATGGCGTTGCCGAGCTCGCCGAGGGCGAGCACCCGGCGACCGGCAGGCTCCGCTACAACCTGACGCTCAGGAAAGCGCTCTAGCGTCTCAGGAGATGAACGGGCCGGGGATCGGCGGCTGGCCGAGCGCGGCGCGGAGCACGGACCAGTGCTGGGTCTCGGCGCCGAGGATCGAGGCCGCGGCCTTGGCAAGCTCACGATTCTGGAACACGGGCACGGTCGAGAGATAGGCGCTGGCCGCCCCCTTCTCGAGCTCGGCGGCGAAGGTAAGCACGGCGGCCTGGTCGGTCAGGCGATCGGTGCGGAAAGCGTATTCCTTCACGTCCTTCGCCTCGACCGGACGACCGCCGAGACCGCGGATCGTGGCGTCGAGCAGCTTCGCGTGCTCGCGGTGATCCGCCTGGAAAGCGAGCGCCACCTGGGCCACGGCCGGCTGCAGCAGCTTGGAATCCGCGCCAAGCTGGTATACCGCGATCGCCTCGTATTCGAGGCCGAGCGCGACGTTGAGGAGATCGACATCGCTCTGCCGCGGCGGCGCGCTGGCAGTCTCGCGCGAAGCGCAGCCGGCGAGCTTGGCTACGGCCGCCGCCGACAGCGTAGCGCGCCGAGTCAGCCGCGGCTGGGTGATCAGGGTCATCGGTTCCTCCTGCCCCTCTTGACGAAGCTTCGGTTCTCTTACGCAGCCTGCTCCTCGCGTGGATCACCGCCGAGGCCGCGAATCATCGCCTTCAGCGCCTCGGTGACCGCCGCGAGCCGGGCCGGATCGGTGCCGCGCGAGACCAGGCTGACGCCGAAGCCGCCGGCGCGGAAATAGGGATAGCTGCCGATCTCGATGTCGGGGAAGCGCGCCTGGATCTCGCCGAGATCCTTCGCCAGCGTGCCTTCGCCGAGGCTGCAGATGACCGCGCGGCTCAGGACCGGCGGCCCGTGGCGGAGCTTGCCCTTGATGCCGTCGAACATCGCCCGCATCACCAACGGCACACCGGCGAGCACGAAGACGTTCTCAAGCTGGAAGCCGGGTGCGCGGCTGACTGGGTTGTCGACCAGCGTGGCTCCCTCCGGCACATGCGCCATCCGCAACCGCGCCTCGTTGAGCGCCCCCGGCGGGTAATGCGCGGTCAGAACGCGGACCGCCTCGGGGTGGAGGATCAGCTTGCGGCCGAAGGCCTTTCCGACGACCTCGGAGGTGATGTCGTCATGGGTCGGGCCGATGCCGCCGGTCGTGAAAACATAGGTGTGGCGGGCGCGAAGCTCGTTGACGGTGGCGATGATCGCCGCCTCGTCGTCGCGGATGGCGCGGGCTTCCACCAGCTTGACGCCGATCTCGCCCAGGCCCGTCGCGATATAGGCGAGGTTCGCGTCCTGGACGCGGCCCGAGAGGATCTCGTTGCCGATGATGATGACGGCGGCGGTCAGGGGCTGGTCGGTCATAGGCCTTAAGCGTCTAGGAAGACCCGCATCTTAGCCGAGCGGCCTCCGGGCCGGCGACTGCAACCCGCGACCCTTGTCCCTTGCCGCCGACCTCCCCACGTCAAGGTCTTGACCCCTGTGCTATAATCGCCGCCAACTCAGGCACGGACAGCGCCGGCCGGCGGAGCGCCGCGGCGATCGATGGAATAGACGGATGTACCAGACACAGACCAATGCCTCCCGGCGACGGGACGAGGAGACCGCCCGCATCCACGGACCGGAAGACTTCGAGGGCATGCGCAAGGCTGGCCGGCTGGCGGCGCAGACGCTCGATTTCATCGTCTCCCATGTCCGCCCGGGCGTCTCGACCGGCGAGCTCGACCGGCTCTGCGACACCTATATCCGCGACCATGGCGCCCTCCCGGCGCCGCTGGGCTACAAGGGCTTCCCCAAGTCGATCTGCACCTCGGTCAACCATGTCGTCTGCCACGGCATTCCCGACGACAAGAAGGTCCTGGTCGACGGCGACACGCTCAACATCGACGTGACCACCATCCTCGACGGCTGGCATGGCGATACCTCGCGCATGTTCACCGTCGGCCAGGTCGGCGTGAAGGCGCGCAAGCTGATCGAGGTCACCTACGAGTCGATGATGCGCGGCATCGCCCAGGTGAAGCCGGGCGCGACACTGGGCGACATCGGGTACGCGATCCAGGAATATGCCGAGGCCAACCGCTTCTCGGTGGTCCGCGATTTCTGCGGCCACGGCCTCGGGCGGATCTTCCACGAGCCGCCGAGCGTGCTGCATTACGGCCGCGCCGGCGACGGCATGGTGCTGAAGGAAGGCATGTTCTTCACCATCGAGCCGATGATCAATGCCGGGCGCTACGAGGTGAAGGTGCTGGCCGACGGCTGGACCGCAGTCACTCGCGACAAGAGCCTGTCGGCGCAGTTCGAGCACTCGGTCGGCGTCACCGCGACGGGCGTCGAGATATTCACCACCTCGCCCGAGGGCCTCGACCAACCGCCCTATGACCGAGCCGCCTGATCCGGATCGACCCGGGCCGGCACCCGACCACCTAGGCCACCGCCAGCGCCTGCGCGACCGCTTCCTCAGCGTCGGCGGCGAGAAGATGCCCGACTACGAGCTGCTTGAGCTCGTGCTGATGATGGCGATCCCGCGTACCGACGTGAAGCCGCTGGCCAAGCAGCTGATCCGCGAGTTCGGCAGCTTCGCCGGCGCCATCTCCGCACCGCCCGACACGCTGATGCGGATCAAGGGCGTGAAGGAGACGACCGTCGCCGCGCTCAAGGTGATCGAGGCGGCCGCCGTCAGGCTGGCCAAGGCCGAGGTCTCCGAAAAGCCGCTGATCGGCTCCTGGAACGCGCTGCTCGACTACTGCCGGGCGAGCATGGCGCGCGGCCAGATCGAGCAGTTCCGCGTGCTCTTCCTCGACCGCAAGAACCGGCTGATCGCCGACGAAGTGCAGCAGACCGGCACCGTCGACCACACGCCGGTCTATTCGCGCGAGATCCTCAAGCGCGCGCTCGAGCATGGCGCCAGCGCGCTGATCCTCGTGCACAACCATCCCTCCGGCGGTCCGACACCGAGCCGCGCCGATATCGAGATCACAAAGGAAGTGCAGAAGGCGGCGCAGGCGCTCGGCGTACAGGTCCACGACCATCTGATCATCGGCCGCGCCGGTCACACGAGCTTCAAGAGCCAGGGGCTGCTGTGAGCGGCGGTCACCCGGCCGCCGGCTAGGCCTTCTTCAGCAACGCCTCGACGGCCGCGTGAACCGCATCGACCGGGATCGCTTCCATCGCCGTGCTGCCGAAGTCGCGCGCCAGCACCGTGATCAGCTTCTGCGTCTGCGGCGGCGCTTTCTCCATCACCGTCGGCCCCCAGAGCGAGACCAGCGGGACGCCGCCTGCCGCCATCAGGTGACCGCCACCGCTGTCGTTGGACACGGCCGCCGCCATGCGCGCGCCGAGCGCGACGGTGAGCGAGGGTCCGGCGCCACGCGCCGACTCTTCCTGCAACGGAAAGCGCGCTTCGGGCAGGGCGGCGCGCAGTTCTTCGTACCAGGCCTCTTCATCGGGCCCCAGTATGACGACCGGGACGCGGCCAGCCTGCACCTGGCGCTTGCCGATCTCGACGAAGCGCTCGCGCGGCCAGCATTTGTGCCGCCCGCCGGCTCCCGGCACGAGACCGACATAGACGGCGCCGTCAGGCAGCAGCGCTACGGCCTGAACATACGGTTCGCGCGCGTACAACGGGGCGATGCGCTCCTCGACCCTGGCGCCGCTTGCTACCTCGATCAGGTCGAGTATCTGGCGGATCATGGTGGTCGGCTTCTTGTAGCCGGGCGGCGGACGCACGCTCGAAAAGGCGAAGTTCGCCGCGCCGGAAACGAACACGTCGCAGCGCAGGCGGCGCAGGATCAGCGTCGTCGGCACCCGGCGCTGGGTATCGATGACGAGATCGAAGTGCCGGCCGGCCAGCGGCCGGCGCAGGAGCTCCGTCCACCGGCTGCCGATGCCGGCATCCTCGATCACCTCGTCGATCAGCCCTTCGACGAAGGGAGCGAGGGATCCGCCGAACACCGTCTTGCCCTTGCCGGCCAGCCAGGTGATGCGCGCCCGCGGATAGGTCTCACGCAAGGCCCGCACGAACGGCATCTTCATCAGCGCATCGCCCATGAGGTCGAGGCCGACATAGACGAGGATGCTGCTGGGAGGATTGGCCGCTGTTGCTGCCGGCATTGGCGCTTTTTAGCATGGCACCTGACTACCGCGCCAACAGGCGGATGGCGGTCCACCATAGGCATCGCGTTTCCTATGGTCCGAACCCTAGGTGGCTGCATTCGATGCACGTGAGCTTCAAAAGTTGGGGCCGGTCGTGAAGGGAAGGTTCCGGATGCTGCGGAGCCGGATCGCCGGCGTCCAGGCGGTCGACGCCGATTCCAGCCACAGCTTCGCGCGCCATACGCATGAGCAGTTCGGCATCGACGTCATCCATCGCGGCGCGCATCGTTCGCTGAGCGGGCGCAGCACGGTCGAAGCGGTCGCCGGCGACACGATCACGGTCAATCCGGGCGAGGTGCATGACGGCGCCCCGATCGGAGACGCTGGCCGCTCCTGGCGCATCCTCTATGTCGATCCGGCGCTGGTCGCCGATGCCATCGGCGACCTGAGCGAAGACAAGGCGCAGTCTGCGGAGTTCACGAGCCCTGCGATGCGGAACGCTCGCCTGGGTGCGGAGGTCGCACGACTCTTCGCGGTAGCGACGTCGGACGCCGCGGTCGACAGCGCGGTCCGCTGGGAGGAGAAGCTGCTCGCGGTCTTCGCGGCCACGATGCATGTGAAGACCGATCGCGTGATACCGGATGCCATCGGGCGGGCGCGAAGCGCGATCGATGACGATCCCACGGCTCCTGTCACGCTTTCGGATCTCGCCGCGGCAAGCGGCCTCAGCCGCTTCCAGGTGCTGCGCGGATTCGTGCGAACGACCGGGCTCACGCCGCATGCGTACATCGTCCAGCGGCGCATCGATCGGGCGCGGCAGATGATCGCCGGCGGTACGCCGCTGGCCACCGCAGCCGCAGCCAGCGGCTTCGCCGACCAGAGCCACATGACCCGCGTCTTCGTGCGGAAATACGGCGTTTCGCCGCGTGCCTATGCCAACGCGATGGCCTGAGACCCAGCTGCAATTCCGTTCAAGACCGGCGCGGGCGCCTGGCGCATGCTAGCGCCATGCAGTTCAGCCACGCCGCCACGATCTGGAAAGACTTCCCCGCGCTCGTGCCCGGAGCCCTCTTCGTCGAGGGCATCTCGCCGAGCGCCTCGGTCGACGAGGCAATATCGCGTTTCAGCGCCATCGCCGCATCGCGGGTCGCCACCGTCCCCGAGAGCGAGCTGCCTGAGATCCAGGCCTAGCGGCGGGTCTTCTCGCGCATGGGGCTGAAGCCGACGCAGTATCGCTGCGCCTCGGAAGCGCTGCTCCGGCGCTTTCGGAAGGAAGGCACGCTGCCGCGCATCCACCCGCTGATCGATCTCTGCAACGCGATCTCGCTCGCCTTCGCCACGCCGATCGCCGTCTTCGATACCGGGAGGATCGCCGGCAACCTCGAGGTCCGCTACGCCGACGGCACCGAGACCTACCTCGCCTTCTCCGGCGAGGAGGAGCATCCGGAACCCAATGAGGTGATCTTCGCCGATGCCGAGGGCCGCGCGCATGCCCGCCGTTGGACGAACCGCCAGAGCGCCACCTCGGCGATCCGCAACGAGACGATCTCTGCTCTCATCGTCGCAGAAGCGGTGCACGACGCGGCGGGCGCAGACATGCCCCTCCTCGTCGAGGCGGTCGCCGCCGAGGTCAAGGCCGCATGGCCGCAGGCGCCCAGGACCTCGATCCTCTCCGCCTCCTCGCCCCGCTTCGAGTTCTAGGCGCGCGGCGCCGCGGGGTCTGCTAAGTCCCTCGGCGCATGCTGCTCCTCAAGCTTGCCCTCTCGCCAACGCTGATCCTGATCGCGAGCCTCGCGGCGCGTCGCTGGGGCGTGCTCGTCGCCGGCTGGATCGCCGGGTTTCCGCTGACCTCAGGTCCGGTGTCGATCTTCCTGGCCGTCGAGCAGAACCCGGGCTTCGCCGCGGCCGCCGCCGAGGGCACGCTCGTCGGCGTCGTCGCGATGATCGTCTTCTGCTTCGCCTATGCGCGCCTCGCGCCGCGCCACGGGCCTGCGCTTTCGCTCGGCGGAAGCATCGCCACGATGCTGATCGCGACCGCGGCGCTCCTCGGCCTCGATCCGTCCCTGCCGGCGACGCTCCTCCTGCTGTTGGCGACCATCATCCTGTCGCTCGCGGCAATCCCGCGCGCTCCGGACGCGACGCCCGGCGGCGACCCGCCCTGGTGGGACATCCCGGCACGGATGGCCGTCGCAGTCGGGCTCGTCGTCGGCCTGACCGAGTTCGCCGAGTTCCTCGGGCCCAATCTCTCCGGCTTCATCTCGCCGGTGCCGGTCTTCGCCTCGGTGCTGGCGGTCTTCACCCATCGCCATGACGGCGGTGAAGCTGCAGCGGAGCTTTTGCGCGGCGTCATCGTCGGCAGCTTCGCCTTCGTCAGCTTCTTCCTGGTCGTGGCGCTGGCGCTGCCGCGCCTCGACCTCGTCCTCGCCTATGGGCTGGCGACACTGACCGCGATGCTGGTGAACGCGACAGCGCTCACCCTCACCCGGCGGCGAAGCGGTCCGTAGCAGCCCGGGCTTGCCCTGTCGCCGCTTTCGCGCCAAACAGCTATGCCCCAAGCCGCTATGCCATTGTCTCGGAATCGATGTCGGTGCCGCATCTCATCATCTTTCTCGGCTTCCTCCTCCTCGGTCTTCTGGTGAGCTGTGTTCTCTAGGATCCTCCTCGTGCTCGCGCTGGCGGTCTCGGCCTGCCAGCCGTTGACGCGTCCCTTCGAGGATCAGGGTAAGGAGACGAACGATCTCCTGAGGCTGGCGAACCGGGGCGGCGTCGTCGTGCTGCCGATCGAAGGCGTGCCCAACCCTGCCGCCTTCGCCGAGGCGCTCGCGGTCGAGCTTCGCAAGCTCGAGGTCCCCGCGACCACGCGGGCAGGCGCAAGCGAGGCGCTCCGGCTCGCCGGCCGTGCCGAAGCGGCGCCGCGAGACGGCACGCGCGACGAGATCGAGATCTCCTGGCGACTGGCGCAAGCGAGCGGCGCGATCATCGCCGGCCGTACCGGCAGCTGGATCGTTCCGCGGGCGCCTTGGGCACAGGGGACGCCGGAAGCGATCGCCGCCGTCGCCCAGCTCGCCGCACCGGATCTTGCCGGGATGATCGAGGGCGACCGGCCGGTCACGCGTCCCGGGCCGTCGCTGGTCGTCTGGGCCGTCGACGGCGCGCCGGGTGATGGAGCCGTGACGCTGAAGGCGGCGCTGGAGCGCGCGTTGAGGCGGTCCGGGTATCGCGTCCTGCCCGAGCTCAAGGAGGACTCCCTGGTGGTCGCGGGCGCAGTCCAGGTGCGCCGGACCGGAGCCGGCCAGGACCGCGTCGCCATCGTCTGGTCGATCCTCGACTCCGACGGTGCGGAACTCGCCCAGGTCGACCAGGAGAACAGCGTCGCCACCGGGCTTCTCGACGGTCCGTGGGGCGAGGTCGCACGGCAAGTCGCGGCCGGCGCCCTCGAAGGCATCATCGAGGTGGTCGAGCAAGTGAAGAAGAAGGCGGCGGGCTGATCCATCGTGCGCGAGACCGTGCTCTCGGCGACGATCCTTGCGCTCGCACTCATGGGCGATGCGCTGCTCTACGTCGTGCTTCCCGTGCATGCCGCGGATTTCGGCGTCGATATCGGCCTCATCGGGGTGCTGCTCTCGGCCAACCGCATCGTCCGCATCTTCGGCTACGGCGCGGTGGTCGCCGTCGGCGAACGTCTGGGCGCGCGTCGCCTCAGCCTGCTCGCTGCCGCCGCCGCCGCCGCCACGACCCTCACCTACGGCCTCGGCTCGGGCTTCCCCCAGCTGCTGGCAGGGCGCCTCGGCTGGGGCCTCGCCTTTGCCGCCCTCAACCTCACTTCGCTCGTCTATGCGGCCTCGGTGAAGGAGGATGTCGGGAAGAGCGTGGGTCTCGCCAGCGCCATTCGCCAATCGGGGCCGACCATCGCCCTCGGAGCCGGCGCGGCCCTGGTTCCCGTCGCAGGACCGCAAGGCATCTTCGTGCTTCTCGGGTGCCTGACGCTGGTCGCGGTCCCGCTCGCCTTTGCCCTGCCACGCATCCAGGCCCGGGCCGCGCGGCAGACGCGCTCGCTGTTCCCCAAGCCGGGGCGGCTCGACCTTCTTTACTTCGCGGTTACTCTCTCGGTCGACGGCATCTTCGCCATCACCCTGGCGCTGCTTCTCTCGGATCTGGTGTCGGTCGAATCCGCGGTCCTGTCAGCCGGCCTGGTGCTCGCGCTCAAGGGGCTGGTCCAGGTGGCTCTGTCGCCGGTCGGCGGCTCGCTCGCCGACCGGTTCGGGGCGCAGCGACTGATGTCGCTGATCCTCGTCCTGCTCATCGCCGGTCTCGCGCTCGTGGCGGTCTCCGCCGATCGCTGGCCCGTCCTGCTGATCCTGGGAATGGCCGTCGTGTCGGCGGCGCGCGCGGTCCTGCAGATCCTCATCCTCGCCGTCGCCGCGCGCCGCCATCCCGAAGATTCGATGCGCAGCTTCTCGGTCCTGGCGACCTGGGGAGATATCGGCGCCGCGGTCGGGCCGCTGATTGCTGGTTTTCTATTTCTTAACGTCTCTGCTTTAGGACTTTACCTGGGCATGGCCGGCGCGATCGCGGCGGCTGCGCTCTTCGACCGCCTAAACCGGCATAAAGATTGACGCCGGCAATCCCGTTCACGAGACTGCGCGTCCCTGTCATTCCCCCGTCAGGTTGCAGAGAAATGTGCGGCTTTCTAGGTTCATTTGAATGACTTCCAACCGAACGATGCCGCTTTCGCCGGTGCTCGATCAGATTCTGAACGGCGGCACCGGCGTCGCGATCAATCTGCCGACGATCCGGAAGAAGGTCCTCGACGACGAGCGGATGTTCCTGACCGAAGGCCTCAACAGCGCCTTCATCTTCAAGTTTCCTCGCTTTGGAGAAGGCAAGGGGGAAGCGACCGCCGACCTCGACCAGCTACAGTCGAAGAAGGCGCCGCGACCGATCGAGACGGGCCTCTATGTCCCCTACGACATCAAGGATCCGGCACGCGGCGGCTACGCGATCTACCTGCGCCAGCCCAACTATGCGCATGCGCTGCGAGAGCTGCTGGGCGTCGACGTCGAGGACAACCCGCAATTCGCCAACGACGTCGATATCCTCAACATGATCGACGACCTGCCGTCGCTCGATCCGTTCTTGATGAAGGAGTCCTTCGGCCTCGCCGGCTTCAAGGTGAGCCCGAAGTACTTCGAGACCACGCCCAAGGAAGAGCGTGAGATCCGCGAGCTGATCCAGGACAAGATCCTGCCGATCGTCGGCACGGCGCTCGGCGTGCGCTCGCGCCTGGACCTGATCAACAAGTCGAAAGGCTTTCTCGAGGCGATCTGGGATCCGACGCTGCCGGAGGCGTCGCTGTTCGTCTCGGCCTTCGGCATCTCCACCGGCGATGCCGCCAGCGTCTTCGGCGCCTGGAAGGGAGTCACCTATTACCAGTACGCCTTTCAGCGTAACCGCGAGAAGCTGGCGCTGGTGTTCTCATGGATGGGCTCGGAGCTTTCAGTCCCCACCGACCTCCAGCAGAACCGCGCCTATGCCGAGCAGCAGCGCATGTACAAGCACTCGGTCACCACCCGCATGAAGGAGATGGTGCGCGAGCTCGGCAGCATCTTCCGCGAGTACGAGAGCTGCTATTCGGAGTTCCTGGACCGCGCCAACCCGAAGCCGTTCCGGGAATTCCTGCTGAGCGCCAACCAGATCTACTGGCTGCTCGGCTACTGCACCACAGCGATCGTGCACATCTGCACGTGCTTCCGCTCGATGGTGCTGGCGCGCCAGAGTCGCCGGCTCTCCTTCGACAACGTCAATGTGCTGCTGTCGCGGCTCGACCTCGCGGTCAACCGCCACCGCAATCGCGATTCGACGATCGCGTAGTCCGCCGACCTCGCCCTAGGAGGCGAGGCGCCCATGGCACTGCTTGTATTTCTTGCCCGACCCGCAGGGGCAAGGTGAGTTGCGCGCGACCTTGCCCCAGGTCGATTGATCGGCCGGGTCGACCGTCCGCTCCTCGTCCTGCCCCATGACCTCGCCATCGGCGCCGACCAGGACGCTCCGGCGCCGCAGCGCCCGGCTCGGAAGCTCGTAGGCCTCCGGCGTCTCGGCGCGGATCACCGCATGCGCGAGCATCTGGGTCACCGACTCGCGCAGCTTCGCCAGCATCTCCTCGAAGAGAGCGAAGGCCTCGGACTTGTACTCGTTGAGGGGATCGCGTTGGGCATAGGCACGGAGCGAGATGCCCTGGCGCAAATGGTCCAGCGTGAGAAGGTGCTCCTTCCAGCTGTGGTCGAGAATCTGCAGCAGCACGCTGCGCTCGACCGAGCGCATGATCTCGGGTCCATAGTTCGCGGCTTTTTCCGCCATCTTGCGCTGGACGGCGTCGGAGATCCGCGCGCGGATCTCCTCGTCGGCGATCCCCTCCTCCGCCGCCCATGCCTCGATCGGCAGGTCGAGGTTGAAGACTCTAGCCACGTCGGTCTTGAGAGCGGGAGCGTTCCACTGCTCGGCATAGGCCTCGGGAGGAATGTGCTTCGAGACCATCTCCGCGATGATCTGCTCTCGCATCAGCTCGACGGTCTCGGTCACGTCGTCAGCGAACATGTTCTCGCGGCGCTGCTCGTAGATGACCTTCCGCTGATCGTTCATGACGTCGTCGTAGCGGAGCAGCTGCTTGCGGATCTCGAAGTTGCGCGCCTCGACCTTCTCCTGCGCCTTCTCCAGCGCCTTGTTGATCCAGGCATGCACGATCGCCTCGCCTTCCTTGAGGCCGAGCTTCTGCAGCATGCCGTCGATGCGGTCGGAGCCGAAGATCCGCATCAGATCGTCCTCGAGCGAGAGGAAGAACTTGGAGGCGCCCGGATCGCCCTGGCGGCCCGAGCGGCCGCGAAGCTGGTTGTCGATGCGCCGGCTCTCGTGGCGCTCGGTGCCGACGACGTAGAGGCCGCCCGCGGCGATCGCGATCTCCTTGAGCCTGGCGACCTCGGCGCGGATCTCCTTCTCCTTGGCCTCGCGCTCGGCCGGATCCTCGATCCCTTCGAGCTCCTGCCGGACGCGCATGTCGGGATTGCCGCCGAGCTGGATGTCGGTGCCACGGCCGGCCATGTTGGTGGCGATGGTGACCGCGCCGGGGCGGCCTGCCTGGGCGATGATGTAGGCTTCCTGCTCGTGATAGCGGGCGTTCAGCACCGCATGCGGGACCTTCTTCTTCTTCAGAAGCTCAGACAGTGTCTCCGACTTCTCGATCGAGACCGTGCCGACCAGCATCGGCTGCTGGCGTTTCTGGCACTCCTCGATCAGGGCCAGGATCGCGTCGTATTTCTCGCGCGCCGTGCGATAGACCTCATCATCTGCGTCGATGCGGATCATCGAGCGGTTGGTCGGGATCTCGACGACCTCGAGCTTGTAGATCTCGCCGAATTCGCCAGCTTCGGTCATCGCCGTGCCGGTCATGCCCGCGAGCTTCGGGTACATGCGGAAATAGTTCTGATAGGTGATCGAGGCGAGCGTCTGGTTCTCGGCCTGGATCTCCAGATTTTCCTTCGCCTCTATGGCCTGGTGCAGCCCCTCGGACAGGCGGCGCCCTTCCATCATGCGGCCGGTGAACTCGTCGACCAGAACGACCTTGCGATCCTTGATCAGGTAGTCCTTGTCGCGGTGGTAGAGCGTATGGGCGCGGAGAGCCTGGTTGACGTGATGGACGACGTTGACGTTGTGCACGTCGTAGAGGTCGCCCTGGGTGATGATGCCGGCCTCCTTGAGGAGGTTCTCCATCTTCTCGACGCCTTCCTCGGTCAGCGAGACCGAACGCTGCTTCTCGTCGAGGTCGTAGTCGGTCTTCACCAGCTTCGGCATCAGCGTGTCGACGGCGCGATAGAGCTCGCTCGAATCCTCGGCGCGCCCTGAAATGATCAGCGGCGTACGCGCTTCGTCGATCAGGATCGAGTCGACCTCGTCGACGATGCCGAAGAAGAAGTCGCGCTGCACCAGCTCGTCGGCGCGGAACTTCATGTTGTCGCGGAGATAGTCGAAGCCCATCTCCGAGTTGGTGCCGTAGGTGATGTCGCAGCGATAAGCCTGCTGGCGCTCGAGGTCGTCGAGGCCGTGATAGATGACGCCGACGCTAAGGCCGAGGAACTTGAAGATCTGGCCCATCCACTCGGAGTCGCGTTTCGCCAGATAGTCGTTGACCGTGACCACGTGGACGCCTTTGCCGGCGAGCGCGTTAAGATAGGCCGGCAGGGTAGAGACAAGCGTCTTGCCCTCGCCGGTCCTCATCTCCGAGATCTTGCCTTGGTGCAGGACCATGCCGCCCATGAGCTGGACGTCGAAATGACGCTGGCCGAGCGTACGCTTGGAGGCTTCGCGCACCGTGGCGAAGGCCTCGACCAGCAGGTCGTCCAGGCTCTCGCCTTCCGCCAGACGCTTGCGGAACCACTCGGTCCGCGCCCGCAAATCTTCGTCGCTGAGCTTTTCCAGTTCCGGCTCGAGGGCATTGATGGCCCCGACCGTCGGGCGCATGCGCTTGACGATCCGGTCGTTGACGGTGCCGAACAACCGGCGGACGAGGGCGCCGAACATTACAAAACCTCAGGGAGCCGCGGGTGGGTGGGAGGGCCCGTACTGCCAAGAAACGGGCCGGTGACAGATAAGTTGTGCTCCCTGCACTGTCAACGACGGCCGGCCCCGGTAGCCTGTTGCGTATTGCCGCGCCAGGGCGCATTTTAGCCTAATTGGGGATTTGGGGCGGTCGTTTCCTGCAAAAGGCAGGTTCAGGACCGACACCAGGAAAAGCTGAAGCGCATTCGGCCTCAGAAGGAGGAGAATATGCTGCTACCGATCACGCAACGGACCGACTTCGGCGGTGCCGCCTTCGGTATCCGCCATTTCGAAGACCTGATCGTCGCCGCGGTACCGTCGGGTGCAACGGATCTGCCTGAACGGCGTCTCCAGCAGGAGCGTGAGGCGGAGCGCGCGCGTGCCGCCGTCGACACCATCGCGCCGGGCGCCGCAGCCCCAGCCGAGCCGGGTTCCGGCCTTTCCCAGCGCATGGCGCGCTGGGAGCCGGTCGCTCGCGCGCTGGGCAACTCGGCTCAGGCCATAGCCGGGTTCCTCAAGAGCGTCGGCGTGCCGCAGGCCCAGGCCGAGGACATGGCCCGCCGCGTCGCCGACGCTGCGCGCGAGCGTCTGACCATCGACCGCCGAGCGACCCAGGCGCAGTTCGAGGCCGGGCGCCTGTCGCTCAAGCTCGAGGACGTCCATGTCGGCTTCCGCCGCAGCTCCGGCCGTCCGGAGATCGAGATCGGCAAGGCCGAGATCGCGGCCGACGTCGAGATTCCCGGTGCACGGCGTGAAGAGAGCGGCGCCAGCCTTGGCGACGCCGAAGCCGAGATCGGACAGCGCAAGGTCGCCTTCGCCTATGAAGGCCCGGGCGCGACGTCGGCCTATGCCGATCGCGGCGCGACGGCCGTCACCTTCACGGTCGCCGCGCCTCTGTCCTCGCCGACGAACGCCGCCCCTGCCGTCCAGGGCCCGGTCGACGTGGCAATCTAGCGATTTCGGCGACATTGTTGTGGCCGCCGCCGTGGTCCTTGCCGCGACGGTGTTTAGAAAGGCATGATGGCTCAACGCGCGCGGACGATTTGGTCTGCGCCTGATCGAGGAATCCGGCATGCCCCGCCTTCTCCTGGGCCTCGCGCTCGCGGCGCTCACCGTGTCCGCTGCCCATGCGCAGACGCCGCCGACCATGGCCGCTCCGGGCGGCGATCCGGTAATCGCCCGCATCGACGGACAGCCCATTCTCCGCTCCGAGCTCCAGGCGACCATGCGCAACCTGCCGCCGCAGGCGCAGGGCATGCCGATCGAGACGCTCTATCCGATGCTCCTGGAACGCGTGATCGACCTGCGCCTGATCGGCACAGCGGCGCGGAACGCAAAGCTCGAGGACGATCCGGCGGTGAAGCAGAAGATTCGGGAGGCGACCGACCGGGCGCTGCAGGAGGCCTACCTGACGCGCCAAGTCGAAGCCAAAGTGAACGAGGCTGCGCTGCGCGAGAAGTACAAGGCCTATGCCGCTTCCGTGCCCGGCCAGGAAGAGGTGAGCGCCCGTCACATTCTGTTGAAGACCGAAGCCGAGGCGAAGGCGGTGATCGCCGATCTCAAGAAGGGCGGCGACTTCGCCGACCTCGCCAAGAAGCGCTCGATCGATCCGGCGGCGTCCAGCGGCGGCGATCTCGGCTACTTCACCAAGGACCAGATGGTGCCTGAGTTCTCGGAAGCCGCCTTCACCCTGAAGAAGGGCGAGATCACCGAGATCCCGGTCAAGACCTCCTTCGGCTGGCACGTGATCCGCGTCGAGGACAAGCGCACCTCCGGCCCCCCCTCCTTCGAGGAGGTCCGTGAGGAGCTCTCCGAGGGCCTGTCGCGCGACGTGATCCAGGACATGCTCAAGGATCTCCGCGGCAAGTCCAAGGTCGAACGCTTCAATCTGGACGGAACGCCCAGGACTTAGTAACCCTGCGGCTTCCCGTTCAAGAAGCCGCTCCCAAGGTTCCATGTCTCATCCCGTCTCTCCGCTGGCGCCGGCGGCGCCGCCGAACCTGCCCGCCCTCGCCGGAATCCGTCTCGCCACCGGCGCTGCCGGCATCCGCTACAAGGACCGCACCGACGTCCTCCTCGTCGAGATGGCGCCGGGCACCGCGGTCGCCGGCGTCTTCACCAAGTCGCTGACGCGCTCGGCGCCGGTCGACTGGTGCAAGCAGTCGCTGGCGAAGGGCTCGGCGCGCGCGCTCGTGGTCAATGCCGGCAATGCCAATGCCTTCACCGGCAAGGCGGGCGAGGCCAGCGTCGAGCGCACGGTCAAGGCGGCAGCACAGCTCCTCGGCTGTGCAACCAACGAGGTCTACGTCGCCTCGACTGGCGTGATCGGCGAGCCGATGGCGGATGATCGCCTCACGGCGGCGCTGCCGACCCTGCGCGGCCAGCTCAACGACGATTGGGCAGCCGCGGCGCGCGCGATCATGACGACCGACACCTATCCCAAGGCGGTGACGCGCACGGCCAGGATCGACGGCGTCGAGGTCAGGCTCCAGGGGATCATCAAGGGCTCCGGCATGATCCAGCCGGACATGGCGACGATGCTGGGCTTCATCTTCACCGACGCCGCCGTCGCGGCGCCGGCGCTGCAGACGCTGCTCACGCGCTACACGCCGCGTACCTTCAACTCGATCACGGTCGATTCCGACACCTCGACCTCGGACACGGTCCTGCTGTTCGCCACGGGCAGGGCCGGTCACGCGCCGATCGCCGATGCCGGCGACGCGCGGCTAGGTAGCTTCCGCCGGGCGCTCGAGGCGGTGATGCGCGACCTCGCGCTCCTGGTCGTCAAGGACGGCGAAGGCGTCGAGCGCCTCGTGACTCTCGACATCACCGGCGCCGCGACCGAGCGCTCGGCCCGCAGGATCGGGCTCGCGATCGCCAACTCGCCGCTGGTCAAGACTGCGATCGCCGCCGGCGACGCCAATTGGGGCCGCATCGTCATGGCCGTCGGCAAGTCGGGCGAGAAAGCCGATCGCGACAAGCTCTCGATCACGATCGGCGGCGTCGCCGTGGCGAAGAACGGCGCGCGCGTCGACAGCTATGACGAGGGCCCCGTCGCCGCGCACATGGCCGGGCGCGATATCCGTATCGGCGTCGATGTCGGCATCGGCCGTGGCAAGGCCACGGTCTGGACCGGCGACCTGACCCATCGCTACATCGACATCAATGGCAGCTACCGGAGCTGATCTCAGGCTCGTCTCCGAGCGTCTGGTCCTCCGCCGTCCCGTTCCGTCCGACGCGTCGGCGATCGCCGCCTACATCATCGGCAGCGACATCCCCGGCCATATGCCGCTCCTGCCGGATCCGTTCTCGATCGCGGATGCTGAGGAATGGATCGCCGGCAGCAGCCGACCTTTCGATGAGAGCGGTGTCGTGGATCTGATCATCTGCCGGCAGGATGCGCAGCTTGTTGGAGCGATCCGGCTCGGCCGGCGGCCGGACAGCGCCGGCGAGGTCGCCTATTGGATCGGTGCGCCCCATCGCCGCCAGGGCTTCGCCGCCGAGGCCGTACGAACGCTCGTCACCCATGCCTTCACGCAGCTCGGGCTGTCGCGCGTCGTCGCCACGGTGCTACCGCACAACGCCGCTTCTCGCGGCGTGCTGGCGCGGCTCGGTTTCGTGCGCCGCGGCGAAGAGACTCGCTCCTATCCGCGGCGCGGCGAGACGCGAACGCTTGAGCTTCACGCGCTCGATGCGCCGGAATGCGGCGTCGATCCGGCGCTGCCGCCGCTGCCGACGATCCTCGTCGCCGCCGTTGCGCTGGTCGATGCCGACGGCCGCGTGCTCATCGCCCAGCGGCCGCCAGGAAAGTCGATGGCCGGGCTCTGGGAGTTCCCGGGCGGCAAGGTCCAGGAAGGCGAGACGCCGGAAGTGGCGCTGGTACGTGAACTCAGGGAAGAGCTCGGCATCGATACGGCCGGAAGCTGCCTCGCGCCCTTCACCTTCGCCTCGCACCGCTACGAGCGCTTCCATCTACTGATGCCGCTCTATCTCTGCCGGCGTTGGCAGGGAACGCCCAGCCCGCGCGAAGGCCAGACGCTCGCCTGGGTCAAGCCGATGCGGCTCGCTGACTACCCGATGCCTCCCGCCGACGTGCCGCTCGTCGCCATGCTGCGCGATTTCCTCTAGGCGTCGCCATGGCGACGAGATGGTCCGAGAATCCCGAGTCCGACCGCAGCCTGAAGCGCGGCATCAAGGACGGCATGGGCCAGGCGGTGCTGACCGGCGTCGTCGACAACTACATGAACGCCTATGCGGTGCTGGTCGGCCTGACCGCGGCGCAGATCGCGATCGTCGCGGCGTTTCCCGGCTGGGTCGGCTCCTTCATCCAGATCGCCGGTGCCTGGCTCGCGCGTCGCGGCGTGAGGCGGAAGGTGCTGATCGTCGCCGGCTGCTCGATCCAGATCGCGATGCTGCCGACAGTGCTGGTCCTACCCTGGCTGTTCCCTGACCTGGCTTATCCGATCCTGATAGCCTGCGCGGCGATCTACCACGCCGGCAACCATCTGATGCAGCCGAGCTGGATCAGCCTGATCGGCGATCACCTGCCCGAGCAGGTGCGCGGCCGCTACTTCGGCCGCCGCACGGGTCTCGCCGGCGTCATCGGCTTCACCGTGATGGCGGCAGCCGGCGGCGTGCTGCACTGGTTCGAGCACCATGATATGGCACGCGTCGGCTTCGCGGTGATCTTCGCGGTCGGCGACGTCGGCAGGCTCTATTCGCTCTGGCAGCTCTCCGGCGTCAGCGATCCCGGGCTCTCGCTCGACGGAGAGAAGCTGACCTCGGAACCAGGCGGGCTTCGCCGGCTCTGGCAATCGAACTTCTTCCGCTACTCGCTGTCGATCGGACTGATGTTCGCGGCAGTCTCGTTCGCCGGCCCCTTCTTCCACGTCTACATGCTGCGCGAGCTGCACTTCACCTATCTCGAGTTCATGGGGAACATGCTGGCCGCAGCCGTCACCCAGGCGGCCCTGATGCCATTCTGGGGGCGCGTGCGCGACGTCAGCGGCAACCGCGTCGTCATCGTGGTCTCCGGCGCGCTGATTCCGCTGGTTCCGGTCGTCTGGGTCTTCACGACCAACTACTGGGCGCTGTTCTTCGCCCAGATGATCGTCGGCGTCGCCTGGTCGGGATACACCCTGGCCGCCACTACTTTCCTCTACGACACGGTACCGCCGGCGCGCCGGGCATTGGCGACCGCCGTCCACACGGTGCTGAGCCTCTCCTTCTGGTCGGCCGGCGCCTTCTTCGCTGCCTGGCTCACCACCCGCATGCCGACCGAGATCACGATCTTCGGCCAGACCTATGTCTGGGGCAGTCAGCTCGTGGCGATGTTCGCGCTCTCGGCGGTCCTTCGTGGCCTGGTCGCCATCCTCACGCTGTCGCGGCTCAAGGAAACCCGGACCTAGCACGGCCGGCGGGAACAAAAGGGCGACACAGGAGCTTTGCCGTACGAGCGTATAATGCTCGGAAGGACCGGGAGGCCATCCGCCCCGATGTCGATCGACGCATTCATCGCCGCCTCGCGCTTCGGGCTCGGCGCCCGGCCGGGCGATCTCGGCCGGATCAAGGGCGATCCGCAGGGCTGGCTGCTGGCGCAGCTCGATGGCGGCTCCGAGACAACCGAGGGCGTCGGCCGCAGCGCCGAGCGTCTCAAGCTGTTCTTCGACGCCCGGGGCAGCGGCGGCGACGCGGCGCTGATCGAGCTCTACCGCAAGGAATATCGCCAGGGCTTCACCGCCGATGTCGGCGCCCGCACCCGGCGCGCCGCGGCGACCGACCAGCCCTTCCGCGAGCGGCTGGTCCATTTCTGGACGAACCACTTCACCGTCTCCGCCGTGCGCCCGACCGTCGCCGGCATCGCCGTCGCTTTCGAAGAAGAGGCGATCCGGCCGAACGTCACCGGGCGCTTCGTCGATCTTCTCCTCGCTGCCATCCGTCACCCGGCGATGCTGCTCTACCTCGATCAGGCGGAGTCGATCGGGCCCAAGAGCCGCGCTGGCCTGCGCCGCGGCCGCGGCCTCAACGAGAACCTGGCGCGCGAAGTTCTCGAGCTGCACACGCTCGGCGTCGATGGCGGCTACACCCAGACCGATGTGCGCGCCTTCGCCGAAATGCTGACCGGCTGGTCGATCGGCAATCCCCGACGCGGCATCATCGGCGAGTTTCACTACATCGAGCTGATCCATGAGCCGGGAGCGAAGACCTTCCTCGGCCGCACCTACGAAAGCGCGGGCGAGCACGAGGCCCGCGCCGCGCTCGAGCTGCTGGCGCGCCATCCTTCGACCGCGCGACACATCGCGGCCAAGCTCGCGCGTCACTTCATCGCCGATCGGCCACAGGCTGCGTCGGTCGACCGCATCGCCCGCGTCTTCCTCGACAGCGGCGGCGATCTCAAGTCGGTCTATCGCGCCGTGATTGCCGAGGAGCGCGCCTGGCGCGATCCGCTGACCAAGGTGCGCACGCCCTCCGACTTCGTCATCGCCGCACTTCGCGCCACCGGCGTGAAGGCGGAGGGCGGACAAGTCCTGCGCGCACAGGCGGTTCTGGGCCAGCCGCCGCTGGTCGCGCCCTCGCCGGCGGGATGGCCGGACGATGCGTCGGCCTGGGCGACGCCGGAGGCGATGATGCGCCGGGTCGAGTTCGCGCTCGCTTTCGCCGGCCGCGTGCGGACGCGGATGGAACCAGGCGATCTGGCCGAATCCGTGCTCGGCGACGCGCTTTCCGACGAGACCGGCACGGCGATCCGCCGCGCCGGCAGCCGTAGCGAAGCGCTGGCGCTCATGCTTGCTTCGCCCGAATTCCAGCGGAGGTGACGATGCTTTCCAGCCGCCGCCAACTGTTGCTCGGCTTGAGCGCCTTCACTCTACCGCTCCCCAATCTTGCGCTCGCTGCAGCGCCGACCGACCGGCGCTTCGTCTTCGTCATCCTGCGCGGCGGCCTCGATGGTATCGGCGCGGTCGTGCCCTATGCCGATCCCGACTATCGCGCGCTGCGCGGCGAGATCGCGCTTGCCCCTCCCGGCCAGGAGGGTGGCGTTCTCGATCTCGACGGCCGCTTCGGCCTGCATCCGGCGCTGGCCCCGCTCGAGATGCTATGGCGCGAGAAGCAGCTCGCGATCGTCCACGCCGTTGCCACGCCCTATCGCCAGCGTTCGCATTTCGACGGCCAGGACCTCCTCGAGAACGGCACCACCGATCCTCGCGCGAAGGACGGCGGCTGGCTCAACCGCTCGATCACACTGCTCGGCAAGCCGGCGGAGCCGAACCGCCGCCTCGGCCTTGCCGTCGGCGCCACGGTGCCGCTTCTCCTGCGAGGCGAGGTGCCGGTCGCGACCTGGTCGCCGCCGGTCCTTCCCGATGCGTCCGCCGACTTCGTCGCCAAGCTCGCGCGGCTCTATCGCGATGACAGCGTTCTCGGTCCCGCGCTGGCGCAAGGCGTCGGCGCGCATGCGATGTCGACCGAGGTCATCGGCGAGCAGGCCATGGGGACGACGCCGGCGCGCGGACCGGGCGCGTTCAAGGCCGCCGCCGAAGCCGCGGGCAAGCTTCTTGCCTCCGCCGTCGGTCCGCGCATCGCCGTGCTCGAGCTCAACGGCTTCGACACCCATGCGCAGCAGCGCCAACGCATCGCCGGTCCCCTCGCCGCCTTCGCCGACGGCATGGCAGCGCTTCGGGGCGCGCTTGGCCCCGCCTGGAACGACACGGTCGTCCTGGCTGCGAGCGAGTTCGGGCGGACGGCGCAGGTCAACGGCACGCTCGGCACCGATCACGGGACCGCCGGCGTCGCCTTTGTCCTGGGCGGACGCGTCGCCGGCGGCCGCGTTCTCGGCCAATGGCCCGGCCTCGCCGCGAACCGGCTCTACGAAGGCCGCGATCTCGCGCCGACGACCGATCTCCGCGCCGTCGCCAAGGCTCTGCTCAGAGACCATCTCGGCCTGCCCGAGGACGCGCTCGGCAAGGTGGCGTTCCCGGACAGCCGCGCCGTGCGGCCTTTCCCGGGCCTGCTCGCGGTCTAGCGCCGAGCCTTTTCGCCAGCGGACTTCTCGGCCGTTCCCAGCGCTGCCGCAAGGCGCGACGCGGCGCTGCCCGGACGAAGCGCCTTCGGCTGATCGGCCGAGGGCGCCCAGCCGATCAGGTAAATAACCTGGAAAGTCGCGCGCACGCGGTCGCCGGCTTCGGCGAATCGGCTCTGGTAGATCGCGGCGGCGGCAGCGAGCGTGTCACGGCGCGTCGGCGAGCGGCGGCGCTCGATCAGCGCGTTCGCCTCGCCCATCGCCTTGAGCTCGCGCATCAGCGTCAGCGCATCGGTATATGTCACCGTCAGCCGGTCGGCATCGGCGACCGGCAGCGCGAAGCCGGCGCGCTGCAAGAGGCCGGCGGCGTCGCGGAGATCGACGAAGGGAGAGACGCGCGGGCTCACCCCGCCTTCGACCTCGCTTTCGGCCTCGAGCCACGCCTGGCGCAACTCGGTCAGTGTGTCGCCGCCGAGCATCGCCGCGAGAAAGAGCCCGTCCGGCTTGAGCGCGCGCCGGATCTGCACCAGCGCTCCCGGCAGGTCGTTGACCCAGTGCAGGCTGAAACAGGAGAGAACGGCATCGAGGCTGGCCTCGGCGAAGGGCAGCAGCTCCTCGTCGCAGGCGACCGCGGGGCCACCGGCCCGCTTCGCCATCTCCGGCGCGAGGTCGGCCTGGATCAGGCGATCGACGCCGCGTCCGGCGAGCACGCGCCCGAGCTCCCCGCGATGGCAGCCGAGATCGAGCGCCAGCGGAAAGCGGCGCCTGATGTCGTCGAGCCGATCCGCCAGGCGCTCCCCGACCTCACGCAGCAGGAAGTCGGCCCCGCCGAGGGTCGCCGCGGCGCGCGTACGCTGGCGACGGACGCGAGCCCGGTCGAATACACGGGCGCCCTCGGGGACGGTGCCGGTCATCGGCTCCTTATGGCACGGCGTTGACAGTCCGCGCGAGCCGCCGCCACCATCACCGTGATGACGGCGACGGCGCTCCTCGGTTTCGGCAAGCGGCTCGGGCGAGCCGCCCTCGACGCGCTCCTGCCGCCGCTCTGCCTTTCCTGCCAGGCGATCGTCGACCAGCCCGGCTCAGTCTGCGCCGCCTGCTGGTCCAGGCTTTCCTTCATGGGCGAGCCGATGTGCCGGCGTTGCGGCCTGCCCTTCCCTCACGATGTCGGCGCCGAGGCCGAGTGCGCCGCCTGCATCGCCGATCCGCCGCCCTGGGAACGCGCCCGGGCGGTCTTCGCCTATGACGAGGCCAGCCGCGGCCTGATCCTCGGTTTCAAGCATGCCGACCGACTGCACGGCGCGCCCGCCTTCGGACGCTGGCTCGCCCGCGCCGGCGGCGAGCTCGCCCGCGATGCCGACATCATCGCCCCGGTGCCGCTGCATTGGCTCAGGCTGGCGCTACGCCGCTACAACCAAGCCGCCCTTCTGGCCCAAGCACTGGCCGCGGCCACGGGCCGGATCTGCATACCCGATCTCCTCAAGCGCACGCGCCGCACCCCGAGCCAGGGCCATCTCAGTCGCTCGGAGCGCCAGAAGAACGTCGCCGGGGCGTTCCGCGCGAGGACATGTCATCGGGACCAGATCGCCGGCAAACGCGTTCTAATCGTCGACGACGTGCTGACCACCGGCGCCACCGTGCGGGCCTCGACCAAGGCGCTCCTCGCCGCCGGCGCTGCCCAGGTCGACATCGTCACCCTGGCGCGGGTTGTGCGCGCCGAGTAGGAGCTACGAGCAGCCATGGCCAATGTCGAGATCTACGTCAGCGCCTACTGCCCCTATTGCCACCGGGCCAAGGCGCTCCTCGACTCCAAGGGGGTTCAGTACAAGGAGTACGTGGTCGACGGCGATTCCGCGCTCCGCGACAAGATGGTCGAACGCGCCCAGGGCCGCTACACGGTGCCCCAGATCTTCATAGACAACGTCGGCGTCGGCGGCTCCGACGACATCCACGACCTCGACCGTCGTGGCAAACTGAACGCAATGCTAGGAATTTAGGCACAGTTTTCGCTTCGACCCTACCACCCGCCCAAGCTAGGCTTAGGACAAGCCGCATCAGACGGCAGGTAGGGAGAGGAAACGATCGAAAGCGCGACCATCGACCGCGAGCAGGCCGCGGGGGCGGGGGCCCCTCTGCTGTCGATCGAGGATCTGCACGTCCACTTCGTCACCTCGCGCGGCGTCGTGCGCGCGGTCGAGGGCGTCAACTACCGCGTCAACAAGGGCGAGATCGTCGCCGTGGTCGGCGAGTCCGGCTGCGGCAAGTCGGTGACGGCGCTGACCGTAATGCGCCTCCTCGCGCAGCCGGCCGGCCGTGTCGTCGGCGGGCGAATCCTCTTCGAGGGTCGCGACCTTCTGAAGCTTTCCGACGAGGAGATGCGCGCCATCCGCGGCCGCGACATCTCGATGATCTTCCAGGAGCCGATGACCTCGCTGAACCCGGTCCTCTCGATCGGGCTGCAG
>VGEH01000028.1 GCA_016869375.1 Alphaproteobacteria bacterium | reverse complement strand
GCCTCGTCGATCTGGATCACCTGGCCCATCGCAGTCTCACTGCTCATCGTTTGCTCCTTCACTCTAGAAGAAGCCACCATTCCCGAAAGTGCGAAAGATTCTGTACGTTATCGCTCCGAGTCAACGGCCCGCCTCCGCATCAGTCTGGAACACACGGATCCCGAGATCTGGCGCCTCGTCGAGGTGCCGGCGGAGATCACTCTCAAGGACCTGCACGCGATCGTTCAGGCAGCGATGGGTTGGCATGAGGCCCATCTCTACGAGTTCCACGTGGGACGAGAGCTTATCGTCGGCCCTGGTACGGGTTCGATGGGCTTCGGCGGCCCGCGTCCCGTGAGCGCCGGCCGCGTCGTTCTCGCCGATCTGGTAGCCCGCGGCGTCAAGCGCTTCGCCTATGTCTACGACATGGGAGACAGCTGGGAGCATGCGATCAAGATCCAGAAGACCCTGACTGCCGATCCAGCCTTCCTCTGTCCGCGCCTCGTCGACGGCGCCGGGCGCTGCCCGCCCGAGGACGTCGGCGGACTTCCGGGCTTCTACGCGTTTCTCGATGCCATCGGCGATCCCAGGCATCCCGATCATGAGGATCAACGCGACTGGTACGGCGGCAACATCGACACGACCGACATCGATCGCAAACGCATCGATCAGCGGCTCGCCGCCATCGCCAATCGCCGCAAGCGTGCCGCGGCCAGGCGCAAGAGCTCCTAGGCGGACGGCGTCGCCGGCACAGCTTCCTTGAATTGCGTGTTGTACAGCTTGGCGAACTCACCCTTCTTCGCCATCAGCTCGTCGAAGGGACCGGCCTCGACGATGACGCCGTCCTTCAAGACGACGATGCGGTCGGCTTTGAGGATGGTCGAGAGACGATGCGCGATGGTGAAGACCGTGCGGCCCTGCGTCAGCTCGGCCAAACCGGCCATTACCTCGGCCTCGGTCTGGGCGTCGAGGGCCGAGGTCGGCTCGTCCAGGATCAGTACAGGCGCGTTCATAAGGATCGCGCGCGCGATGGTCATGCGCTGCTTCTCTCCCTCGGAGAGGGCGACGCCGCCCTCGCCGATCGGCTGGTCGTAGCCGCGCGGCTGGCGGGCGACGAGGCCGTCGATGCGGGCCATCTTCGCCGCACGCTCGATCTCGTCCTGGCTCGCATCGGGGCGGCCATAGGCGATGTTCTCGCGGACCGAGAGCGGGAAGATCATCGGAGGCTGCAGGACCAGCGCGACGCGGTGGCGAAGCTCGCGGATCGGATACTCGCGGATATCGACGCCGTCGAGCTCGACCGTGCCCGAGAGCGGATCGAAGAAGCGCGGCAGCATCGAGAGCATGGTCGACTTGCCGGACCCGGTCGGGCCGACCACGGCGATCTTCTCGCCCGGCTTCACGTCGAGATCGATGTTCTTCAGCACCGAGACCTCGGGCGAGTAGCTGAAGGCGACGTTCTTCCAGGTGATGCGGCCCTCGACCTTCTCGGGCCAGGGCCGCGGCCCGTCCTTGAGGTCGGGCGCGATGTCGAGGATCTCGAAGACGCGCTTGGCGCCGATGCGCGCCCCCTGGATCTGCGCCCAGGTCTGGCTCATCGTATTGATCGGGCCGTAGAGCGTCGCGAGATAGGAGACGAAGACCAGGAGCTGGCCCAGCGTCAGCCGGCTCGACATCACCGCCTGCGCGCCGACATAGAGGACGAGCGCGGTACCGCCGGCGATCACCGTGTTGACGATCGCCGAATAGGCGGTCTGCCAGTTGTAGAGCCGCAGATTGGCGCGCATGCTCGCCTGCGTCGCCTGGAGCAGGCGAAGCCGCTCGTCTTCCTCCTTGCCGAAGGCCTGGACGACGCGGATCGCGCCCATCGCCCATTGCACGAGCGAATAGACCTGGCTCTCGGTCATCTTCATCTCGGTCGCGGCGCTGACGATCGGGCGGTCGAGCGCGACGATGGTGGCGTAGAGCGCCGGCACGACGACCAGCGAGACCAGCGTCAGCGTGGAATCCATGTTCCACATGATGATGAACATGCCGATCAGGAGCGCGATGGCCTGGAGCACCGGCAGCACGCCGTTCAGCATCAGCGTCTGCACCGCGAAGGTGTCGGCGGTGATGCGGTACATCAGATCGCCCATGCGCTGGCGGCTGTGGAAGACCAGCGAAAGGCGCTGCAGGTGGCCGTAGAGGTCGTCGCGGAGGTCGATCACCATGCGGTGGCCGAGATTGATGGAGACATGGTTCGACCACATGCTGATGAGGCCTACGACCGCCTGGATCACCACCAGCGAGGTGCAGGCGACGATCAGCAGCAGCGCGTTCGGCAATTCTGAGAGCGCCGGTATCGTCAGCGGCTTCGAGCCGAGAACGTTGTCGACCACCATCTGCAGCGGCCAGGGCTTCACCAGCTCGAAAGCGCTCAAGGCGAGCACGAGCAGGAGGCAGAAGCCGAATGTCGCCGCGTAGGGCCTGAGATAGGGCAGGACCTTGCGAAACACCCCGCTCATGGGAGAGCCCTGGGAGATTTTAAGGCGCGACGGATCCTCGCGCGGCGACCAAACCGACCCGCCCCGCGACGATTTCCGTCACCCGATGCAACACGCGCCCAAGTCGGAAGGTTTCATAGGCGATGACGCCGGTGTTGACCGCGCCGACCGCGAGCACGGCGATCGCGACCGCCGGAGCGCCGAGGAACAGCCCCAGCAACGCCAAGCCGCCATAGATGCGGAGCACGAGGGTCGACAGCCGCGAGAGACGGAGCGCGACGCGAAGCCGGACCAGCCGCTTCGGATCACCGTGGTTCTCGCCGACCGCCTTGAGCTCGGCACGCGACCAGAGGCCGCGGCTGACCTTGAGGTCCCAGTCGCTCCAGCCCTGATCGACGATGACGAAGTATTTCCGCGGCACCAGGAAGTCGTGCACGCCCTGAAGCAGGGCCTCCTTCTCGATACCCTTCTCGTTCCAATAGGAGAGGTAGAAGGCGCGTTGCACCGGCTTGACCTCCGGCTTCTGGCTCACCGGCTCGTACTGGATCGGGTCGACCTCGGTCAGGCCTTTCACGCGCCATTTGACGCGTTCCCAGCCGCGGGCGAACGGCCCGGCGTAGATCAGGAAGGCGATCAAAGCGCGGGCGCGAAGCCCGGTGAAGCGCGGGTCGACCGGCGCGCGCATCCCGCCGGCGATGGCGATGGCGAAGGAGAGCAGCAGCGGCAGGACAGCCACCCACATATGCCCGCCGAGCAGTGCGCCGGCGAGCGCCAGCGGCCAGGCGATGAGGCCCCATTCGAAGGTCAGCGGCAGGAAGGCCGCGATCGAGGACGGCGGCTCGTAGAGCGTCTGGAACAGGCCGCGGCCGAAGATACCGGAATAGATGATCGGCTTGGACGACAGCAGCATCGAGGCCGAGAGGTCGCCATAGATCCGCCCAAGCCACTTCGCCTGTCCGAACAGGTTGAAGCGGAACGGATGCTTGGCATAGACCATCGCCTCGGCCCTGCCGTAGCCGCGCTGCTGGCCGAAATAGGCCTCGACCGTGTTGCGGCGGAAGTGCCAGACGGTCGCAGCCGGGCTGAAGCCGATCTTGTACCCGGCGAACTGCAGCCGCCAGCAGAGATCGACGTCGTCGCCGGCGGCGCGGAAGATCGGATCGAATCCGCCGATCTTCTCCAGCGCCTCGCGACGGAGGGCCATGTTGCAGCCGGCGATGTGCTCGGCCTCGTCGTCGGAGACGAGGACATGCGTGGGGCCGCCGGGCGAGACGGCGACGGCCGACGGCACCAGCGAGTCCTCGGACGGCGGGAAGTTCGGGCCGCCGCAGGCGTACAGATCCGCCGACAGCATCTTGGCGACCATGTATGTGAGCCAGTCGGGGTCGGCGACGCAGTCGGAATCGGTATAGGCGATGATCTCGCCGCTCGAATGCTGCAGCCCGACATTGCGGGCGACCGAGAGGCCCTTGTTCTCCTGGCTGATGATCTTGGTGTAGCCGTGCCGCTCGGTGATCTCGAGCGTCCTGTCCTTGGAGCCGTCGTTGACGACGACGACCTCGTAGTTCGGGTAGGTCAGCTTCTTCAGCGACTCGAGGCACGGATCCATGGTGCGCTCGGCGTTGTAGGCGCAGACCACGACCGAGACCTTGGGATATGACGGCAGCTTCGGCGGAAGGGTCTCGTGATAGACTTTGCGCACGGCGTGATACGAGGGCTTCGGCATTCGCTCGCGATCGACGAGGCCGAAGGCCCAGTTCTCGATCAGGTAGCCGCCGGTGAACCATTCGTCGGTCCAGGCGAAGATGGAGGTGCCGGCAACACCCATGTCGTAGGCGGCGCGCACCTGCCACTCCAGCGTCTTCGCCTGCTCCTCGACGCCCTCGCGCATCGAGTCCATGCCGAACTCGGTCAGCACCACCGGCTTCTGGACCGCGAGGTTGTGCAGCCGCATCAGGTAGGCGCGAAAGTCCTTCTCGCGATGGAGGTAGACGTTGAAGGACAGGAAATCGAAGACGTCGAGGTTGAGATACTCGGTCGACGGATAATTGGCGTAGGAGACGAGCCCTTCGGGGTCGATCTCCTTGGCGATGTCGTACAGCTCCTCGAGGAAGCCGCTGACCTTGTCGGCGCCGTGCCAGCGCACGATGTCGGGCGAGATCTCGTTGCCGACCAGATGCGCGATCACCGCCGGATGCCCGGCATTGACGCGGACGCCGTCGCGGATCGCCTGGCGGATGCGGTTCTTCTCGGCCCGCGAGTCGAGGAAGGTGACGTGCTGCGTCCAGGGTACGCCGATCATCACGCCGACATTGGCCTCGCCGGCCATGTCGAGGAACCAGCGCGGCGGCGTCGTGAAGACGCGTACCATGTTGCAGCCGAGCTCGCCCATCAGCGCCAGGTCGCGCTTGATCACGTCCTTCTCGGGCAACTGCGCGCCATGGGTTGCCGGGCCGAACGGCCCGTAGGTCACGCCCTTGAGAAAATGCTTCTCCTCGCCGCGGAAGAAGAACTTGCCGTGGGCGACGATGCGCGAGGTGCTCGCGCCTTTGGGCTTGTCGACGCCGGCCGGCGCCGCCTGCGACGCCGGCTCGGCCATGACGACGGACATCGAGCGTGATCCCTAGGAGAGGTCAGACCGCGGCGGCGGCGGCGAGCGGCCGGTCTTCAGGCCGCTGGTGCCAGCGGAGCGCGGAACCGACGATGGTCGCGAGATCGGAACGCGACGGTATCCAGTCGAGCTTCATGCGGGCCTGGCTCGCATCGGCGACCAGGGCCGGCGGGTCGCCCGCGCGCCTGGGCAACTCGATCACAGGAACCGGGCGGCCGGTTGCCTGCTCGACGGCGCGGACGACTTCGCGAACCGTGTGGCCGATGCCGGTGCCGAGATTGAGCTTCAGCGACGCGCCGCCATGCAGAAGATGGCGCAGCGCCTGCACATGCGCCTCCGCCAGGTCCTCGACATGGATGAAGTCGCGGATCGCGGTGCCGTCCGGTGTCGGATAGTCGGTACCGAACAGGTTGAGTGCCGGCGCCTGGCCGAGGGCCGCCTTGATCGCGAGCGGGATCAGATGCGTCTCGGGATCGTGGTCCTCGCCGATCTCGCCCTCGCGATCGGCGCCGGCCGCGTTGAAGTAGCGCAGGCACACCGACTTGGTCTCATAGGCGCGGTCGTACCAGTCGAGCACGCGCTCGATCATCAGCTTCGACTCGCCGTAGGGATTGACCGGACGCTGCGGCGTCGCCTCGGAGATCGGAACCTCGCCCGGGATGCCGTAGGTGGCGCAGGTCGAGGAGAAGACCATGCGGTCGACGCCGACATCGCGCATCGCATCGAGCAGCGAGAAGGTGCCGGAGACGTTGTTGCGGAAATACAGCGCGGGATCGCTCATCGACTCGCCGACATAGGCGAAGGCGGCGAAGTGCATGACGGCGACGACGCGCTCGGCGCTGAGCACGGCACGGAGCCGGGGGCCGTCGGCGATATCGCCATCGACCAGCGGTCCCCACTTCACCGCCTCGGCGTGGCCGTAAACCAGATTGTCATAGGCGATAGGGCGGAAGCCGGCGCGGGCGAGCGCCTTGCAGGCGTGGCTGCCGATATAGCCGGCGCCACCGGTGACGAGGACAGAGGCGCTCATGCCCGATGCGTCTCCAGCAGATTGCTCACGCTCACCATACCGCCCCTCTGACTGCCGCATTCCTTCGTGGCTCCCTGGGACCTGGGCGCTCTTCAAGCGCACACGGCCCGTTGATGACGGCCACGAAGATGCTCGACCTTGGCGACGAAAGTTTGGACCGACTAAGGCGGAAAGGCGGCACAGTTCCGGAGGCGGCGTCCTTGTCTCACGGACGGACTCCGTCTGTCCGGGCCTCCCCGGACCGCTTCCCCACCGGCCCGTCTGCTACGACGGCGCGGTCATCCGATCAAGGATTTTCAACAACTAAGCCTGCGGTATAGTTGCGCAGGACAGCCTATTTCTTAGGCTTTTCGGGCGCCTTGGCGGCCTGCGCAGGCGGCTTCGGAGGTGTCGCGCCCGCCTTCTGTTCGCCGCCTTTGGCAGCCGCTTCGCCCTCGGGCGCAGGCTCCTCATAGGGCGCCGGCTCCGTCGTATTGGGGTTATGCCCCGGCCCATGCCGCAACATGTAGCGTTTGAGCCAGCGCGCCTCGGCACCGCTCATGGTGATCCACTTGGCCGCGAGATCCTGGCCGACGGTCAGGACCTCGGCAGTCGCATTGATCTGGATTGAGTCCGTCTCGAGCTCGATCGTGATCTTCGGGTAGAAGGTCTGGGTCGCGATAAGGTCGCCGTTGTAGGGCTTCAGGATGAAGCCGAAGCCGTCCCACTGGTAGAGGTGGTAGACGGTCGAGTCGATCTTTGCCTTGCTCGACTTGATGACGGGCAGGGTCTTGCCCGGCGGAGCCTGGGGCCCCTCGCCCTTCTTCTTGTTGAACAGGAAATTGAACATCGTGTGTTCCCCGGGACGGGGCGCTCCATCGCTCAGCGCAGACCGCTGCGCCTGCAATTGCCTCACAATTTATAGACCGCCCCTCTTGGCCGGTCCACATCGACTATCGTTAAGACGATGCATGCCTATTGTCGAGACGTCGCGAGATGGAGGCCGAGGCCCATTAAAGTTGCTCCACCGGTCACCCTAAGGAGCCGAGCCCCAGTCTGACTGTGACGCAGACTCGTGAGCAGGCGATCAGTGAGAGCGACGGTTACTAGATCGGCAATGCTGAAGGTCAGGTTAACGACCCATCCCAGGACCAGGAACTGCACCCAGACCGGCCACACGGCCCCGGCATCGACGAACTGCGGCAAGAAGGCGAGATAGAACATCGCCGCCTTGGGATTCAGCGCCTCGACCAGGATGCTTTCGAGAAAAGCGCGACGAGCGTCGCGGTCGCGGACCTCCGGCAGCGCCGCAGGATCGAAGCGCTGGCGCACCAACGTCCAGCCGAGCCAGACCAGATAGGCGGCTCCGACCAGCTTCACCGCCGCGTAGAGGTCGGGAACAAGCTCAAGGACGGCGGAAAGTCCGGCCGCGGCAGCGATGACATGAACGAAGCCGCCGATATGGATGCCGAGCGAGGCGAGCAGACCGCCGCGCCGACCGCGCGCGAGGGTCTGCGCGGCGGTGTAGAGGATCGCGGGGCCGGGGATTATCGCGAAGACGAGGGTCGCCAGCGCGAAGGACAGGAGGAGATCGAGGGAGGGCATTCGGCCATTATAAGCGGACGCTGGCGGCGTGCGAGCGCTCGCGCGCCGCCGCGAAGTCTTACGACTTGATCAGACCGAAAAGTACTTCGCGCGAGGATGAAGGATCACCAACGCCGACGTCGACTGCTCCGGATCCAGCTGATCCTCCTCGGTCAGCGTGACGCCGATGCGGTCGGCGCCGAGCAGGCCGAGCAGCTGCCGCTGATCGGAGAGGTTCGGGCAGGCCGGGTAGCCGAAGGAGTAGCGGCTGCCGCGGTATTCCTGCTTCAACAGGCCCTCCATATCGCGCGCCTCGTCGCCCGCGAAGCCCAACTCGGCACGGATGCGCTTGTGCACGTATTCGGCCATCGCCTCGGCCATCTCGACCGAGAGACCGTGCAGATAGAGATAGTCCTGGTACTGATCCTTGCCGAACCAGTCACGGGCGACCGTCGAGGCGTTGGCGCCCATGGTCACGACCTGGAGCCCGATCACGTCGCGCTCGTTGTCGGTCACGTCGCGGACGTAGTCCGCGATGCAGGTTCGCTCGCCATCGCTCTGCCGCGGCAGCGTGAAGCGGCAGGCCTCGGTGACACCATCCTCCTGAAACAGGATCAGGTCGTTGTTCTCGGCCGCGGCCTTCCAATAGCCGTAGATCGCCTGCGGCTGGAGGATCTCGCGCTCCTGCGCGATGCCGAGGATGCGCCGCAGGATCGGCTTCAAATCCGTCTCGGCGAAGCGCCGGTACTCGCTACGCGTCTTGCCGGACTTCCGGAAGCCCCACTGGAATTGGTAGAGCGTCATCTCGTTCAGGAACGGCACCAGCGCCTTGGCCGAGACCTGCTCGAGATAGCGCGGACCGAAGAAGGGCGGCACCGGAATCGGCTGGCCTCTCGTCAGCTCGCGCCGGCGGCTGAGAATCCAGGCGGGATCGATAGTCTGGTCGTTGGCTACGGCCTGGCCTAGCTTCCGCTTCTTGTTGGATGCCTTGCCTTCGCGCGCCGCAGAGCGTTCGGCGACCAGATTGTCGAAATTGCCGCTCATCACCTTGTCCATGATCGCGAGACCGTCGAAGGCATCGCGCGCATAGGCGACGCGGCCGCAGGCGTAGGTCTGAACGCAATCTCCTTCGACGTAGGACTTGGTCAGCGCGGCGCCGCCGAGCAGCACCGGCGTCCTGAGCTCGCGCTTGGTCATCTCGACCAGATTGTCCTTCATGATCACGGTCGACTTCACCAGCAGCCCCGACATGCCGATGGCGTCTGCCTTGTGCTCCTCGGCCGCCTTCAGGATGTCGGAGATCGGCTGCTTGATGCCGAGGTTGACGACCTTGTAGCCGTTGTTGGTCAGGATGATGTCGACGAGATTCTTGCCGATGTCGTGAACATCGCCCTTCACCGTCGCCAGCACCACCGTTCCCTTGTGCTGACCCTCGAGGCGCTCCATTCGCGGCTCGAGATAGGCGACCGCCTTCTTCATCGTCTCGGCCGACTGCAGCACGAAAGGCAGCTGCATCTTGCCCGAGCCGAACAGCTCGCCAACCACCTTCATGCCGTCGAGAAGATGGACGTTGATGACGTCGAGCGGGCTGTAGCTCGTGAGCGCAAGCTCGAGATCGTCCTCGAGGCCGAGGCGGTCGCCGTCGATGATGCGCTGCTTCAGGCGCTCCTCGACCGTCGCCGGCCGCTCCTTTTTCGCCTTGGCGCCCGAGGCGCGGCCCTCGAACAGCGCGATGAAGGCCTGCAGTGGATCGTACCCCTCGCGCCGGAGGTCATAGATCAGGTCGAGCGCGACCGTCGCCTCCTTCTCGGGGATCTTGTGCAGCGGCAGGATCTTCGAGAAATGGACGATGGCGCCGGTCATGCCGCGCTTCACCGCCTCGTCGAGAAAGACCGAGTTCAGTACCTGACGCGCCGCCGGGCTGAGCCCGAAGGAGATGTTGGAAAGCCCGAGCACGATCTGGACATCCGGCAGCTCCTTGGCGATGCGCTCGATCGCATCCAAGGTCGCGAGGCCGAGCTTCCGGTCGTCCTCGTTGCCGGTGCAGATGGTGAAGGTCAGCGGATCGATCATCAGATCCGAGGATTCGAGACCGAAGCGATTGCAGGCGAAGTCGTGCAGCCGCTTGGCGAGGCGGACCTTGCCCTCCGTATCCTTGGCCATGCCGACTTCGTCGATGGTCAGCGCGATCACCGCCGTGCCGAAGCGCTTGGCGAGCTCCATGCGCTTCTCGGCAGGCGGCTCGCCATCCTCGAAATTGATCGAGTTCAGGATCGCCTTGCCGCCATAGAGCTTGAGCGCCGATTCCAGGACCGGGAGCTCGGTCGAGTCGATGACCAGCGGCGAATTGGCGGCACCGCGGAAGCGGCTCACTACCTCGGTCATGTCGGCGATCTCGTCGCGGCCGACGAAGGCGGTGCAAACATCGAGCGCGTGCGACCCCTCCCGGATCTGCTCCTTCGCCATCTCGACGCAGCCTTCCCAATTCTGCGCCTCCTGCAGCTCGCGAAATTTCTTAGAGCCGTTGGCATTGCAGCGCTCGCCGATGGCGAAGTAGGCGTTCTCCTGGCGGAGCGCTACCAGGCCGTAGAGCGAGGCGACGGCCGGAACCCAGAAGACGGAACGCTTGCGCGGCGCCGGCCGCCTCGCATCGAGCTTCCTCAGCATCGCGTCGACAGCACGCGTGTGGATCGGCGTCGTGCCGCAGCAGCCGCCGATGAAGGCGACGCCGTCTTCGGCCACGAAGCGCTCGTGCCAGGCCGTGAGCTCCTGCGGCGTCAGCGGATAGTGCGTCTTGCCATCGACGAGCTCGGGCAGGCCGGCATTCGGCTGCACCGCAATCGGTCCCGGCCAGTTCTCGGCGAGCCAGCGCACATGCTCGGCCATTTCCTGCGGACCGGTCGCGCAGTTGATGCCCATCACCGGAACATCGAGGGCGCGGACGATCGTTGCCGCCCCGGCGATGTCGGTGCCGACGAGCAGAGTGCCGGTCGTTTCGACCGTTACCGTAGCGACGATCGGAAGGACAATGCCCGCCTCGGCGATCGCACGCTTTGCGCCATTGACCGCGGCTTTGAGCTGTAGCGGATCCTGGCAGGTCTCGACGATGAAGGCGTCGATGCCGCCAGCAACGAGGCCGCGCGACTGGACCGTCAACGCATCCTCGAGCGTCTGGTAGTCGATATGACCGAGGCTCGGCAGCTTGGTGCCCGGTCCGATCGAACCCAGCACGAAGCGTTCATCGGCGAAGGCGGAGACCGCTTCGCGCGCGAGTTCGGCGGCGCGCTTGTTGTAGTCGAAGGCGCGGTCCTGCAGATCGAACTCGCCGAGCGTGATCGGCGAGCCGCCGAAGGTGTTGGTCTCGATGCAGTCCGCACCGGCTTCGAGGAAGCCCTTGTGGAACGCCACGATCACGTCCGGCCGCGACTCGTTCAGCACCTCGGAGCAGTTTTCGGCGCCGAGGAAATCGCGATCGATGTCGAGATCGAGCGCCTGCAGATGCGTGCCGAGGCCGCCATCGCAGAGCAGCACGCGCTCGTCGAGCGCCTTGAGGAAGCGGCTCGTGGTCATGCGGCCTGTCCCGCCGGCTGAGGCCGGACATCGAGCAGATGGCACAGCGCGTAGGTCATCTCGGCCCGGTTGAGCGTGTAGAAGTGGAACTCGCTTACGCCGTTGAAGCGCAGCTTCTGGCAGAGCTCGGCCGCCGTGGTAATGGCGACGAGACGGCGTGTCTCGGGATCGTCGTCGAGCCCGGCGAAGCGCTCGGCGAACTTGGCCGGCACGGCGATGCCGTTCGCCGCGGCGAACTTCACCATCTGGGCAAAATTGCTCACTGGCATGATGCCGGGAACGATAGGCACATTGATCCCCGCACGCCGCGCGCGGTCGACGAAGCGCAGATAGACGTCGGCATCGAAGAAGAAGTTGGTGATCGCGCGCGTCGCGCCGGCATCGATCTTGCGCTTGAGCGCATCGAGGTCGTCCTGGGCCGAGGCCGCTTCCGGATGCACCTCGGGATATGCCGCGACGCTCAGATCGAAGTCGTCGACCTTCCGCAGGCCCTCAACCAGTTCCGAGGCATAGCGATAGCCCTCGGGATGCACGCCGACGCCCTCGGCCGGGATGTCGCCGCGAAGAGCCACGAGATACTTCACGCCCAAGTGGGAATAGGTGCGGGCGATCTCGTCGACCTCGGCACGGCTGGCGCCGACGCAGGTCAGATGTGCGGCGGGCGTCAGGCCGGTCTCGTCCAGGATCCGGCGGACGGTCGCATGCGTGCGCTGCCGCGTCGTGCCGCCGGCGCCGTAGGTGACGGAGACGAAGCGCGGATTGAGCGGCGCCAGGCGCTGGATCGCCTGCCACAGCGACTGCTCCATCGCCTCGGTCTTGGGCGGAAAGAATTCGAAGGAGACGAGCGGGGTCATCGCTACTCTCCCTGGGCGTTGCGGGCTGGATCATTGGCCGGCGAACTGCGCGGCCGGCGGCCGCTCTGCGACTCGGCCGGCCGGCGGCCGACCCAGATGCCGACGGTCAAGGGACGCCCGGCGAGATGGATCGGCGGCTCCGGCGCGAGGCCGGCGGCCTTGAGCCAGCCCCGGATCTCGGCATCGGAGAAGCCGAGCCGGCGGTGAGCGTGGTCCTGGCGGAGTTCTTCCAGGTCGTGCGGTGCGAAGTCGACGATGGCGAGGCGGCCGCCCGGAGCCAGCACGCGGGCAGCCTCGGCCGCCGCCTGATCCGGCCGCTCGGAGTAATGCAGCACCTGATGAATGATGACGTGCTCGAAGCTGCGGTCCGCGATCGGCAGGGTGTACATATCGGCGAGTCGCACCGAGCAATGACGCAGCCCAGCCTTGTCGAGATTCGCGCGGGCGACCGCAAGCATCTCGCGCGAGGCGTCGATTCCCAGCCCGCGCTCGATCTTGGACCCGAACAACTCGAGCATCCGGCCCGTGCCCGTACCGATGTCGAGGAGCCCGCCCTGCCCGTCGAGTTCCAGCGCCTGCGCGAGGGCCGATTCGACCTCGCCCTCGTCGATATGGAGCGAGCGGATGCGGTGCCAGTCGGGGGCGTTGACGCGGAAATAGGCAGACGCCGCCTCGGCACGCCCCCGGCGAATTTCCTGCAGACGGGCGCGATCCCGCTGTAAGGTAGGGTCTTCGGTCGGCAACGCCGCCACCAACTCGCGCGCGAGACCAGCCGCCGCCCCGCCCCCGACCAGGCGGAAGAAGGCCCAGCTACCCTCCTGGTAGCGCTCAAGGAGGCCAGCCTCACCCATCAATTTCAAGTGACGGGAGATCCGCGGCTGGCTCTGGCCCAGTACCTGAGTGAGTTCGCTGACGGTCAGCTCGGCCTCGGCCAGCAAAGCCAGAAGCCGAAGGCGGGTCGGCTCGGCGGCAGCCCGGAGAATGGTGAGAATGCGATCCACTGAGTCAGACGCTTCCAAAGATATAAGGACATCTTTATATGCGAAAGCGTCTATGGGCGCAACTGTCGCTTTGCCGCCACAGCGGGAGAGTCCTACCCCCTTGAAGGGGCTAACCGTATGGCGTTTTCATGGGTCCTGTGGTACCCGGACGGTTCGCTCGGATTAACCGTTCGGCAACCGATTGCGCGCTACTAAGTCCCCCTCAGAGATCCCCAGAATGGCCCGCGCCCGCTCCTTGATGTCTCGTTTGGCCGCTCCGCTTGTCGCGGCCGCTCTCCTGAGCGGTTGCGCCTCGATGAACGATGAGGCGCGAGATCCGTTCGAGCCGCTGAACCGCCACATCTTCGCGGTGAACCAGGCGATCGATGTCGCGCTGGTGCGACCGATCGCGTCCACCTATCGCGAGGTCATGCCGGCCGAGATCAAGAAAGCCGTGAACAATTTCCTCAATTACCTGAAATCTCCGGTAATCCTTGCCAACGACCTGCTGCAGGGCGAGTGGAAGCGGGCCGGCGAGACCACCGAGCGATTCTTCTACAACACGTTGGCGCTCGGCCTTGTCGACGTCGCCACCCATATCCCGTTCCACGACGAGGATTTCGGCCAGACGTTGGCCGTGTGGGGCATCGCCGAAGGCCCGTATCTGGTGCTGCCGCTGATCGGGCCGTCGAACCCGCGCGACGGCATCGGCATCGCTGTCGATTGGTTCATCGACCCGGTCTATTGGATCTCGGTGAACAATCAGTGGGACGGCCTCATCTACGGCCGCACCGCCGCTCGAGTGATCACCGCGCGGGTAGACACGATCCCGGCCACCGACGACCTCGAACGCACCTCCCTCGACTACTATGCCGCGATCCGCGATATCTACCGTCAGCGCCGCGCCGACGAGATTCGCAACCGCGCAACGCGACCCACGCCCCGCGTGTTCTTCGACCAGTACAGGGCGTTGATCATCCAGGAGCAGCCGCAACCGGCCGTGACCAACTAGCATGCTGGACCGTCGTCTTTTCCTGGCCTCCGCGGCGGCGTTCTGCCTGCCCGCGCTCTCCGCGAGAGCGGCCGCGCCTGAGGCCGCAAAGACGTTCGTCCGTGGGCTCGCCAACGAGGCGATCGAGGTGATGGGCAACAAGGGTTCCGCGGGCCCCGAGCGTCTCGCCAAGTTCCGCGAGCTGTTCAAGCGCGGCTTCGATGTCGACGCGATCGGTCGCTTCGTCCTCGGCCGCTACTGGCGGGACGCGACCGAGGCCGAGCAGCAGGAGTATCTTCGGCTTTTCGAAGATCTGATCGTCCACACCTATGCCGGGCGCTTCAGCGAGTACTCTGGAGAAACCTTGACGGTGCTCGATGCTCGCCCCGAGGACGATCGCGTGCTTCTCGTGACGAGCCAAGTCAATCGCACGGCCGGCCCGCCGATCAGGCTGGACTGGCGCATCGCCGAGCGCGAAGGCGGCTTCAAGATCGTCGACGTCGTGATCGAGGCCGTCAGCATGAGCGTGACCCAGCGCTCCGAGTTCGCCTCGGTGATCCAGCGCGGCGGCGGCAAGGTGGCAAGCCTGCTCACGGCGCTGCGCGACAAGACGAAGAACATGCAGACGAGGTAGGCGCATGCCGGCCTACATCATCGGTGAGATCGAAATCACCGATCCAGAATCCTATAAGCGCTACACCGCCCAGACGCCGGGCGTCATCGCCAAGCATGGCGGACGCTTCATCGTGCGCGGCGGCAATGGCGAGGCGATCGAAGGCTCGGCCCCGAAGCGCGTCGTCGTCATCGAGTTTCCCGACCGCGCCGCGGCCAAGCGCTTCTACAATTCGCCGGAGTACCAGGAGATCCTGAAGATCCGGCTCTCGGCCTCGAGCGGCCGCTTGTTCCTCGTCGACGGCGTCGACTCACCCAATCCCCCCGCCGGCGTCTGAGTGCCTGCGGCTATTCCACCAGCGTCGTCGTGACCTCGTTCGCCCGCGTCAGCGTCTGATGCACCGGGCACTTGTCGGCGATCTCTAGCAGGCGCTTGCGCTGCTCGCCGTCGAGCGGTCCTTCCAGCCGAATCTGCCTCTCGATCCGGTCAATCTTCTGGGGCTTGGCCTCGCAGTCCGCGCAGTCCCGTGCATGCACTTTTTCGTGATACAGGCGAACGGTGATCCGCTCGACCGGCCAGCCCTTGCGCTCCGCGTACATCCTTATGGTCATCGAGGTGCAGGCGCCCAGCGCCGAGGCGAGCAGATCGTAGGGGCTCGGCCCTTCGTCGTTGCCGCCGACGCTGGTCGGCTCGTCCGCCGACAGCGTGTGCCGGCCGGCACGGATCCGCTGCACGAAGCGCCCGGAGGGCGTCTCCTGGACCTCGATCCAGCCGGCTTCGACGACATCGGTCATGGCATCCTCCTCAGCGTCCGCGGGCGACCTCGTGCAGCCAGGTACGGAAGGCCATCAGGCCCGCTTCCTTCGCGCGCTCGCTACGATAGGCGATATACCAGGCGCGCCGCTTCGGCACCGCAAGCTCGAACGGCCGCACCAGCCGCTTGGCGTAGAGATCGTCGACGACGTAGGGCTTGAGACCCATGGCGACACCGCCGCCATCGAGCGCCGCCTGGAGGGCCATAGCGTAGGTGCCGAAGCTAGGCCCGCGCGCGGTGAGCGTCTCGCGCCCGGCGGCGATGAGCCACTGCGTCCAATCCTCGGTCGAGTGCGTGACGTCGAGCAGCATCGGCCCGGCGAGATCAGCGGGACTCTTGAACTTCTTCGCGAGAGCCGGCGTGCAGACCGGGAACATCTCGGCAGAGAACAAAGGCTCGGCAACATAGCCCGGCCAGTCACCGTCGCCGAGCTGCACGCCGCAAGTCCAGTCGTCGCGAAGCGAGACCACGGCGCCACCGGTCGTCAGGCGCACTTCGATGTCCGGATGCGCGCGGTGGAAGTCGCCGAGCCGCGGGATAAGCCAGCGTATCGCGAAGGTCGGGCCGACCCCGACTGTGAGAACCCGGTCGTTGCGCGCCTGCGTCACCTGCTCGGTCAGGCGGGCGATGCCGTCGAAGGCCGCGGTCAGACCAGGCTGGTACGCGCGCCCCTGCACGGTCAGCTCGAGCCCGTTCGCACGCCGCTCGAACAGCGGCACCTTGAGCCGCGCTTCCAGCAGCCGGACCAGCCGGCTGACCGCGGCCTGGCTGACGCCGAGCTCGTCGCCGGCCGCAGTGAAGCTGCCGTGGCGGGCGGCAGCCTCAAAGGCGCGAAGACCGTTGAGGGACGGCAGCCGTCGCATCCTCACCCCTAGTTTTTCTAGGCCTAAGACTGAGATATATGCCTTTGCGGTGCAAGAGCTATCGGTAGAGGATGCACGCGTCAGTCGGGTGGAGCCGTTGAAATGTTGAGCGTACCCTTGGCCTTCGGCCTTGCCGCCTCGATCATCGCGACCTCGTTCCTGTCCGGCCTCTTCGGCATGGCGGGCGGCATGGTCCTGATGGGGCTCCTGCTTGTAGTGCTGCCGGTGCCAGCCGCGATGGTGCTGCACGGCGTCACCCAGGTCGCCTCGAACGGGGCCCGCGCCTGGCTCTGGCGCGAGCACATCATCTGGAAGCTGTTCACCGGCTATATGGCGGGCGCGGTCGCGGCGCTCGCGCTCTTCGCCGCGATCCAGTTCATACCGAGCAAGGCGATCGTGCTGATCTTCATCGGGCTCGCGCCGCTGATGGCGATCGCCATGCCCGACCGCCTGATGCCGAACCTGCTGAGGCCGACGCACGCAGCCGCCTGCGGCTTCGTCTGCACCGTGCTGCAGCTTCTGGCCGGCGTCTCCGGGCCGATCTTCGATGCCTTCTTCGTCAAGTCGGGCATGGGCCGGAAGGCGCAGGTCTCGACCAAGGCCGTCGCCCAGACCTTCGGCCACTTCGTCAAGCTGGTCTATTTCGGCGGCATCATCGTGTCGGACGAGAACTACGTCGCGCCCGAACTGATGGTCGTCGCTATCGCCACCGCGATCGTCGGCACCTGGCTCTCGCGGCGGATCCTCGAAGGCATGTCGGACGCGAATTTCCGCGCCTGGAGCCAGCGCATCATCGTGACGATCTCGGCCATCTATCTGAGCCAGGGCTTCTACCTGGCCGTGGCGGGCTGAGGCGTCAGTTCCAGCCCGGCGGCGGTGTGAAGCCGCCGATCAGGCGCTCGAGCCACTGCGACGCGGCGATCGTCGTCCGGTCCTGGCCGAAGGCGCCGATGATCTGAAGTCCGGAAGGCAGCCCGTCCCGTGCGAGCCCCGCCGGCGCCGCGGTGGCCGGCAGATACGGCATGATCGGAAGCCCTGCCCAAAAAAGCTGGCTCGAATAGGCGACCGGCTTGCCGTTGATCGTGAGGAAGCGCTCGTCGCGGTCGGGCTCGCCTATATGAGGAAACGCCGTGGTCGGGCAGATGGGCGCGATCAGCACGTCCCAGCTCTCGAAGAACTTCGCCCAGGCACGGCGCAGCTTGGCGCGCGTCTCGTTCCAGCCGATCCAGTCGCGGTGATAGAGCGTGGCACCGCGGATCACCGTCGCGTAGTAGCCGCGATCGTCCTCGCTCAGCGTCGGCAGCTTCTTCAAATAGCCGTCGAAGACATCCTTCGGCTGGCGCGCCGCGGTTGTCGCCCGCAACAGCCGGAAATAGGTGGTGTTCGCGAGCTCGATATCGAAGTCGGGGCGCGCCTCGTCATCGATGATGGCGCCGGCCTTGCCGATCGCGTCCACCGCCGCCTGCAGCCGGTCGCCGACCGCGGCATCGACGGGCGAGCGCGGATCGTCGGCCCAGACCGCCACCCGCAGACCCTTGAAGCCATCCGCCGTCGGCGGCGGCAGGTCGAGCTTCCATGCCGTCGCCTCGGCACCGTCGGCACCGGCGATCAAGCCGAGCTCGAGCTCGAGGTCTTCCGCCGCGCGTCCCATCGGCCCGACCACCGAGAGATCGCCAGCGCCGACGATGCCGGGCGGCATCTGCCCGCGCGTCGGAACGATGCCGTAGCTCGGCTTGTGCGCGTAAGTACCGGTGTAATGCGCGGGGTTGCGCAGCGAGCCGCCGATATCGCTGCCGGCTTCAAGCCCAGTCAGGCCCGCTGCGAGCGCCGCGGACGAGCCGCCGGAGGAACCACCGGGAATGCGTTCCAGGTTCCAGGGATTGTTGGTCTGACCGTAGATCTCGTTGGTCGACTGGAAGTCGCCGAGGAGCAGCGGCACGTTGGTCTTGCCGAAGATGATGGCGCCAGCACGCTTCAGGCGCTCGACGACAGCGGCGTCGGCGGTCGCGACATTGTCCTTCCAGGCCGGATTGCCCCAGGTCGTCTTCCAGCCGGCGACGTCGTAGGACTCCTTCACCGTCATCGGCAGGCCGTGCAGCGGCCCCCTCACCTCGCCGCGCGCCAGCTCACGATCGGTCTCGCGCGCCTCGGCCAGAGCCTTGTCGCCATCCATGACGACGATGGCGTTGATCATCGGGTTGTGCCGCGCGACGCGGTCGAGATAGAGCCGCATCAACTCTTCGGAAGAGACCTCGCGACGGCGCAGCTTGCGGGCCAGCACGTGGGCGGGCTCGAAGGCGAGATCGGCCATGGCTGTCCCCTCCTCCGCCCCCCGGGGTCAGCTCCGAGTCAGCGGCTTGTACTTGATCCGGTGCGGCTGGTCTGCATCGGCGCCGAGGCGGCGCTTCCGGTCCGCCTCGTAGGCCTGGTAGTTGCCTTCGAACCACTCGACATGGCTGTCGCCTTCGAAGGCGAGGATGTGGGTGGCGACTCGGTCGAGGAACCAGCGGTCGTGGCTGATGACCACCGCGCAGCCAGCGAATTCGAGCAGGCCCTCCTCGAGCGCGCGCAGCGTGTCGACGTCGAGGTCGTTGGTCGGCTCGTCGAGCAGCAGCACGTTGCTCGGCTTCCTCAGGATCTTGGCGAGGTGCACGCGGTTGCGCTCGCCGCCGGAGAGGATGCCGACCTTCTTCTGCTGATCGGCGCCCTTGAAGTTGAAGAGGCCGCAATAGGCGCGGCTCGGCATCTTGCGCCGGCCCAGATCGATCTCGTCGACGCCGCCGGAGATCTCCTGGAAAACCGTCTTGTCGCCGTCGAGGCTGTCGCGCGACTGGTCGACATAGTTCAGCACCACGGTCTCGCCGAGGCGGAGCGCTCCCGAATCCGGCTTCTCCTGATCGGTCAGCATGCGGAAGAGCGTCGTCTTGCCGGCGCCGTTGGGACCGATGACGCCGACGATTCCGCCCGGCGGCAGGCGGAAGTCGAGATTCTCGATCAGCATCCGGTCGCCATAGCCTTTGACCAGCTTCTCGGCCTCGATCACGACGTTGCCGAGGCGCGGCCCCGGCGGGATGACGATCTGCGCGTTCTCGGGCGCCTTCTGCTGGTTCTCGGCGAGCAGGGCCTCGTAGGCCTCCAGGCGCGCCTTCGACTTGGCCTGACGCGCGCGGGCGCCCTGCTTCACCCATTCGAGCTCGCGGTCGAGAGTGCGGACGCGCGCCTGCTCCTGCTTGCCTTCCTGTTCCAGGCGCTTCTTCTTCTGGTCGAGCCAACCGGAGTAGTTGCCTTCGTAGGGAATGCCGCGGCCACGGTCGAGCTCGAGGATCCACCCGGCGACCTCGTCGAGGAAGTAGCGGTCGTGGGTGACGGTCACCACCGTGCCGGGGAAGTCGGCGAGGAAGCGCTGCAGCCAGGCCACGGACTCGGCGTCCAGGTGGTTGGTCGGCTCGTCCAGCAACAGCAGGTCCGGGCGCTGCAGCAGCAGGCGGCAGAGCGCCACGCGGCGGCGCTCGCCGCCGGAGAGCGTCTTCACCTCGGCGTCGCCCGGCGGGCAGCGCAGCGCGTCCATGGCGATCTCGATGGTGCGCTCGAGCTCCCAGCCGTTGACCGCGTCGATCTTCTCCTGCAGCTCCGCCTGCTCGGCCAGAAGCGCGTTCATCTCATCGTCGCTCATCTCCTCGCCGAACTTGGCGGAGACCTCGTTGAAGCGGTCGACGAGGGCTTTGACCTCGCCCAGGCCCTCGACCACGTTCTCCATCACGGTCTTGGTCTCGTCGAGCTGCGGCTCCTGGGCGAGGTATCCCACCTTGGCGCCTTCGGCGACCCAGGCTTCGCCGCCGAACTCCTTGTCGAGGCCGGCCATGATGCGGAGGACCGTGGACTTACCCGAGCCGTTGACGCCGAGCACGCCGATCTTGGCACCGGGCAGGAACGACAGCCAGACGTCCTTCAGGATCTCCTTGCCCCCGGGATAGATCTTGGAGAGGCCTTTCATGACGTAGATGTACTGATAGGCGGCCATCAATGCGCTCCGCAGCGTCCTGGATCGAGTTGGAGGCGCCCGGGTTTAGCCCGGCGGGCCGCCTGACGCAACCTCAGGCGGCGGCGAAGAAAAACCGATCGAAGGCGCCGACGGACGAGTGTCTCGCCCGGCGGCCGAGGCGTCGGCCGAGGAATCAGCGGGTTTTGGGGCCGACACCGGTCAATTCGACCTAAGTCGAATGTGAGATCCGGCGTAGCCGTCCCACCACTATGCTACCCTACCCTAGAACTCTTGTGAGTCCGATCAGGGGGAAAACCAAGAAGTCGAGAGGCAATGCTTTGCCGCGCCGGCGCCATGTATCCGCGAGAGATACAAAGCCGGTCCGCTTCACACTAAACCAAGGGGAGTTACCGTCCATGGCCCAGCCAGACAGTAAAGAGAATCAAGAGGCGCACTGGAATAGGACCACCCGTCTGATGTTCACCCATCTCGGGGCGTGGCTGTTCTTCGGCTACATCGTCCACATGTTCGTCATTCCGTTGAACAAGATCGTCATTCCGATCCTCGACTTCCCGCTCGGCTTCTACATGGCCGCTCAGGGTTCGCTGATCGCGTTCGTCGTCATGCTGTTCATGTTCGCGCGACAGCAGGACCAGATCGACCGCGAGCACGGCTACGCCGAAGACGATTGAGAGCGGATTGGGAGGAAATCAAATCATGGCAACAAACACGACAAGCGGCGGCAACGCGGATTTCATCAGGAATCTCGGCCGCATGTATGGCACGTACACGGGCGGCTTCCTCGCCTTCATCGTGCTGCTCGCGATCCTGGAGATGGTCGGGGTACCGAACAAGGTTCTCGGTTACCTCTTCGTCTTCTTCACGCTCGCGGTCTACGCGATCATCGGCGTGATGACCCGGACGGCCGAGCTCTCCGAATACTACGTCGCCGGCCGGCGCGTCCCAGCCTTCTACAACGGCATGGCGACCGGCGCCGACTGGATGTCGGCGGCCTCCTTCGTCGGCATGGCAGGAACGCTGTTCCTGCTCGGCTATGACGGCCTCGCCTGGGTGCTGGGCTGGACCGGCGGCTACGTGCTCGTGTCGGTCCTCATCGGCCCCTACCTGCGCAAGTTCGGCGCCTACACTGTCCCTGACTTCATGGCCTTCCGCTTCGGCGGGAACGTCGCCCGCATGGTCGCGGTCATCGTGCTGGTGGCCTGCTCCTTCACTTATGTGACGGCGCAGATCTTCGGCACCGGCATCATCGCCTCGCGCTTCCTCGGCATGCAGTTCGAGCTCGCGGTGTTTGCAGGTCTCGTCGGCATCCTGCTCTGCGCCATGCTCGGCGGCATGCGCGCCGTCACCTGGACGCAGATTGCCCAGTACATCGTGCTGATCGTCGCCTACCTGACGCCGATCATCATTCTGTCGACCAAGAACTACGGGATCCCGATCCCCGAGCTGACCTACGGCAAGGCGATAGCGGCGATCACCGCCCGCGAGCAGGAAATGCTGGCGACCGGCCTCGCGACCGCGGCGGCGCTCAAGCCGCACGTCCAGCCCTTCATCAACTACTCCCCGCTCAACTTCTTCGGCATCATCTTCTGCATGATGGTCGGCACGGCGTCTCTGCCGCACATCCTGATGCGCTACTTCACCACGCCGAGCGTCCGCGAAGCGCGGCAGTCGGTGGCGTGGTCGCTGTTCTTCATCTTCCTCCTCTACTTCTCCGCGCCGGCCTATGCGGCGTTCTCGAAGCTGGAGGTCTACACCAACATCATCGGCCGCGATCTGAGCTCGGTTCGCCCCTGGATGTTCGCCTGGGGCGAGCTCAACCTTATTCAGGTGTGCGGTAAGGCAGCTGCCAGCATCGACGCTATCAAAGCAGCCTGCGCGGCGATCCCCAACCATCCCGGCGTCGTCCGCCTGCAGGACTTCGTCATCAACACGGACGTGATCGTGCTCTCCACGCCGGAGATCGCGGGCCTTCCGTACGTGATCTCGGGCCTGGTGGCCGCCGGCGGCCTCGCCGCTGCGCTCTCCACCGCGGACGGCCTGCTGCTCGCCATCGCCAACGCGCTCAGCCACGACATCTACTACAAGATGATCGATCCGAACGCGGCGACGATCCGTCGGCTCACGGTCGCCCGCGCCCTCCTGGTCATCGTCGCCGTCGGTGCAGCCGCGACCGCCGCGACGAGGCCGTCGGACATCCTGGCGATGGTGGGCTGGGCGTTCTCGCTTGCCATGGCCGGCAACTTCCCGGCGCTCGTCATGGGCATCTGGTGGAAACGTGCAACGACCAAGGGCGCGGTTGCCGGCATGATCGCCGGCTTCGGGCTCTGCATCTTCTACCTAGTGTGCACACGGTACTTCCCGGGCATGGGCGTCAAGTACTTCGGTATGACCTCGCTGCTGAATGCGACCACCGGCATGCCGCTGGTCGACATCACGGCGGCCATGGCCTTGCCGAACGCGATGGAGGCTTGGCCGACCCTGGCGCACCCGCTGGCCAACAAAGTCGGCTGGTTCAACCTCAACAACATCAACTGCGGATTGCTGGGAATGCCGCTCGGCTTCCTCGTGATCTACGTCGTCAGCTTGATGGACAAGGAGCCGTCGGCGGAAATGCAGGCCTATGTCGACGAGATCCGCAAGCCTCGCGGCCGGACGGTTCTCGAAGAAAAGACCTGATCGCCGTTCCTTCGTGACGGGAAGCGGGGTCCTTCGGGGCCCCGCTTCTTTTTTGGGCGTGCCGGCCGTCGCCTGCTGTGATTGGATGCCTCTAACCGATTGGATCGAGCGCCGCCGTGGACCCGTCGAACCCATTCCTCTCGAATCTGCACTACCACCTGCCCAACTTCGCTCTGGCCGCGCTGATGTACACGCTGCTCGGCCGCGCGATGCTCAGCTTCGTGGTCGATGCGGATTCGAAGAACTACATCTGGCGGTTCTTCTGTCGGATCACTGATCCGTTCGTCGCGGTCATCGCCGTCGTGACACCGAAAGCGGTGCCTGCGGTCATCCTCTGGCTGCTGGGCGTGGTCTGGCTGTTCTGGCTGCGGGTGGCCCTCCTCTACCTATTCCTGCTTCTGGGCCTCGTGCCCAAGGCCGCCTGATCCGGGTACGGGAAAGGCGCTCATCATGAACCGCAACCTGTACTTCGTCGGCATCGCCACATTCGGGGTGATCAACGGACTGTTCAATCAGCTCTGGGTGCTGTTTGCGCTTATCCACGTACAGATCCTGGCGCCGGCGCTGCTGTTCGGCAGCGTCGGGCTCACCTTGATGTTCTCGTCGCTGATGGTGTCGACAGCGACCATCATCCTCGGCGGCATTCCGGCGGCGCTCTATGAGCGGTTCGTCGGCGCGGACTCGGATTCGACCGAGACCTCGCTGTGGATCTGGCTTGCTGGTACCGGCCTCCTGACGCTGCCGGCCATCGGGAACTTCTTCGAATTCAAGCTCTGAGACGCTCCGGCGGTCTCAGCCTGGCACGGCTGCATCCGTCTTCAGGGATGCCGCGACCGCCTCGATGTCCATTCGCTTGCTTAGCTCATCGTGGATATTGCACATGGTCACGCGCAGGTAGTTGTGGATGGTGGGCGCATCGCGACCGCGCAGCGTCTCGTGAATCGGCATCTGCGCGACATATTTCTCGGCGTAGGACTCCGGAACGTCCTTGGCCCATTTCGGCGGATGCAACCCGATGCGGGCGAGGTTTCGCTCCAGCTCCTCGCGCAGCTCATTCCAGGCGGCAGCGCCGAGGCCCGGATGAACCGGCTGGCCATCGAATACTGCAAGCGCCAGCCGGCGGATCGCGTCGACATGCGCCGGCCGTTCCTCAGGACGGGACGCCGACAGCACGCCTTCGGCCACTTCCGCGACCATGGCGAGACCCAGGGGATAGGCGCCCCAGCGCGAGCGATCACAGGCATCCCGGAACTCAGTCTCGCGGAACAGGACCTTGGCATAGTGCCCGGCACGTGCGCGGGAATACTCGTAGATACCCTTCTGCGCCACGAACGCGGCGTTCTGATCAAGGAACGCTGCCAGAGCGGCAGCATCTCGAACGGGCGGACGCGGCCGGAAAAGATCAAATAGCCCCATAGCCTAGCCCCGCCTCGTGCCGATTCTACCGCCTCGGAGGACGCACGATACCTTGGGGTTCGTGGAAACCAAAGGGCCGGCCGGGGGATGGCGCCGCCCGCCGGTGGCCCTGCTCGGCTTTGTGATCGCGCAAGAACGTCCGACATGTTGCGGATCGAAAATCCCTCCGGCACGTTTTGATCGGCGTTCGGAGGAGCGATGAACGGCTACGACCTGATCCGCGATATGGCCCACTACTCGGTCGGGCGCGCCTGCATGTTCACCCTGCTCGGCATCGTCACCTTCATGATGGGCATGATGGGCTGGCCCGACCTCGCCATGCGGTCGGGCGCAATCCTATTCCTGCTGACGACGGTCGTTCTCGTGCTGAAGGCCGCACAGGCGCCGACCCGGAGCTATCGCCGCACCGAGGTATGGATCCTGATCGACAAGCGCCACGATCTTCCCGAGGCGCGCGCCCAGGCGATCTTCGGCGAGGTTCTGCGCAATACCTATATCCGCTTCGCCAAGATGACGCTGAAGGCCGCGGTCGTCCTCTGGATGGCCGATATCGCGATCAGGCTGTCGGGGCTGGCGCCGCGCTGACGTCGCGCTCCGCGGCGATCACCAGGTCTGCGAACTCGGCGAGGAAATCCGAACCCCGGACCGTTTTCTGCACCAGCACGCTGCGCCGGTCCGCCTCGTCGACACGCCGGCGGACGAGCTCGAGCTGGCTCAGCCTGTCCAGCGAGCGGCTGATCGCCGCCTTCGAGACCTTCAAACCCGATGCCAGCCCCCGCACGGTATGCGGTGGCGCCGTCAGATAGACTGTCAGCAGCACGGCGACCTGTCGGGCGGTGAGGTCGGGACCGCCACGGCGCAGCGACTCCACGAGCGCGCCACGCCAGAGATTAAGCGCCTGCGGTGCGGAGAGCGCCATCGCCGGCTCCCGGGCTGGTCTAGAGCTTGCCCTTGAGGTCGGAGCCGCCCATGACCGAGCGGTTCCAGGTCGGCACCACCAGCATCTCGTGGATCGCCACATGCGCCGGCGTCTCGGCGACGAAGCGGATGATCCGGCCGAGGTCCTCGGGCTGCAGCATCTTCGCGCGCTCCTCCAGGCTCGGCGGGATCGGGCGCTTGTCGAGGATCGGCGTCGCGACCTCGCCCGGGCAGATGGCGCAGGCGCGGATGTTGTTGGCGCACTCCTCCTGATTGATCGCGTCCGACATCGCGACCATCGCGTGCTTGGCCGCGGTATAGGCCATGCCGCTGACCACCGAGACGCGCTTCCCGGCGATCGAGGCGATATTGATGATGAGCCCGGCCTTCTTCTGGCGCATGCCCGGCAGCACGATGCGCGCCGAGAAGAAGGCGCCGTTCAGGTTCATGTCGACCATCATCCGCCAGTTCTCGGGATTGAGTTCCGAGAACTTGCGGTTCGGGAGATTGCCGCCGGCCGAGTTGACCAGCATGTCGACGATGCCGTGGTCCTTCTCGATCTTCGCGTGAGCGGCGGCGACGTCCGCCTCCTTGGCGATGTCGAGCGGCAGCGCGACGGCGTCCTTGATCTTCTTCGCCGCCGCCTCGATCACATCGGCACGGCGGCCGGAGAGGATGACCTTGGCGCCGCCATCGGCGAGCGCCTCGGCGCCGGCGAGGCCGATGCCGGTGCCGGCGCCATTGATCCAGACGACCTTGTCCTTGAGCGTGCTCATCGGCGGTCTCCTCAGCGTCCGTAGCGATCGGCGAGCACCGAGAAGAGCCCGCGGACGCCGAGCGCCTCGCCGCCTTCGGGCCGTCCGGGTTGCGTGCTCGCGTTCCAGGCCCATGTGTCGACATGCGCCCAGGAGGTCGTCTTCGAAACGAAGCTCTCGAGGAACAGCGCGGCGGTGATCGAGCCGGCGAAAGGCGAGTCACCGGTCGATGAGAGATCGGCGACCTTGGACTCGATCATCTTGCGATAGGGCTGCCAGAGCGGCATGCGGAAGATCGGGTCGGAGCTGCGCGTCGCCGCTTTCTCCCATTCCGCCGCGAACTTGTCGTCATTGGTGAAGACCGCCGGGAGCTGCGGGCCGAGCGCGACACGCGCCGCGCCGGTCAGCGTGGCGAAATCGACGATCAGGTCCGGGTTCTCCGAATCCGCCTCGGCCAGCGCGTCGCAGAGGATGATGCGGCCCTCGGCGTCGGTGTTGCCGATCTCGACGGTCAGGCCCTTGCGCGTGCGGATCACGTCGAGCGGGCGGAAGGCGTTGCCGGAGATCGCGTTCTCGACGGCCGGCACCATGACGCGCAGCCGGACCTTGAGCCCCGCCGACATGATCATGTCGCCGAGTGCCAGCACCGCGGCCGACCCGCCCATGTCCTTCTTCATCATCTTCATCGCCGAGGACGGCTTGATGTCGAGGCCGCCGGAATCGAAGCAGACGCCCTTGCCAACCAGCGTCACCTTGGGATTGCGCGGCGAGCCCCAGCGGATGTCGATCAGCCGCGGCTCGTTGTCGGCGGCGCGACCGACCGTGTGGATCGACGGATAGTTCCGCTTGAGCAGCGCGTCGCCGACGATGACCTCGACCTGCGCCTTGTGCCGGCGTGCCATCGCCCTGGCGGCCTCGGCAAGATGGCTCGGCCCCATGTCCTCGGCCGGGGTGTTGATGAGATCGCGCGCCATGTAGATCGCGCGCGCCTGGGCCTCGACCTGGTCGCGGTCGGCGCCGTTCGGCCAAACCAGCTTCGCCGCTTCGCGCTTCGGCTTCTTGTAGCGGCTGAAGACATAGGCGCCGAGCGCCCATCCCAGCGCGACCCGCGTCGCCGCTGCGTCGTCGAGATCGGCGGAGAGAGAATAGGTCCGGACCGGCAAGGTGCGCGGAAGACCGCCGAGCGAGAAGACGTGCCCCAAGGACTCGACGCCGACGGCAACTCGCGCGAGACGGCCCTTCTCGTCCGGGATCAGCGCATGCGCGCCGGCTTCGCCGGCGAAGCCGCTCTGCTCGAGCCAAGTGCGGGCGGATGCCGGGAGGGTCTTCGCCCATTTGGCGAAGCCGTCGCGCGTGACCGGCACGATCGGAACGGTGTCGGCCCCGGCGCGCGGAGCGAAGCAGGTCAGCACGGTCTCTCTCCCGGAAGAAGACGAAGGCGGGCCTTCACAATGGCAAGGGTGACGCCGAAGGGGAAGAGGACGCGCGTCCCGGGCGGAACGCGGCTACCAGCTGTAGTTCAGGTTGTTCGACGTATCGCCGCCGCGCGAGCGATAGATCTCCTTGGCGAAGGCCATCAGGTCCTTCTGCTCGAACTCGCCGGTGAGCGCGCAGGCGAAGCCGTCGATGTACCAGAACAGCGACTGGGTGCCACCGTCCCGGACAAAGCGATAGGCGGCCGCATCGCCGCCGCCGGTAGCAACCGTGAAGAAGAGCGTGAGGCGCTGGCCGCCGGCATTTTCGTACATGAACTGCGCCGCCGGCTTGCTCTCGGAGGGAAGCAGGCGGCCGCCGACCAGCTTGAACCCGGCGCCGCCGAGCGCCGGCGGCGCGATCGCCTTGCCGAGACGGCGCGTCAGCCAGGCCGACATATGCGCTTCGTCCGCGGCCGCGACCTCGACCGGGTGGCGCACCTCGACCGAATAGAGGCGGTGCGCATCGATTGCCTGGCGGGTGAAGGCGATCTGCCGGCCCTCCTCGGTCGACACATTCTGATGCGCGAACCAGCCGCCGGCGGCACCGGCCACAAGCAGGACCAGCGCCGCGGCGATCCGCATCGTCCAGGCGACCACGGTCGAGCGTCGCCGCTCGGTCGCCGCCGCCAGCCGCTCGGGCACCGGCTCCTGCAGGACCGGATCGTAGAGGGCGTGCATCGCTTCCTGGATCGCCCGGTAGTCGGCGACCCGGCGCGCATCCTCGGAGTCGCCGGCGAGATGCCGCTCGACCTGGGCCTGCGCCTCAGGCCCCAGCTCGCCATCGAGATAGGCGTTGAGCTCGGCTTCGTTCGGACGCTGCGGCGACGTCATTTGATCCTCCGCAAGGGAGGCGTCGACTCGCCCGCGAGCGCCTGACGCAGCCGGTCGCGGCCGCGCGCAAGCCGCGACATCACCGTGCCGATCGGCACGCCGAGCACGTCGGCAGCGTCGCGATAGCTCATGCCCTCGAGACCGACGAGCAGCAGCACCTGGCGCTGGTCGTCTGGAAGGCGGTCCATTGCTGCGGCCAGCTCGCCGAGCGCGATCCGGTCTGTCTGCCGGGCCGGCTCGGCGAGCGGGCCGCTCGCCTCCAGCGGAACCTCAGGGGGCATTGAGGTCCGCCGGCGAGCCTGGTCGATGTGAAGATTGTGCATGATCGTGAAAAGCCAGCCTCTGAGCCCCTTGCCCCCAGGTCGGGGCTGCCACAGATGTCCTCGTCCGAGCGCGCGCTCGAGGCAGTCCTGCACCAGATCGTCGGCGCGATCCGCATCGCGGAGCAGCGCACGCGCATATCGGCGAAGCCCTGGAATCTGGGACAGGAGATCGGCGCGGCTGATCATGCTGCCGCAATCCGCCTATCCGCGGTTTCCCACTAGACCGACATCCGGCGCCCCCGCCTCGGTACACATGACGGACCAGCAAGCCGACCCGTCACTCCCGTCAACGCACCTGGGACGCCCCTATTCCATATCGAAAGAATTTTTTCGCGGCCCAATCGGAACCGCCCTGTGTATGCTGGCCGATATTTCCAACGAGAAACGTGGCTCAAGGGGAGTCGAACGCGATGAATCTCAAGGATCTCAAAGGCTGGACGCTCGACCACCAGATGAAGGGGGTTCCGGGCAACCAGCGGCCGATGGCGCTTGGGCGCACCGGCGGCCAGCGCTGGAACATCCTCAAGGAGGACCTGCCGCTGCCGGCCGCCGTGCTGCTGGACTCGGCGTTGACCCAGAACAGCGCCTGGATGCGCCGCTTCCTCGAAGCGACCGGCGCCTACCTCGCCCCCCACGGCAAGACAACGATGAGCCCGCAGCTGTTCAAGCGCCAGCTCGACGACGGCGCTTGGGGCATCACCGTCGCCAACACCCATCAGCTCCAGGTCGCCCGCGACCACGGGGTCAAGCGCGTCGTCATGGCGAACCAACTCGTCGGCAAGCAGGCCATCCGCTACGTGATGAACGAGATTCGCAAGGACAAGAGCTTCGACTTCTACTGCCTCGTCGACTCCGTCGAGGGCGTGAAGATGCTGGCCGACGCGGCGAAGAAGGAGAAGCCGGGCCGGCCGCTGCAGGTGCTGCTCGAGGGCGGCATTCCCGGCGGACGCACAGGCGTGCGCGATTTCAAGACCGCGATGAAGGTGGCCAAGGCGATCTCTGCCGCCGCGCCGTATCTGTCGCTCCGCGGCGTCGAGGGCTTCGAGGGCCTGATCCGTGGCAAGAACCCGAAGGACAGTCAGCGCCAAGTCGATGCCTTCCTCGACTTCCTTGCCGACATCGCGGTCGAGGTCGGCAAGGCCGGCCTCTACGCCAAGGGCGAGGTGCTGCTCTCGGCCGGGGGCTCCTCTTTCTATGACCGCGTGGTCGAGCGCTTCGCCAAGGCCAAGCTCGACCGCAAGGCCCGCATCGTCATCCGCTCGGGCTGCTACCTGACCCATGACGAAGCTTCCTACGCCAAGGCTTTCGCCGATGTGCTGAAGCGCTCCAAGGTCGCGCGCAGCCTCGGCCAGGGCCTGCAGCCGGCGCTCGAAGTCTGGGCCTATGTGCAGTCGCGGCCCGAGCCGACCCGCGTGCTGGTCACCATGGGTCGGCGCGACGCGGGTGCCGATTCCGGCTGGCCGACGCCGATCAAATGGTTCCGTCCGGGCAAGCATTCGAAGCCGGCGGCGATGCCCGAGGGCCATGTCTGCGTCAACATGAACGACCAGCACGGCTATCTCGACGTCCCGGCGAACTCGCCGCTCAAGGTCGGCGATCTGGTCGGCTTCGGCATCAACCACCCGTGCACGACCTTCGACAAGTGGCAGGTGATCCACGTCGTCGACGACAAGTACAAGGTGGTCGAGAGCCTGCGGACGTTTTTCTAGGCTCGAGATCATTTAGACTCGAGACGGGGACCGTCAGGCGAGACCCTGGCGGCCCATCTCGAGGAATTTCTCGTGCCGTTTGGCACGAAGGCTGCCGCCCTCGAGCGGCGCGAGCTTCCTCAAAGCTGCTTCGATCCGGTCGCCGAGAGCGTCCAGCGCTTCCGCCGGCTGGCGATGCGCGCCGCCCAGCGGCTCGGGCACGATCTCGTCGATGACGCCGAGCTTCTGCAGGTCCTGCGCCGTCAGCTTCATCGCCTCCGCCGCATCCTGAGCCTGCTCGGCCGAGCGCCAGAGGATCGAGGCGCAGCCTTCCGGCGAGATCACCGAATAGACCGCGTGCTCGAACATGATCACGTGGTTGCCGGAGGCGATGGCGATGGCGCCGCCCGAGCCGCCCTCGCCGATGATGCAGGCGATCATCGGCACGCGCAGGCGCAAACAGGTCTCGATCGAGCGGGCGATCGCCTCGGCCTGGCCGCGCGCCTCGGCATCGATGCCCGGATAGGCGCCGGCGGTGTCGACGAAGGTCAGCACCGGCAGGCCGAAACGATCAGCGAGCTCCATCAGGCGCCGCGCCTTGCGATAGCCCTCGGGCTTGGCCATGCCGAAATTGTGGCGGACGCGCGCCTCGGTGGTGGCGCCCTTCTCCGTGCCGATCACGACCGCCGAGAAGCCGCGGAAGCGGCCGATGCCGCCGAGCACGGAACGGTCCTCGGCGAAGACGCGGTCTCCGGCGAGCGGCGTGAAATCCTCGACCAGGCGCTGGATCGCATCCGAGGCGTGCGGGCGATCGGGATGGCGGGCGACCTGGACCTTCTGCCAGGGCGTCAGCTTCTGGTAGGTGGTCCTGAGCTGGCGCTCGACCTTGACCTGAAGCTTGGCGACTTCCTCGGCGATGTTGACGCCGCCGCCGTCGCTTAGATGGCGAAGCTCCTCGATCTTGCCTTCAAGCTCGGCGACCGGCTTCTCGAAATCGAGGAACTGCTTCATCCATCTATCCCTGGGGAACGGCCCGGATACGGGCAAAGGCCGGCAAAGTCAATTAACGCCGGCGCCGGGAGAGCGGATGCCGCTCGGAGACCAGGCGACCAAGGCGGTCCTGGGCGACATGGGTATAGATCTGGGTGGTGGCGATGTCGGCATGGCCCAGCATCTGCTGCACGCTGCGGAGATCGGCGCCACGGTCGATCAGGTGGGTGGCGAAGGCGTGCCGGAGCACATGGGGCGAGAGCCGCCGCGGGTCGATGCCGGCCGAGACCGCGACCTCCTTCAAGGACTGGGCGAAACGCTGCCGGGTGAGGTGCCCCGAGCTGCCCCGTGAGGGGAAGAGCCAGGGCGAGTCCTTAGCCGCCGGAAGCCGATCGCGCTCGGCACGATAGGCGGCGACCGCCTCGATCGCGGCCTTGGTCAGAGGGACCAGCCGCTCCTTGTCGCCCTTGCCCCGGACCAGCAGCACCGGCGCGTCGCGGCGAAGCGCCGAGACCGGCAGCCCCACGAGCTCCGAGACGCGCAGCCCGGTTCCGTAGATCAGCTCGAGCAGAGCGATCAAACGTGTTCCTTCGAGGCCGCCGCCTTCGCGCGCCGTGTCGATCAGCCGGATGACTTCCTTCTCGCTGAGCACCTTCGGCAGCGGCCGACCGAGCTTGGGCGCGTCCAGGATCGCGGTCGGATCGTCGCTGCGGACGCCCTCCTCGAGCAGGAAGCGGTGGAACTGGCGAAGCGCCGAAAGCCGCCTTGCCTGCGTGCGTGCCGACATGCCGGAGGCGTCGAGCGCGGCGAGATAGGCGCGGAGATCGTCGCTCGACGCCACTGCGCCAGCATGGCCGCGCTTGCGGGCGTAGGCAGAAAAGTCCTCGAGGTCACGGCGATAGGCAGCCAGCGTGTTCGCCGCGGCGCCACGCTCGGCCGCCATCATCTCCAGGAACGATTCAATGTGACGGTCGCGGCTCACAAGCCGGCAGCAACCGCCGCTTCGACCGCGAGCGCGCGGGCCTCGGGCAGCAGCCCGAGCCGGGCGAGGCCGGCGACGACCGGACCGAGCACGGGCGGCGGCAGGTCGGCAAGACGCGTCTCGCCGAGCGCCAGCGCGGCGAAAGCGATCCCCTCGCCGAGACGGTCATTCGCGGCCGCGTCGGCAAGCGAAGGCAGGAGTGCCGGGGACGGCATCGCCACCGGCCGACGATCGCCATCGGCGACGAGATCGCGCCAGAGCCGACCATCGACGGGCTCGCCGATTGCTTCCATCAGGGCGAGCAAGCGCGCGAGCCGCTGTGCCTCTTCGGGCTGCGCCTTGGTGCGCCCGACCCAGCCATCGAGACGATCGGCCCGCCAGGGCTCGAGAGCGTCGCCACCGGCAAGTCGTCCCAGCGCCCACAAGCGGTCGGCGGCGGCACGGGTCGCATCGTCGCGCGGCGCCTCGATCACCTGCAGCCAGCCGCGCGCCGCATCCAGGCGCCCGACGACGATGAGCGCTCGAGCGGCGGCCGGCGCGAACCAGTTGAGGTCGACGCTGGGCTCGATCCCCTGGATCGCCTGCGCGTAGAGACGCGCCTCGCCGGCAAAGACGTTGTTCTTGGCGCCAAGCGCCAGCGCCTTGTCGATGACCTGCGCGCGTGCCAGCGGCGTTTGCTGGCGGTCGAGCGCGCGGCGGAGAATGGCGCGGCCGCGCGCGCTCGAATCCGCCTCCGCACGGCTCAGCGGATTGTCGAGCAGTTCGGCCGGGAGATCGGCCTCGAGAATGACCTTGGTCCGCTGCGCCACCGACCAGAGGCCTGCCGCCTCAAGCCGCTCGGCAAGCGCGAGCCGCATGCCGGCCTCGGTCGAGGGCGAGTCCGCGAGCGGCCACCACACGGTCGGAACTCGCGACGTCGCCGCATCCGGCGGCGCCGGCTGCTTAGCCGCGCGTAGAAGCGCGAGATCCATCGGTCGGAGATCCTTGATCGCGGCCAGGCGCGGCCGCGTGCCGTTGATCAAGGCGTCCATCAGCATGTCGTAAGTCGGATCCGGCTTGAAGCCCTGCTCGGTCAGCAGGCGAAGCGACAACTCGGCCTGACCGCCATTGCCGGCGAGCGCCTGGCAGAAGGCCTGCCCTCGCTGCGCCGCCTCGGTGCGGCTGACACCGAGCACGCGTCGGATCTCCGCGCAGGCACCATTGGAGTCGAACAGGAGATAGGCCGAGTCGAGCTTGAGCCGCGCGAGGCGTTCATCCGTGATGCGCGACGGCATCGCCTTGAGCAGCCGATCGACGGACGAAACCTCGCCCATGGCCGCCAGCTTCTCGGCGCGCAACGCCAGCAGCTTCGGCTCGGCCGGCGGGCCGTCCGGCAGCAGTGCCGGCGAGAGCAACAGCCGTCGCGTGAGATCGCGGCTGACGCGCGACTCCGGCAGCGCCGGCAACAGGGCGATCAAGCGCTCGGCGAGCGGCCGCGGTGTGCCGCGCCACAGCGTCGTCGGCAGGGCACCGTCGGCGGCTGTGAGAACACCGACCGAATCCGCGTCGACCACCTGCAGCGTGTCGACCTGGATGCCGGACTGCGGCGAGCTTGGCGACGTGACCACCGCGCCCGGCGCGGACGGAGCGCCCTCGGTTTCGGCCGGCTTCGCCTCCTTAAGCTCCTCGGCCGGCTTGACCTCGGTAGCGGCAGGCGGCGCAGGATGCACCGGCACGAGCCGGAGGGGACCCGAGGCCTGGGCCAAGGCGGCCGCGGACCAAAGCGCGACGCCGAGCCCGGCAGCGAGCGCGCCCTTAACGACTAAACTTGTCATTCGAAATGACCCGCTCGACCGTGGCCGAGGGTGCCGGGATCGTCCAGGTTGCGAGGAATGCGAACAGTCCAGCCCCGACGGCAACGCCGACGATGCCGAGCACGAGAGCGAGACGCGATTTCACCGCCTTGCCTTCCGCCATCCGTTTAGGTCCGATCCCCCCATTTTCCCAAAGCTCTCCGCAGGGTGCGGTTGGCTTCCACCCCCTTGATAGCCTATACCTCGGCCCGGCGACAGGCCGAGACGAGGATGATAGACTTCAATCGTGGCGACTCTGCGGCGGCGACGGTGGCGCGCGATCCACTGACTCCCGCGGGCGCCGGCTTCCGGCCGTCCCGCTCGGTGGTCCTGGTCGGCCTGATGGGGGCCGGCAAGACCTCGATCGGACGTCGGCTGGCGCAACGGCTCGGCCTCGCCTTCGTCGATTCCGACCACGAAATCGAGACCGCGGCCGGCTGCACGATAGAGACGATCTTCGAGATGTACGGGGAACGAGCTTTCCGGGACTGCGAGCGCCGAGTGATCGGCCGCCTGCTCGAGGAGCCGGTGCAGGTGATCGCTACCGGCGGCGGCGCCTTCATGGACCACGAGACTCGCGGCACCGTGAAGGCACGCGGGGTCTCGGTCTGGCTTCGTGCCGACCTCGAGTTGCTGCTGCACCGCGTCTCGCGCCGCGCCAACCGCCCCCTGCTCAAGCGCGGCGATCCGAAGGAAGTCCTCTCTGCCCTGATGGCACAACGCTACCCGATCTATGCCGAAGCCGACGTCACCGTCGATACGCGCGACGCGCCTCCCGACGTCACCGTCGATGCGGTGATCGCGGGCCTTCAGGCCCTGGCACCGGTCGACTCGACGGAAGCACCGGTGCCGTGAGCGGCGACGGCCACAATACGAGCGAGCAGGTCGGAGTCGCCCTCGGCGCGCGCAGCTACCAGATCCTGGTCGGCCCCGGTGTGATCGAAGAGGCCGGTACGCATATGCTGCCCGTGCTGGCGCAGCGCCGCGTGGTCATCGTCACCGACGAGACCGTCGCCCGCCTGCATCTCGACCGACTCACGGCATCGCTGGATCGCGCCGGGATCGCCCATGACCGGGTCGTCCTGCCGCCCGGCGAAGGCACCAAGGACTTCGCGCATCTGCAGCAATTGGCCGAAGGGCTGCTCGATCGCCGGATCGAGCGCCGCACGATGCTGGTGGCGCTCGGAGGCGGCGTCATCGGCGATCTCACCGGCGTCGCGGCGGCGCTGGTGCTCCGCGGCATCGACTTCGTGCAGATCCCGACCACGCTGCTGGCCCAGGTCGATAGCTCCGTCGGCGGCAAGACCGGCATCAACACCCCGCACGGCAAGAACCTGGTCGGCGCCTTCCACCAGCCTCGGCTGGTGCTCGCAGACACCTCCGTGCTCGATACGCTGCCGCGCCGCGAGCTCCTCGCCGGCTATGCCGAAGTGGTCAAGTACGGGCTCCTCGGCGATGCCGCGTTCTTCGACTGGCTGGAGGCGAATGCCGCCGCGGTCCTCGAAAAGGACGGACCTGAGCGCCGACACGCGGTCGCGCATTCCTGCCGCATGAAGGCGCGCATCGTCGCCGCCGACGAGCGCGAGACTGGCGAGCGGGCGCTGCTCAATCTCGGCCATACCTTCGGCCACGCCTTCGAATCCGAGCTCGGCTATGGATCCGAGATGCTGCACGGCGAGGCCGTCGCCATCGGCATGACGATGGCTTTCGACCTCTCGGCACGGCTCGGCCTCTGCCCCCCGGCGGACGCGGCACGGACGCGCCGCCATCTTAGGCGCGTCGGCCTGCCTACCGGCCTCGCCGGCCGAAACTGGCCGCCCGAGCGCCTGATCGATCACATGGGACGCGACAAGAAGGTGGTCGACGGCAAGCTCACATTCATTCTCGCCCGTCGCATCGGCGAGGCCTTCATCACGCGCGACGTGAGGCCGGGCGACGTCGAGGCGGTGCTCGCCGCCGCTCTCGCCGCCTGAGGCTACCCCATGCCGTTCTTCCACGGCGAATCCGAGCTGCTGGCGGTCGTGATCACGATCGCCGTGCTCCTGGTCATCTCCGCCTTCTTTTCGATGGCCGAGACGGCGATGACGGCGGCCTCGCGGCCACGGCTGCACGCGCTCGCACGACAAGGCTCGCGTCGCGCCAAGATCGTCAACGAGATCCGCGCGCACTCGGAGAGCCTGATCGGCACGGTCCTGGTCAGCAACAATCTCGTCAACATCCTGGCCTCGGCGCTGGCGACAAGCGCGCTGATCGCCATATTCGGCGAGGTCGGCGTCGCCTATGCGACCGCGGGGATGACGGTGCTGGTGCTCGTCTTCGGCGAGATCATGCCGAAGACCTACGCCCTCAATAATCCGGACCGCGTCGCCATCGTCCTC
>VGEH01000027.1 GCA_016869375.1 Alphaproteobacteria bacterium | reverse complement strand
CCATCTGCGACCCCGGTCCAATGAGACAAGACGTTGCGTCCTATGGCTCAAATGGATTCGACGCCGCCCAGTTCAATGGTTCATCTGGGAAATGCGGGTCTAGAGAAGCTGCTCGATGACCCGGTCGGGCGGACGATGGCCGTCGACCCAGGTCTTGATGTTGATGATGACGCGCTCGCCCATGGCGAGCCGGCCTTCCAGCGTCGCCGAACCCATATGCGGAAGCAAGACGACGTTGTCGGCCTCCAGCAGCTTCCTGTGGATCGCCGGCTCGTGCTCGTAGACGTCGAGCCCGGCGCCGCCCAGCGTGCCGGAGGCGAGCGCCTGCGCCAGGGCCGCTTCGTCGATGACTTCGCCGCGCGAGGTGTTGACCAGGATGGCGCCCGGCTTGATCAGCTTGATACGCCGCCCCGAGAGCAGGTGATATGTGGCCGGCGTGTGCGGGCAGTTGACCGAGATCACGTCCATGCGCGCCAGCATCTGGTCGAGGCTCTCCCAGTATGTCGCCTCGAGCGCGCCCTCGACATCGGGATAGACACGTTTCCGGTTGTGATAATGGATCGAGAGGCCGAAGGCGCGGGCGCGGCGCGCCACGGCCTGGCCGATCCGCCCCATGCCGACGACGCCCAGCCGCTTGCCGGTCAGCCGCGTGCCCAGCATCGAGGTCGGCGACCAGCCCCGCCACTCGCCGGAGCGGGCCAGGGTCTCTCCGGCGCCGATCCGCCGCGCCACGGCCAGGATCAGCGCCATCGCCATGTCGGCGGTGTCGTCGGTCAGCACGCCCGGCGTGTTGGTGACGACGATGCCGCGCGTCTGAGCGGCTGCAAGGTCGACATGGTCGACACCGGTGCCGAAGGAGGCGATCAGCTTCAGCTGCGGCCCGGCGGCGGCGAGGACGTCCTTGTCGATGCGGTCGGTGACCGTCGGCACCAGAACCTCGGCTTTCGCCACGGCGGCGACGAGCTCCTCGCGGGTGAGCGCCCGGTCGTCGGCGTTCAGCCGAGCCTCGAACAGCTCCATCATCCGCGTCTCGATCGCGTCCGGCAGCTTGCGGGTGACGACGACCAGGGGTTTGCGCGTGCTCACCGGAGGGCTCCTGACTCGTCCGCCAGTAGCAAGGACCGGCTTCCTTGTCCATTGGTGAGAAGTGCCGATGGGCTGGCCGCACGGGTCCGATCGACCCATCCCCCGTTCGGATGATTTCCCCTCCCCCTGGCGAGGGTACATTCTCCGGCAGGTTGTATCGATGGGGAGTTCTCATGAGGATCCGAGCGAACGCCATCGTGCTTGTCGCACTCGTCGCGGCCGGCTGCTCCGCGGCCGTCTACGTGAACGAGATCAAGAGCTTCAAGGCCTCGACCGAAAAGGCGACACAGGCAGTCGCCACGTTCGTTACGGCCAGTGACGAGATCGCCGATCGCAACAGGCTGCGCCGCGCGATCCTCGAACAAGGCTCGGTCTCGATCGAGCTTAGTGCAGAATGCAACGCGGCAGCCCCGTCGGCGGCGAATCCCTGTCGGGTCCTGCTCAATGGCACGCCGGCGGAAGTAAAACCCGGCGTCGGCACCGCCAAGGTGCTTGAGCTCATGACGCTCCTTGCCGACTACGCTGCCAGCCTTGAGGCAGTGGCCTCCTCGAAGGACATCGCCGAGGCAACGAGCGCCATCGGCGCCCTCTCGAAGGACGTCGGCGGGCTGATCAAGGCGTTCATGCCGTCCACCGCCGATCAGAAGAGCGTCGACGCCATCGTCGGTCCCTTCACCGGTGCGATTACCTGGATCGCTGGAAACCATCTCAACTACAAGCGCTACGTCGCCCTGAAGCAAGCGACGGACGCCGTGCAGCCGGCCCTCCAGGCCGGCAAAGGGCGCCTCGCGGAACTGGCGATGATCGCCAAGGCCGACTACGTGCAGCGCCGTCGCGACGAGTTCGTTCTTTCGGTTCGGCCGATCACGCGCAACCCCGGCGTCGACGCGATCCCGGGCGTTCTCGCCGCCCGGAAGTCAGCCGCGGAGGTTGCTGCGCTCATCAACGCAAGTCCCGCGCCGATATTTGACGCCATGGTAAAGGCGCATGGCGAACTCGCAGAAGCGCTTAAGGATCCCTCACGCCAGTTCGGAACCCTGACGGCGTCGGTGCAGGCCTTCAAGAAGGCGGTCGATGACCTGACCGCAGTGCTTCCTTAGACAGAGGAGAAGAGCCATGGACGAGCTGGAACAGCTTCTCGTAGAGACAGGCGACGATATCGGGGAGGTCATGGCGCGACTGCGCGCGCGTCTTCAGGCGGCACGTCGGGCCGGCAACGAGGATGCGGCGGCTGCGGCCGAACTCCTGTATCTCCAGGCGTCCGAAATCCAGCATGCCCGCAACCGGATCATCCTGACGAATGTCGTGGAGTCGGATGAGCTCCGGAGGTTGATGGATGCGCTGCGACAGGCAAATGGGGCGCTCCGCACGAGCATTCAGGAGATCGCCGACCTCAGTCGGCAGATCGGCCAGCTGCGCCAGACGCTGGGTGCCGCGGAGGCCGCGGTGAGGGGGATTGCCGGCCTCCTGGTTTGATCGGGCTGGCAGGCTAGCCGACCGAGCGCAGCACCGCGGGGAGCTTGAGGCCCAAGGTCACGGCGCGCGCGATGAGGAAGACGTAGATCGCGAGCCAGAGGCCGTCATTGCCGAGGCGCGGTACCGCGATCCAGGCAGCGAGGACGAAGCATCCGGCCGAGATCAGCATCATGTTGCGCATGTCGGGGCCGCGCGCCGCACCCCAGAAGACGCCGTCGAGCTGGAAGCTCCAGACCGCGACCATCGGCATGATTGCGGCCCAGGGCAGGTAGCGCAGCGCTTCGGTGCGCACCGCGGGCAGGTCGGTCAGCATGGCGATGATGAAGGGGCCGCCGGTCCCGTAGACGAGCGTGAAGCCCATGGCGACGGCGGCCGACCACACGAAGGTGGCGCCGAGGCAGTCGTCGAGCTCGGTGCGGTCGCCGGCGCCGATGGCGCGCCCGACCAGCGTCTCCGCCGCCTGGGCGAAGCCGTCGAGGGCGAAGGCCATGAAGGTGGAGAAGGTCATCAGCACCGCGTTGGCGGCGACGGTCAGGTCACCGAAGCGGGCACCGATGGCGGTGAAGCTGGAGAAGCAGAGGATGACGAGAACGGTGCGGATGAAGATGTCGCGATTGAGCGCGATCAGCCGGAGGACGCGGGCACGGTCGAAGAGACGCGCGCGATCGACGGTCCCCGTCATGCCGGCGATGGTGCGTAGCGCGATCAGGAGGCCGAGCGCGGCACCGATCCATTCGGCGATCGCGGTCGCCGCGGCGACGCCCTCGATGGTCATGCCCAGACCGAAGACGAAGAAGAGGTTGAGCGCGAGGTTGGCGAGGTTGATCACGACCTGGAGGAGGAGGCCGATCCGCGCATTCTCGAGGCCGAGATACCAGCCGAGCAGAACGAAATTGGTCAGCACCGCCGGTGCGCCCCAGATGCGGACCGCGACATAGGTCTCCGCTGCGCCCATGATCTCGGGGCTCGCCTTCAGGATCTGGAAGGCGATCCAGCGGATCGGCAGCTGGAGCGCGACGATCGTGACGCCGACGACGCTAGCGATCAGGAGGGCGCGATAGAGCGTCGCCTTGACCTCGGCGAAGTCGCCGGCGCCGCGCGCCTGGGCGACCGGCCCGGTCGTGCCGGTGCGAAGGAAACCGAAACTGTAATAGAGCAGGCTGAAGAGAACACCGCCGAGCGCGGCGGCGCCGAGATAGCGAGCATCCGGCAAATGGCCGAGCACGGCCGTATCCACGGCGCCGACGAGCGGCACCGTGACATTCGCCAGGATCAGCGGCCAGGCGAGGGCGAAGGCGCGGCGGTGCGCCGCGCGGCTTCCCAATCTCACTTACTGGTTCGCCAGCTCGACCAGCACCTCGGTCAGCACGCGCGCGCCGGCGGCGAGGTCGTAGGGCGTCGCGTTCTCGATCTCGTTGTGGCTGATGCCCTTCTCGCAGGGCACGAAGATCATCGCGGTCGGGCAGACCTTGGCGAGATAGATCGAGTCATGCCCGGCGCCGGAAAGGATCGGCATCGAGGAGAAGCCGAAGCGATCGGCTGCCGACTGGATAAGGCCGGGAATTAGCCCGCCGAAGGGGACGGGCTTCGAGCGCATGAACTGTGTCACCTTCACCTGGCAAGGCCCGCGCAGCGACTGGCACAGCGGCTCGACGCCGTCGCCGAGCTTGACGATCACCTCTTCCTCAGGATGGCGGAAGTCGATGGTGAAGGTCACCTTGCCCGGGATCACCGCCATGGCGTTCGGCTCGACCACGAAGCGCCCGACGGTGAAGCGGATGCGGTCGTCGTCGTCCATGAAGTGCTTGCGAAGCGCCTGCACCATATCGGTGGCGGCGAACATCGCGTCCTTGCGCCGGGCGCGCGTCACCGTGCCGGCATGGCCGTCCTCGCCCGTCACCTCGACGACGAAGCGGCGCGAGCCCTGGATCGCGGTAACGACACCGATCGTCTTACCCTGCGCTTCCAGTTCGGGTCCCTGCTCGATATGGGCCTCGACGAAGGAGGCGACCGGCACGCCGAGCGGGCGGTCGATGGCGCCGGGCACATGCGCGCGCGTTCTCTTGAGCGCGTCGCCGACGGTGACGCCGTCATGGTCCTTCATCTTGAGGACCTCATCGAGCTTGTTGGTCCCGGCGAAGACCGAGGAGCCCATGGTGCCGAGCGGGAAGCGGGCGCCGCCCTCCTCGCAGGTCCAGACCGCCGCCTCGATCGCGCGCTTGGTCTTGAGGCCGGCATCGTCGATCGCCTCCAGCGCCTCGAAGGCGGCGAGCACGCCGTAGATGCCGTCGAAGCGCCCGCCCGAGGGCTGGGTGTCGGTGTGCGAGCCGCTCATGACCGGCGGCAGGCTTGGATCGGTGCCTTCGCGGCGGACGAAGAAATTGCCGATCGGATCGATGAAGCTCTTGAAGCCGCGCTTGGCACCCCAGGCCATCAGCTTCGCCCGCGCCTCGTTGTCGAGGTCGGTCAGCGCCAGGCGCTTGACGCCGCCCTTCGGCGTCTTGCCGAGTTCCGCCATGTCCATATGGCGCTGCCAGAGCCGCGCCTCGTCGACCTTCGCGCCTGCCTTGCCGTCGCTCACGCTGTACCTCCTCGCATGCCGCTCGCCAGCGCGTGGCCCAGCCACACCGCGGCAAGACAGAGAATGACCGATGCCAGAACATTCGCCACCGCTTTCGGCCATTCGCCGTCCTGGGCGAGGACGAGCGTCTGCAGGCTGAAGGCGGAGAAGGTGGTGTAGCCACCGAGCACGCCGACCATCAGGAACTGCCTCATCGTCGGGCTCAGCGGCAGCGCCGCGACGACGCCGATGACGAAGGACCCGGTGATGTTGGTGACGACGGTCGCCCAGGGAAAGCGGGAGGCAATGAGGGCCTCGAAGAGAAGCGCCAGCCAGTACCGGCCGATGCTGCCGATGGCGCCGCCGAGCCCGACCCAGAGCGTGGTTTCAAGCATGCCGGGGCGAAGGATGCCTCGGCCTCCAGGCTAAGGTCCAGGAATGCCAGGGCTTGCCGAGCCGGGCGTTTCGCTCCACGAACTTTCGGTGTGGGTGACACGACGGTTAACACTTCGTTAACGCCGAACCGGCTACCAAGCGTCTACGCGACCAGGCTGAACCGATGACGGACGAAGGTCGTCCCGTGTCCGAGCCGACCGACCAGAAAGGGCCCCGCTCCGGCGGCGATGCCCGGCGTCCGGCGCTGACCGATGAGGAGCGTCGCCTTCTCGACTTTGCCGAGGTCTCGTCGGACTGGTTCTATGAGCTCGACCGGGATCTCAGATTCTCGCTGATCTCCTCGGGCTCGTCGGCGCGCACCGGCGAGGACCCGACAGTTCTCCTCGGCCGCACCCCTGTCAGGGAAGGCCTGGAGGAAGTCAGCCACGAAGCCTGGTCGAACCATCTCGGCGATCTGGCGGCCAGGAGGCCGATCGTCGACTTCCGCTTCGCGCGGAAGGACGCGGGCGGACGTCTCCGGCACTTCAGCATCAACGCCAAGCCGATCTTCGATGCGAAGGGCGAGTTCGCCGGATACCGCGGCACGGGCCGAGAGATCACCCAGATCGTCAATGCCGAGCGTTTCCTGCGCGACATCATCGACACGGTGCCGGCCGTCATCATGGTGAAGGACGCGCTGTCCCGATACGTGATGATGAACGACTACTACGCGCGCGTGATCCTGGGCTCGACGCCGGGCGTGGCTACCGGCCTCGTCAGCGGCGCCTTCCTCGGCGAGCAGGTCGCTGCCGTCGGGCGGTCGCAGGACGAGGCGGTGCTGGCCTCGGGCGTCGCAAGCCAGCCCTTCCAGCGTGTGATGCCGATCGCCGATGGCAGCATCCGCACCTTCCTGGTGAAGAAGGTGCCGCTGACCGACGGCGCGGGGCCGCCGTCGAGCGTGCTCACCGTCGGCATGGACATCTCGCCGCTCAAGGAGGCCGAGCGGGCGCTGATGGATACGCAGGCCCGCCTGCGCTGATGGATACGCAGGCCCGCCTGCGCGAAAGCGAGCAGCGGTTCCGCGACTTCGCCGAATCCTCCTCGCACTGGCTATGGGAGCTCGACCGCGAGCTTCGCTACACCTTCGTATCGGATGGCGTTCGCGCCATGACGGGACTCCCGCCGGAGGCCTATGTCGGCCTCAGGCTGTTCGATACGCATGCCGGGCAGGGCATGGACCCGGCGGCGAAGCGCCAGTTCCTCGAGGTGCTCGACAAACGCGAGCCATTCATGGACGTGCCGGTGGTACAGACCGCGGCGGATGGGCGGATCCGCCATCTCCGCATCAGCGGCCGGCCCTTCTACGGCGAGGAGGGCCAGTTCCTCGGCCATCGTGGGACCACGCGCGACGTGACGCCTCAGCACGATGCCGAAGCGGATTCGGCGCGCTGGCGTCAGGCGCGCGACATCGCCGCCGCCGCCGATCTCGCCAAGACGCGCTTCCTTGCCAATATGAGCCATGAGCTTCGGACGCCGCTGAATGCCATCCTGGGTTTCTCCGAGATCATGGGCGAGCAGCTGTTCGGTCCGCTCGGCCACGACAATTATCGGGGATACGTTCGCGACATCGCCGTCAGCGGACGGCATCTGCTCGGCATCATCAACGACCTGCTCGACATGTCGAAGATCGAGCTCGGCCAGTTCCAGCAGACGCCGGAGAACGTCGTCCTCGCCGAGGTCGTCGACGAGGCGGTGCGCATGGCCCGCGGCTATGCCCAGGGCTTAGGCCCGACGATCGAGGCGGCGCTGGTCGACGAGTCCTGGATCATCCATGTGGACCGGAGGTCGATCCGCCAGATCCTGCTCAACCTGCTTTCCAACTCGGCGAAGTTCACGCCGGCGGGGCACCGTGTCTGGGTTCGGGTGGAAGGCGACCGGGACGGCAACTTGATCGTCGTCGTCGCCGATACCGGCTTCGGCATTCCCACCGATCGCATGACGACGATCTTCGAGCCCTTCCAGCGAGCGACCGCCGAGCAAGCGCGCGGCGGTCGCGGGGCGGGTCTGGGTCTATGGCTCAGCCGGTCGCTGGCCGAACTCAACGGCGGCAGCCTTCACATCGACAGCCGCGAAGGCGAGGGGACGACGGCCACCCTGGCGATCCCGGCCTCGCGGATCGTGCAGCGCCCCTGATTTCGGCTCAGTGGACGCTGAGCGGCTCCAGCTCGTGCTGGCGGATGGCGGCGAACGCGATCTCGCGATTCGGCGCGAGGCCCATCTGCGTGCCGTCGGCGGCGCATATGGCGAAGCGCATCTCGTCCTCGACGACGATCGGCTTCACATAGGCGACGAAGTTCATGCCCAGCCGCGCCAGGTCGTTGGCGTTCATCGGGCTGTAGTTCTCGTTCTCGGTCATCTCTGAGCTCCTTCTCCGGGTCCTTCCATGGCACCCGGTCATCAGGACTTCGCCTGCGAGGTCCTGCTGTCGATCGTCCGGCTGCCGGACTTGCTCGTCTTGATCTCCACGTTCCGCACCCGACTCTCCTGCTCTGGCCGAACGAGGTCGACATGGAGAAGCCCGTTGTCGAGCTCGGCCCCCGTGACCTCAATGCCTTCGGCCAGAACAAAGCTCCGCTGGAACTGGCGAGCCGCGATGCCGCGATGCAGGTAGACGCGATCGCCCGCGTCCTCCTGGCGCCCGCGCACTGTCAGCTGGTTGTTCTCGACCTGGATCTGCAGGTCGCGGTCCGCGAAGCCGGCCACGGCCAACGTGATGCGAATCCGGTTCTCGCCGAGCTGTTCGATGTTGTAGGGCGGGTAGCCTTCGGCCGACATCTTGGCGATTCGGTCGACGGCCCGCTCAAAATGGTCGAAACCGAGCAGGAACGGGCTGTTGAAGAGCGGCATACGACTCACGGCCTCCTCCTTTGAGCGAGTGCCGGGACGCCCGACCGGGCGCCCCATTCCTGCGGCCCTGAAATAGGCACCGCCGGGACTACCTATTTAGGAAGCCGGCCGGCCTAGATCAAGACAAGGACTTTCAAAGGCTTGGCGGAGGCGGCGGCGAATTTCGGGGGCTCGACACAAAGGCGGGGCTGGCTTAACAAGCGCCTCATGGATCATCTCGACGCGCTCGAGGCTCAGAGCGTCTACATACTCCGCGAAGCCTTCAACAAACTGGATCCGCTCGGTCTCCTCTGGTCGCTGGGCAAGGATTCCAACGTCATGGTCTGGCTCTGCCGGAAGGCTTTCTTCGGGCGGGTGCCGTTCCCGGCGTTGTTCTGCGACACTGGTAAAAAGTTTCCCGAGATGTACGCGTTCCGTGACCGATATGCGGCGGAATGGGGCCTGAATCTCAACCAGGAACCCTGCCCGCCGGTCGAGGAAATGGACCCGACTTTGCCGCCGGCGGCGCGTTCTTCGGCGCGCAAGACCTACGCGCTGAAGAACCTCGTGCAGCGCCTGAAGCTGAAGGCGGTCATCGCCGGCATCCGCCGTGACGAAGATGCGACAAGGGCGAAGGAGCGCTATTTCAGCCCGCGCGGCGAGAACGCAGAATGGGATGTGCGCGAGCAGCCGCCCGAGCTCTGGGACCAGTTCAAGACCGAATTCGCGCCGGGAACGCATATCCGCGTGCACCCGCTGCTGCATTGGACGGAGCTCGATGTCTGGCGCTACATCCGCCGCGAGAAGATCCCGGTCGTCGAGCTCTACTTCGCCAAGGGCGGGAAGCGCTATCGCTCGCTCGGCGACCAGGACATCACCCATCCGATGACCAGCAACGCGTCCAATCTCGACGAGATCATCGCCGAGCTCGAGGCGACGCGGACGCCGGAGCGCGCCGGCCGTGCGATGGATCACGAGGCCGAAGACTCCTTCGAGCGCCTTCGCGTCGCGGGCTACATGTGATGGCGGAGCCCACCTCTCCTCTTCGCGTCGCGCTCGCCGGCCATGTCGATCACGGCAAGTCGACGTTGGTCGGCCGCCTGGTTCACGACACCGGCTCGTTGCCCGAGGGCAAGCTGGAAGCGATCCGCGCCTCCTCGGCCAAGCGTGGCATGCCCTTCGAATGGGCCTTCCTGCTCGATGCCTTCCAGGCCGAGCGCGACCAGGGCATCACCATCGACACCACGCAGGTCTGGCTGAAGACGAAGAAGCGCGGCTACACGCTGGTCGACGCGCCGGGCCACAAGGAGTTCCTGCGCAACATGGTGACGGGCGCGGCTGCCGCGGATGGCGCGTTGCTCGTTGTCGATGCGAAGGAGGGCGTGCGCGAGCAGTCGCGCCGGCATGCCTTTCTTCTCGGCCTGCTGGGGCTCACTCAGATCGTCGTCGCCGTTAACAAGATGGACCTGGTCGGCTACGACCGCGCGCGCTTCACCGAGGTCGCGCATGCGATCGAGGCCTATCTCGGTTCGCTCGGCATCGCGCCGAAGGCGGTGATCCCGGTTTCGGGGCGCGAAGGCGACAACATCGTGGGGCGCTCCGAAGCGATGGTTTGGTATCGCGGGCCGACGCTGGTCGAGACGATCGACGGCTTCCAGCCGCTGCCGTCACCCGTCGACCAGCCGCTCCGCTTTCCGATCCAGGATGTCTACAAATTCGACGAACGCCGCATCATCGCCGGGCGCATCGAGAGCGGGCGGCTCAAGGTCGGCGATACGCTGGCCTTTGCGCCCGGTGGGCGCAAGGCGCGCATCGCCTCGATCGAGGCATGGCCGGAGAACGCGAAGCCGAGCGAGGCCGAGGCGGGGCGCTCTATCGGCGTCACGCTCGACGACCAGATCTTCGTCGAGCGCGGCCAGATCGGCCATCACGAGGGCTCGGCGCCGGCCGAGACCAACAGCCTCCGCGTCCGCATCGTCTGGCTCGGCCGCGAGCCGCTGCTGCGCGGCAAGCGCTACAAGCTGAAGCTGGCGACCGCCGAGCATCAGGTCGAGGTGCAGACGATCGAGCGCGTGATCGACACCGCCGATCTCGCCAGCCGCTCGGCCGAGGCGGTGGTCGCCGGCGACATCGCCGAGATCGTGCTGCGCACGCGTGCGACGCTCGCGGTCGACGATTCCAAGGTCTTGCCGCGCACCGGTCGTTTCGTGCTGGTCGACGCATACGACGTCGCCGGGGGCGGGACCGTTGCGCTCGACAGTCATGCGCGCGTCCGGCGCGAAGGCATCAAGTCGACCAACATCAAGCGCGAGGAGGGCCGCGTCGCTCTTGCCGAACGTTGGCAGGCCAACGGGCACAAGAGCGGTATCCTCTGGCTCACCGGTCTCTCTGGCGCCGGCAAGTCGACGCTCGCGGTTGAGCTCGAGCAGCATCTTTTCCGCAAGGGCTGGCATGTGACGGTGCTCGACGGCGACAACATCCGCCACGGGCTCTCTGCCGATCTCGGCTTCTCGCCGGAGGACCGCACCGAAAACATCCGCCGCATCGGCGAGGTCGCGGCGCTGTTCGCCCGTGCCGGGATGATCGTCATCACGGCCTTCATCTCGCCCTATCGCGAGGACCGCGACGGCGCTCGCAAGATTGCCCCGGAGTTGTTTCACGAGATCCATGTGAAGGCCGACCTCGCCACCTGCGAGCAGCGCGACCCCAAGGGCCACTACAAGAAGGCCAGGGCCGGTCTGATTCCGGAATTCACCGGCATCTCAGCACCTTACGAGGCGCCGGCATCGCCGGAGCTGGTCGTCGACACGGCCGCGAACAGCCTCGAAGCTTGTCTTGGGCAACTGACTGCCTATGTCGAGCGCACGCTAGGATCGTAGGTCGGGCTTTTAACGCCTGCTTAAGGCTTTCCATGGTTTCCTATCGGGCATGAGTTCCACCTTGCCACCTCCAGCGGCCGAGCCGCGGGTGCTGGTCCTCGGGGCGCCGTCCCTGGCGCGCGAGCTCGAGCCGCTGCTCGCCGGGACCGAGCTTCGCGTGACGGCGGAGCCTCTGGAATCCGGCAAGGTGCGCGCGAGCGACTTGGTGGTGCTCGACCTGTCCACGGGCGGTTCCGCGGCGCTATCGATGCTGATCGCCTGGTCCCGCCTTCCCGACGAACAGCGGCCGGCGGCGCTCGCGCTCTACGACAATCCGGCCCATCGGCCGGTGGCGCTGTCAATCGGCGATGCGGTCCGCATTCCCCACGAGGCAGGCGAGCTCAAGGACCGGGTGATCGGGCTGTCGCGCTGGCACGCCTCCTGGCATCGCGCCGTCGTTGCCGCCCGCAAGCTCAACGAAGCGCGCGCGCTTCTGCGCGAGGCCGAGGAGCGCTTCGCCGCGCTCGAGGCGCGCAACCAGGCGCAGCAGCGCAGCGATGCCGAGGTCGCGGCCTATCTCGCGCATGAGATCCGCACGCCCCTGAACGCGATCATGGGATTCTCGGAGATCCTCAAAGCCCAGCATTTCGGCCCACTCGGCGATCCGCGCTATCCCGGCTATGCCGCGGATATCCACCGCTCCGCGACCCATCTGGCGCGGGTCTGCGAAGACGCGCTGGCGCTCGCCAAGGCCGAGGCCGGTGCCGCCGAACCGATCGCCGCCGAGACCGTTTCCGTCGGCGACATCTTCGACCAGGCGATCGCGATGGTGCGCGACCTCGCCGGCGACAGCGGCGTCCGTCTCAAGGTCGAGGTCGAGCCGAATTTCCCGGAGCTTCGAACCGACGGCTCCAAGCTTCTGCAGATCGTGCTCAACCTCGCGACCAACGCGATCAAGTTCACACCCTCGGGCGGCCGCGTGAAGCTGAAGGCGCGCGTCGACCGGCTTCGCGGTGCGATGATCCTGGTCATCCGCGATACCGGCATCGGCATGGCGCCGGACGATGTCCCGACCGCGCTCAAGCCGTTCGGGCAGGTCGGCCGTCCGATCGACGGGCGGCCGCAAGGCGCGGGCCTAGGCCTGCCGCTGACGCGGTCCCTCGTCGAGCGGCTGGGCGGTCAGCTCGAGATCGTGACGCGGCCGGGCGGTGGCACCGTCGTCACCGTGCTCCTCCCGCGCGAGCTCTCCGAAGCGGCCTGAGCGTGGTCCTCCGGAGCACAGAGTCGCGACGATGAGTCCAGAGTCGGAGGCGGCGGAATCTCCGCCTCCCACCATTCTTGTCGTCGATGATCAGGCATCGACCCGCCATCTCATCATCGCGGGCCTCGCTTCCTATCGGGGTGCAAAGATCGTCGAAGCGACGAATGGCGACGAGGCCCTCAGGCTCGTCGACGAGCAGCGGCCTGATGTCATTCTCTGCGACATCCAGATGCAGCCCGTCGACGGCATCACCTTCCTCAAGATCATCCGCGGCTACAAGGACGAGAGGGTGAGTCGGATACCGGTCATCGTCATCACTGGCGTCGCCACGCGCGAGGCGGTGGGCGCGGCGCGGCTGGCGGGAGCGAGCGGCATCCTGGTCAAGCCGATCTCCATCCCGGTCTTGATCGCGAGGTTGGATACCGCTCTCCGCAAGAACCCGGCCTAGGCGAGATCCAGCGGCCAGATCGGCCGCCGGAGCTTCGTCCACGGGAACTGCTTGTAATCGAGCGAGCAGATGCCGCCCGAATCCACATAGATCAGCTTCCGCGACATCGGCTCGAAATCGGCGCGGAAATGGTTCATGGCCTTGCAGGCGAGGATGTTCGCCTTTTCCGGCTCGACGCCGTAGATGCGGAACTGCTGGCGATCGTCGATCTGCGTGCGATGCGTGGCGACGATGATGCGGATCCTGCCCATGTCGAGCAGGAAGCTCGGCCCCATCGTGCCGGTGGTGCCGGTGGCGAACTTGCCCTTTCGCACATAGATCCCGTCCGAGACCGCCGCGACCTTGCCGGTCAGCCGGATCGGCGTGCCGCCGAAGCGCGGATCGATCTTGCCGCCGAGATCGATGGTGACCATAGCGCCCACGCCGGCATTGAGCCCGATCTGAGCGGATTGCGGATCGGCCATGGTGCCGACGACGACGTCCTCGATGCCGGCGGCGATCAGCGCCCGGATCAGGTTGGTGCCGTCGCCATGGCCGCCGCCGCCGGGATTGTCGGTGTAATCGCCGATCAGCAGCGGCCCCGCACCCGCGGGCCGCTTCTCCGCGGCGATGCGGATCGTCTCTTCCATCGAGATCAGGTGGACGGTGTCCTTGCCCCTGGTCGTCCAGATGTGCTCGGCAAGGCGCTCGGCGACGTCCTTGTACGCGGGCTTCCTCCCGTCGCCGGTGACGAGCACGGTCGGACCGGTGAAAGGCACGTCGCTCCACGCATAGCCGGCGTTCACGCCGATCTCGAGCACGCCCGGCTCCTCGGCCTCCGCCTGTTTCACCATCTGCAAAATGTCGATCATCGGACCGTGACCGGCAATGGTGCGGCCGCGGTCGAGGCCGGAAAGCACGGGGCGGTTGGCGAGGGTGACGCTTGGCCGGATCTCCTTCCTCATCGCCCGCTGGAGCAATCGCCCGGCGCGCTCCGCCGCCTCGTACATGTCGGTGTGCGGCGTCGTGCGATAGGTGGTGATGATGTCGGCGAGCGCCGCCATCTCCTCGGTCGCGTTGGCGTGGAGGTCGAGGCTGACGGCGATCGGCACGTCGGGGCCGACCAGCGCGCGGACGCGCTTCAGGATCTCGCCCTCGGCATCGTCATGGCTCTCGGCGACCATCGAGCCGTGCAGGGGCAGCAGCACGCCGTCGACCGGCAGCGCCGCCTTCAGCCCGCTCTCGATGAGGTCGAGCATCTGCGCGAAGGCATCGGCCGCGACCTTGCCGGAAGGCTGCGCGATCGCCGACAGCGGATGGATCATCTTCCATTCGAATTCGTCGGCGAGATCGAAGACCGCGCCCCATTCCGAGCGCGTGCCGCGCATCGCCTTCGGAATCGCCGCTCCCTGCAGGTACTGGTAGGCCTTGAAGCTCGCCAGCGTCGTCGGCGTGATCGAGAAGGTATGCGTCTCGTGCATCACGGATGCGGCGAAGACGGTGAAGCTCATGATCCGGTCCCCTGCGCTAGCCTAAGGCACGATAGACGCACACGCCAAAGTATGGCGTGTTGCGGTATCCGAGTAAGGGGGCTTTCGATGATCTTGGGTTCCGCGGCTTTCGGGCTGTTTCATGTCGCTTTGAGTTTCGTCGGCATCTTTTCCGGCTTTGCCGTTCTTGCCTCGCTGCTGCGGGGCGATCGGCCGGAAGGCTTGTGGAACCACGTCTTCCTGATCACCACGCTGCTGACGAGCCTCACAGGCTTCCTGTTTCCGTTCAAGGAGTTCACGCCGGCGATCGGTACCGGCATCGTCGCCACGCTGGTGCTGATCCCGACGCTCCTTGCTTTCTATCGCTTCGATCTCGAGGGGAAGTGGCGAAAGCGCTACGTCTTCGGTGCGGTGGTTTCGCTCTATCTCAATACCTTCGTGCTGGTGGTGCAGTCCTTCCTCAAGTTTCCCCAGCTCAAGGAGCTGGCGCCGAACGGCAACGAGCCGCCTTTCGCCGCTGTGCAGGGCCTGGTGCTGATCTTCTTCGCTTACACAGGTTGGCAAGCGGCGAAGCGGATTCGATAGAGCGCGGCGTGGTAGGGTTGAGGATCATGATTCTCGATCCGCTGCCGCCCGCCTCCGCGCGGAGCCGCCGCCGCCGCTGATGTCGCTGCCGGAGCCGTTTTCCGGCTGGTTTGCGTCGCGCGGCTGGCAACCGCGCGCGCATCAGCTTGCGCTCATCGACGCCGACCGGGCCGGCGAGTCGGTCCTGCTGATCGCCCCGACCGGCGCCGGCAAGACGCTGGCCGGGTTCCTGCCGAGCCTCGTGCGCCTCGCTGCCGACCCCAAGCCGCGCCTCGACACGCTCTACGTCAGCCCGCTGAAGGCGCTGGCGGTCGACGTGCACCGGAACCTGCTGGAGCCGATCGCCGAGATGGCGCTGCCGATCTCGGCCGAGACGCGCACCGGCGACACACCGCACTCCAAGCGCCAGCGCCAGCGGAAGACGCCGCCGCATATGCTGCTGACGACGCCGGAGTCGCTGGCCCTCCTGATCTCCTACGCCGATGCGCCGGAGATCTTCCGGCATCTGAAGTGCGTCATCGTCGACGAGCTGCATGCGGTCACCGGCTCGAAACGCGGCGACCTGCTGGCGCTCGGTCTCGCGCGCGTCGCAAAGCTGGCGCCGGAGGCTCGCCGCATCGGACTCTCGGCGACCGTCGCCTTTCCCGATGCGCTCTCGGCCTTTCTCTCGACCGAGGCCAAGCCCGACGATCCACGCGTGCGCCGTGTCGTGCTCAAGGGCGGCGCCAAGCCGGAGATCGGCATCCTCCGCACCAAGGAGGAGACGCCATGGACCGGGCACATGGCGCATCACGCCATCCCGGAGATCTACGAGCAGATCAAAAAGCACACGACGACCATCGTCTTCGTCAACACGCGCGCTCAGGCCGAGATCGCCTTCCAGGGCCTCTGGCGCATGAACAACGACAACCTCGCCATCGGCATCCATCACGGCAGCCTCGAGCCCGAGCAGCGGCGCAAGGTCGAGGCGGCAATGGCCAGAGGCGCGCTAAAGGCCGTGGTGGCGACATCCTCGCTCGATCTCGGCATCGACTGGGGCGGCGTCGATCTCGTGATCCAGATGGGGGCGCCGAAGGGCGCCTTGCGCCTGATCCAGCGCATCGGCCGCGCCAATCACCGCCTCGACGAGCCGAGCCGCGCGCTGCTGGTGCCCGGCAACCGCTTCGAGGCGCTCGAATGCCAGGCGGCGATCGATGCGGTGATGAACGGCGAGCTCGACGGCGACCCGCCCAAGACCGGCGGTTTGGATGTCCTGGCGCAGCATCTCGTCGGGCTCGCCTGCTCGCAGCCCTTCGCGCCCGACGAGGTCTATCGCGAGGTGACCGGCGCCGCGCCCTACCGGACCCTCTCTCGTGAGGATTTCGATGCCGTGCTCGACTTCGTCTCGACCGGTGGCTACGCGCTGAAAGCCTATGAGCGCTACAAGCGGCTGCGGAAGATGCCGGACGGACGCTGGCGTATCGGCAACCCGACGCTCGCCAAGCGCTATCGCATGAACATCGGCACCATCGTCGAGGCGGTGACGATCAAGGTGAAGCTGCGCCGCGGCCCGGTGCTGGGCGAGGTCGAGGAATATTTCATCAACACGCTGACGCCCGGCGACACCTTCATCTTCGGTGGAAGGCTGCTCACCTTCGAAGGCCTCCGCGAGACCTGGGCCGAGGTGACGCCGGCCTCGGGCGGCGAGCCGATGGTGCCGGCCTATGAAGGCGGCCGCTTGCCGCTGACCACGCATCTGGCCGAACGCGTGCGTGCCATGCTGGAGGATTCCAGCATCTGGCCGACCCTGCCGAAGGCGGTCGAGGACTGGCTCGATCTGCAGCGCTGGCGCTCGGTCTTGCCCAGGCGCGGCGAGCTGCTGGTCGAATCCTTCCCGCGCGGCGAGAAGGAGTTCTTCTGCCTCTACGCTTTCGAAGGCCGCAACGCGCACCAGACGCTCGGCATGCTGCTGACGCGGCGGATGGAGCGCCTCGGCCTGAAGCCGCTCGGCTTCGTCGCCACCGACTACGTGCTCGCGGTCTGGAGCCTCAAGGAAGTCCAGGACATGGACGCGCTCCTCGACAAGGACATGCTCGGCGACGACCTCGAATCCTGGCTCGCCGAGTCCAGCCTGATGAAGCGCACCTTCCGCAACGTCGCGGTGATCGCGGGCCTGGTCGAGCGCCGTTTCCCGGGCAAGGAGAAATCGGGGCGGCAGGTGACGGTGAACACCGATCTCGTCTACGACGTGCTCCGCCGCCACGACCCGCAGCACATCCTGCTGCGCGCCACCCGCGCCGACGCCGCGACGGGATTGCTCGATGTGAAGCGCCTCGCCGATTTCCTCGTGCGTGTCGAAGGCAAGATCCGCCATCGCCGCCTGGATCGCGTCTCGCCGCTGGCGGTGCCGGCAATGCTCGACATCGGCAAGGAACGCGTCGACGGCGCCGGCATCGACGATCTCTGGGACGAGGCGGCGGAAGCCCTGATCGCCGAGGTCATGGATCCGCGCCCGCAGGGAAAGCTACCGCTTTAGAGCTCTCTTCCCTCCAGCGTCAGCCCCTCCATGTCGATGCCAGGATCCTTCCCGAAGATCATCGCAGCGGTGGCGCGGCCGGCGCCGCAGGCTAGCGTCCAGCCGACATGACCGTGGCCGGTATTGAACCAGAGGTTCTTGTGTTTTCCGGTGCCCATGATCGGCGGGCCGTCCGGCGTCATGGGTCGGAGGCAGGCCCAGTAGGAGGGCTGCGATTCATCGACGCCGTCCGGAAACAGGTCGCGCGCGACATGCTTCATGCCGCCGAACATCTTCGGGATGATGCGCGTATCGTAGCCGGTGAAGACCGCCTTGCCGGCGAAGCGCACGCGATCGCCGAGCCTGGCGATGCCGACGAGGTTCTGCTCATCAACCATCGCCATGCGCGGCGCCGCGCCGCCGGGCTTCACCGGCAGCGTCAGGCTGTAGCCCTTCACCGGATAGATCGGCAGATGGACGCCCAAGGGCTTCATCAGCTTGGGGCTCTCGGCGCCTAAGGCCAGCACGAAGGCATCGGCTTCGACCGAACCGGTCGAGGTGACGACGCGCGCGATACGGTCGCCATCCTCCTCGATACGCTCGATAGCGCTTCCATAACGGAACGTGACGCCGCGTGCGGCGGCGTGGCCGGCGAGCGCACGCGCGAAGGCCGAGCAGTCGCCGCTGCCGTCGACCGGCGAGTAGAGCGCGCCGACCAGCTTGTCCTTGACCGGCCCCAGGCCCGGATCGATCCGGGCCGCGCCGTCGGCATCGAGCACTTCGAGCTTGAGCCCGTAAGGCGTCAGCGCATCGGCGTCCTTCGCCTCCTTCTCGAAGCGCGCGCGGTCGCGATGCAGGAACAGCGCGCCATGGTCGTTGTGGCTGTAGGCGATGCCGAGCCGGTCGCGCAGCGCGCGCGTCTCGGCCGTCGAGTCGAGGCAGAGCTTCAGCTTGATCAGGCTGTTGCGCCTGTATCGCTCCGCCGTGCATTCGCGCAGGAAGGCGATGCCCCAGCGGATCATCCCCGGCAGCGCATGCGGGAGCAGGCGCAGTGCCGCGTCATGGTTGAGGAGCGAATTCAGCAGGATCTTCGGCGCCCGCGGGCTTGCCCAAGCGCCGCAATGGCCGGGTGCCAGCTGGCCAGTCGGGGCGAAGCTGCATTCGGCGGCGGCCTTTTCGTTGCGCTCGACGACCGTGACCTCGGCCCCGGCTTCCGCCAGATACCAGGCCGCCGCGGTGCCGACGATGCCACCGCCCAATACCGCAACGCGCATCCGCTCCCCCTTCGCGATCAGAGGCAGCATGAGGAGCCGCTGCCGAACCTGACAAGCCGAAAGCAGATGGGCCGGTCCGTCTTCCCAATCCGGGCGAATCATGCGAACCGTTCAGACGATGTCCCCGCTCACCGTCAACGGCGCCGATCTGGTTGCCGACCATGCCGGCGCTCTCTGGTGGCCGGAGCGGCGCGTGATGGTGGTGGCCGATCTACATTTCGAGAAAGGTTCGGCGCTCGGCCTCCCGCCCTATGACAGCAGGGAGACTCTGGCCCGCCTGGAGCAGCTCCGCGAGCGGCTCAACCCGGCCCAGGTGATCGCGCTCGGCGACAGCTTCCATGACCGCAGCGCCGAGAGCCGCTTCGACGAGGAGGATGGCCGGCGCCTGAGGCGTCTGACGGATGCCTGCGACTGGGTCTGGATAGAGGGCAACCACGATCCGGCGCCCGCCGCGCTATGGGGCGGGCGCGTCGCCGAGGAGATCGTCATCGGCCCGCTGGTCTTCCGCCACCAGGCTGAGCGAAAGCGCAACGTCGGCGAGGTCAGCGGCCACTACCACCCCAAGCTGTCGGTCGCGGTGCGCGGCCGCATGGTGACCGGACGCTGCTTCCTCTCCGACGGCACGAGGCTGGTGCTGCCGGCCTTCGGCGCCTTCACCGGCGGCCTGGACGCCCGCGATCCGGCGCTGCGCCGGCTTTTCGGCCGCGGCCTGGCGGCCCATGTCCTGGGCGTTTCCCGGGTGGTTCGTGTCCCGCTGGGGTGATCCGCTCAGTACCGGGGTGCGTATTGACCCCATGCCGAATTCCGCGCGCCGCCCGTGACCACCCTCATCTGGTTCCGCCAGGATCTCCGGCTGACCGACAACCCGGCGCTGACGGCCGCCGCCCACGGCCCCGTTCTTCCCGTCTTCATCCTCGACGACACGCTTCCCTGGTCGCCCGGCGCCGCCAGCCGCTGGTGGTTGCATGAGAGCCTGGCGAGCCTCGGCCGCGACCTCGCCAGACTAGGCGCGCCTCTGGTGCTTCGCCGCGGGCCGTCGCTGCAGGTCCTCGAAGACCTCGTCGCCGAAGCCGGCATCACGCGCGTCGTCTGGAATCGCCTCTACGAGCCCGCGGCCGTGGAGCGCGGCACCGAGATCAAGGCGTCGCTGAAGACGCGGGGCCTCTCGGTCGACAGCTACAACGCGTCCTGCCTCGTCGAGCCGTGGCATCTCGCGCGTCCCTACCAGGTCTTCTCGCCGTTCTGGCGCACGATTCAGGAATGGGGCGAACCACCGCGGCCGCTGCCGCCGCCCTCTCGGTTGGAAGCGGCGGCTGCGGCGGTCTCGAGCCAGACGCTCGCCGACTGGAAGCTTCAGCCCAGCGCGCCCGACTGGGCCACGGGCCTGCGCGACACCTGGACGCCGGGCGAGGCGGGCGCTGCCGAACGGATCGATACCTTCTGCGAGATCGCGGCCGCCTACGGACGCGCGCGTGACTTCCCGGGCGAGGAGGGCACCTCGCGCCTCTCGCCGCACCTTCATTTCGGCGAGGTGAGTCCGCGCCAGGTCTGGCACTCGATCCGCGCCCGCGTGCCCGAGGCCGACGCCTTCCTGCGCGAGCTCGCCTGGCGCGAGTTCTCAATCCACCTGTTGCACCGGACGCCGAGCTTGCCCGAGCAGCCGCTGCGCGACGCCTTCGCCGATTTTCCCTGGCGGCGCGATGCGGCTCAGCTCCGTGCCTGGCAGCGCGGCCAGACCGGCTATCCGATCGTCGATGCCGGCATGCGCCAGCTCTGGCACACCGGCTGGATGCACAACCGCGTGCGGATGATCGTGGCGTCCTTCCTGGTGAAGCACCTGCTTCTGCCGTGGCAGCAAGGCGAAGCCTGGTTCTGGGACACGCTGGTCGATGCCGACCTCGCCAACAATGCCGCAAACTGGCAGTGGGTCGCCGGCTGCGGCGCCGATGCGGCACCCTACTTCCGCATCTTCAACCCGGTGCTCCAGGGCGAGAAGTTCGATGCCGCCGGCGCCTATGTCCGGCATTGGGTGCCCGAGATCGCGGCTCTGCCTGACGCTGTGCTGCACAAGCCCTGGCAGGCCTCCGATGCGGTGCTCGACAAGGCTGGAATCCGTCTCGGTGATACATATCCGCGGCCCATCGTCGATCACGCCGCGGCGCGCGCCCGTGCGCTCGCCGCCTTCCACGAGCTGAAGGTGAAGGCGGCATGAGAAGGGTCGCGGTAATCGGCTCCGGAGTGGCTGGCCTCGGAGCCGCCGCGCGTCTCGCACCCCATGCCGACATCACCGTGTTCGAGAAGGACACGTGGATCGGCGGGCACAGCCACACCGTCGATGTCTGCTGGGGACCGCACACGATCCCGGTCGATACCGGCTTCATCGTCTACAACGAGAAGAACTACCCGAACCTGACGCGGCTCTTCTCCGATCTGAAGGTCCCGACCAAGCCCTCGGACATGTCCTTCGGCGTCAGCCTCGACAATGGTTGGCTCGAATACGGCACCGAGCGCTACAACGCGATCTTCGGCCAGCGCCGCAACCTGCTCCGGCCGCGCTTCCTCGGCCTCCTGCTCGACATCCTCCGATTCTTCCGCACCGCGCCGCGCGTGCTCGCCGGAGCCGAAGGCGCGGAGCCGACATTGGGCGACTGGCTCGCGCGCGCCGGCTTCGGCCGCGCCTTCATCGAGGATCACCTGCTGCCGATGGCGGCAGCGATCTGGTCGTGCCCGACCGCGGTGATGCTCGACTTCCCGCTGATCACCTTCCTCCGCTTCTTCCACAATCACGGCCTGCTCACCTATGACGCCCGGCCGGCCTGGCGCACGGTCGAGGGCGGCAGCCGCGAATATGTGCGTCGATTGATCGGACCTTTCGCCGATCGCATCCGCTCCGAGACGCCGGTGCGCTCCATCCGTCGCGATGCCACGGGCGTCAGCGTCGCGACCGATGCCGGCAGCCTGCGCTTCGATGCCGTGATCGTCGCCACCCATGGCGACCAGGCGCTGCGGCTTCTCGCCGACGCCGGCGACGACGAGCGCCGCGTCCTCGGCGCCTTCGGGACTCAGGAGAATATCGGCTACCTCCATTCCGACGCCGACCTGATGCCGCGGCGCCAGCGTGTCTGGTCGAGCTGGAACTATCTCGGCGACCGCGGGCAGTCGGGCGAGCGTCGCGTCTTCGTCACCTATTGGATGAACCGGCTGCAGCGCCTCGACACCTCCCTGCCGATCTTCCTGACGCTGAACCCGACGCGGCCGCCGCGTCAGGGGCTGATCCATCGCGAGCTCGCCTACGAGCACCCGGTATTCGATCGCCACGCGCTCGCGGCGCAGGCCGAGCTTCCCGCCATTCAGGGAACGCGCCGCACCTGGTTCTGCGGCAGCTATTGCGGCCATGGCTTCCATGAGGACGCGCTCTCCTCCGGCCTCGCCGCGGCCGAGGGCGTGCTTGCCTCCTTCGCCGAGCCGCGGCCGATGGCCGCGGATTGACCATGCGCTCCGCCCTCTATATCGGCGAGGTCATGCATCACCGGCTGCGGCCGAAGCGGCACCGCTTCGTCTATCGCACCTTCTCGCTGCTGCTCGACCTCGACGAGCTGCCGAAGCTGGACCGCTGGCTCCGCCTGTTCGGTCACAACCGCTCAGCGCTTCTCTCCTTCCACGATCGCGACCATGGCGCCGCCGACGGATCGAGCCCGCGCGCCTGGGTCGAGGCGGCACTCGACCGCGCCGGGCTTGCCGACGCCTCGGCAAGGATCGAGCTTCTCTGTTTCCCGCGCATCCTGGGCTATGCTTTCAATCCGCTGATCCTCTATTTCTGCCGGCGCGCCGATGACAGCCTGGGCGCGGTGATCTATGCGGTCCGCAACACCTTTGGCGAACGCCACGCCTATCTGATCGCGGTCGATCGCGAGGAAGCCGCGCGCGGGCTCATCCGCCAGAGCTGCGCCAAGGCCTTCTACGTCTCGCCTTTCGTTCCGATGCAGGCGGGCTACCGCTTTCTTCTCAAACCGCCGGGTGGGGAGTTCTCGCTTGCCATTCAGGAGCACGACGACGAGGGCGAGCTGCTGGTCGCGACCCAGACGGCCCGGCGCTTGCCCTTGAGCGACGGTGCGCTCGCCCGCGCGCTGGCCTCCCATCCGTTGATGGCGCTCAAGGTGATCGGCGGCATCCATTGGGAGGCGCTCCGGCTCTGGATCAAGGGCGCGCCGCTGCAGAGCCGGCCGGCGCCACCGCCCGTAGATGTCTCGGTGCCGGACCCGCTGCCTCTCAACCCGGTTGCCAGAACGGCAGCTTCGGATTGAAATACGCCGCCGGCCGACGAACGAGCCGGCTGGAAAGACGGGGGAAACGATGACCGGCAGCACCATCGCGGCCCGCAGTCATTGGACCAGGGCCCTACTCTATGTGCTTGAACGCGCCGGCATCGGCCGCATCGATATCGTTCTGCCGGGCGGCGAGCGCCACAGCTTCCAGGGCGATATCCCCGGCCCCTCCGCTGAGCTGGCGCTGCGCGACGAGAGCGTCGTCCGCCGTCTTCTGGTCGGCGGCGATGTCGCCTTCGCCGAGGCCTTCATGGACGGCGACTGGGAAAGCCCGGACCCGGCGGCCGTCGTCGAGTATGCGGCCCGCAACGCGGATGCGATCGACAAGCATCTTCAGGAAACGATCTGGGGCGGCCTGATCCGCCGGGCGCTGCATGCCGTGCGCACCAACACGCGCTTCGGCAGCCGGCGCAACATCGCCTACCACTACGACCTCGGGAACGAGTTCTATCGGCTCTGGCTCGACCCGACGATGACCTACTCCTCGGCGCTGTTCGAGCGCGAAGATGCGACGCTCGAGGACGCCCAGCGCGCCAAGTATCGCCGGCTCGCCTCGCTGCTGGGGCTCCAGTCGGGCCAGTCGGTGCTGGAGATCGGCTGCGGCTGGGGCGGCTTCGCCGTCACGGCGGCGGGAGAGCAGGGCTGCCGCGTCACCGGCCTGACTCTCTCCGAGCGCCAACGCGATTTCGCGATGAAGCGTGCCGCCGAGGCGGGCCTTTCCGATCGCATCGACATCAGGCTCGAGGACTATCGCGACACCAAGGGGCTGTTCGACCGCATCGCTTCGATCGAGATGTTCGAGGCGGTGGGCGAGCGCTACTGGCCGGTGTTCTTCGAGCGCGTGCGCGAGCGGCTGACCCAGGGCGGGGTCGCGGCCATGCAGATCATCACCATCGCCGAGGAGCGCTTCGAGGCCTATCGCGATCGTCCCGACTTCATCCAGCGCTACATCTTCCCCGGCGGCATGCTGCCGACTTTGACGCATCTCCGCTCGCTCGCCTCGGGCGCCAGCATGGAGTGGGTCGGCGATCACGGTTTCGGCCAGGACTATGCGCGGACGCTCCACCTCTGGCGCCAGCGTTTCGTCGAGGCATGGCCGGAGATTCGCAACCTCGGCTTCGACGAGCGGTTCAAACGCATGTGGCAATACTACCTCGCCTATTGCGAAGGCGGCTTCCGCGCCGGCTCGATCGACGTTCGCCAGATCGTGATCCAGCGAAGCTAGCACCGGACACCTATAAGAGCCTCATGCAGGCACGCGAGCGTGAGGCATGAACGATAGGGTCGATCGCACGACGCTGCTCGCCTATGCGCTGCCCGGCCTCCCGATCGCGATGGTCGGGTTGCCGCTCTATATCTATCTGCCGGCTTTCTACGCGGTCGATCTCGGGCTGGGGCTCGGCGTGGTCGGCGCCGTCCTGCTGGCGGCGAGGCTCTGGGACATCGTCGTCGATCTCGGCATCGGCGAGCTGTCCGACCGTATCCATACGCGCTTCGGCCGTCGGCGCCCGTGGCTCGTGCTCTCGCTGCCGGTGATTTGCCTCGCGGTCGAGCTGCTGTTCCGGCCGGTGGCGCCGGTGACCTGGCAATACCTGTTGGTCTGGAGCATGGCGCTCTATCTCGGCTGGACCATGTTCCTGCTGCCCTACGGCGCCTGGGGTGCTGAGCTGTCGACCGACTATCACGAGCGCAGCCGCATCTCGGGATCGCGCGAGGTCGCCTCGGTGCTGGGCACGCTGGCGGCGGTTACCCTGCCGGCGCTGATCGGCGGCGACCAGGGCGATGCGATGAACGGCCTCGCGCTCGCCATCCTGGCGCTGCTGCCGCCGGCGGTGGCGATCGCCGTAGCCACTGTCTCCGAGCCTGCGCCCGGCCCCTATCAGCGCCAGAGCCTGATGGAGGGCTACCGTGTGCTCGCGCGCAACCGGCCGTTCCGGCAGCTGATCCTGGCCTATCTCTTCAACGGCATCGCCAACGCCCTGCCGGCGACACTGTTCCTGATGTTCGTGCAATACCGGCTGAAGACGCCGGGCTGGGCCGGAATCCTGCTGCTGGAGTATTTCCTGCTCGGCGTCGCCTCGGTGCCGCTCTGGGTGATGGCCAGCCGGCGTCTCGGCAAGCATCGTGCCTGGGTACTGGCGATGGGCATTGCCTGCCTCGCCTTCGCCGTCGTGCCGTTCATCCCGGAAGGCGGTGTCGTCTGGTTCGCGCTGGTGTGCGTTGTCACCGGGCTCTGCCTCGGCGCCGATCTCGCGCTGCCGTCTTCCATGTGGGCGGATGTCGTCGACTGGGACACGGCCGAGATGGGGACCGAGCGCGCCGGCCTCCTCTTCGCGCTCTGGGGAGTGGCGACCAAGCTCGCGCTTGCGCTCGCCGTCGGCATCGCTTTCCCGCTGCTCGAGATGTTCGGCTTCGTGCCCGGCGGAGCGGACGGAGCGGGGGCCGACGGCGGGCTATTCGTGCTCGCGGTTCTCTATGCCTGGGTGCCGGTCGCCTTCAAGCTTGCCGCCGGCATCCTGATCTTCCGCTACGAGATCGATGCGGAGATGCAGGCCGGCCTGCGCCGGCGGATCGAGGCGGGGCCGGCCGGTTGAAGCGCCGCGGCGCGCATGTTAGCCAGTTGGCAACTATACAACCGGGAGGAAACATCATGAGGCTCGCCTATTCGTGGCTCGTCGGCGTCGCGCTCGCCGCGCTCGCCGCCGCGCCTGCGCTCGCTCAGCAGAAGGTTCTGCGCTTCGGTCATCTGCATTCTGTCGACTCGCCGGTGCACAAGGGCATCGCCAAGGCCGCGGAGGAGGTCGAGAAGCAGACCCAGGGCCGCTACAAGATCAACATCTTCCCCTCGAGCCAGCTCGGCCAGGCGCGCGAGATGGTGTCTCAGGTCGTCGACGGCAATCTCGACTTCGTCTCCGAAGGTCCGGGCAGCCTCTCGGCGCTGCATCGCCCCTTGAGCGTGTTCGAGGCGCCGTTCATCGCGCGCGACTGGGATCATCTCCTGAAGATGCTCGAATCCGACTACGCCAAGGAGCAGCTGCGCATCATGGAGACGCAGCGCAACATGGCGCATATCGGCACCTTCTATTACGGCGTCCGGCACTTCACGACCAAGACCAAGGCGCTCAACGTCGCGGGTGACGTGAAGGGCCTCAAGATCCGCGTGCCGGAGGCGCCGCTCTTCCTCGCGATGATCCGCGCGCTGGAGGCGACGCCGACGCCGATGAGCCTCGGCGAAGTCTATCTCTCGCTGCAGACCGGCGTCGCCGAGGGCCAGGAGAACCCGCTGCCCACGATCAACAACAACAAGTTCTTCGAGGTGCAGAAGTATCTGAACCTGACCGGGCACGTGATCGTGCCGATCATGATCATGATGAACAACAAGGTCTATGCGGCGGCGACGCCGGCCGACAAGACGGCGTTCAAGGCGGCCTTTGTCGAGGGCGCCAAGGTCAATGACAGCTTGACGCGCGCCGACGAGGCGGGTCTGGTCGATGCCTTCAAGGCCAAGGGAATGACGGTGGTGAATTCCGACCGCGAATCCTTCCGCGCACGGATGACCTCGGTCTATGAGCTGGGCGAGAAGGACTGGGGCGCCGGCACCTACCAGAAGCTCCAGGCGATCAAGTAGCCTTTAGCGGCGTCACTTTCCCCAAACAAAAATCGGCCCCGTCGATGCGGCGGGGCCGAAGTCTTTTCTGGAGGAACATCGCAACGGGGAATGTTGCGATGTCATGCCATCTTGCCTCTTTCCCAATCCTGCGCCTGTGATCCGGCGCACATGTCCCTTTAAAAATTTCCCCGCCGGTAGGCGGGGAGGAGGGTTGGGAGCTCAAGGTCGGGGCCGGGCGGCCCTCTCAGGGAGGAGGGGGTGGGGATGTGCCTAGGAGGCAACGACCGCCCAGACCCCGACCTTGATGCGAGAGTAGATTCGCATCAAAGGCCTCCCCGCGATGTGACCCCCATCACACTGAAGATGGAATGTTGAGTTTCCGTTGATCCGCTCGCTCAACACGCGTTCGGATTTGAGAAAAAATTGCGCGATGTTTGACGCGCGTCTCATCCTCAGTGGATCTCGTCAGCCTCGGCGATCGCCTTCATCAGCTTGTCGGCATTGAAGCCCTTCGCACGTGCGGCATTGAGGATCACCGACTCCTTGCGCGTCAGCAGCTCGCACGCCGCCGGCACCTTCTTCGCGAACTCGATCGGAATCACCACCGCGCCGTGATGATCGGCGTGCAGCAGGTCGTCCGGCCGCACGATCATGCCGGCGATGCTCACCGTCTCGCCGATGCCGACCAGGTGGACATGCGCGTGGCTCGGCATGATCGAGCCGGCCAGCGCCTGGAAGCCGGGCGCCCACATCTCGATGTCACGGATGCAGCCATCGGTGATGACGCCGAGGCAACCGAGACCCTTATGGATGGTCGACTGTACCTCGCCCCAGAAGGCGCCGAAGCCGGCATCCGGTCCGTCGAGATCCTGGAGAACGGAGATCGACGGCCGCGGTTCGGCCGCGATCGATCGATAATAGGCGGCGCGCATCGCGCGCTGCTCGGCCTTGGGCAGCGAGCTCGGCTCGCGCGAGCGGATAGTTCCGGTCCGGGCATATCCGACGATCGGCTTCAGCTTCGGAAAGGGGCAGACCAGCGGCTTGCGGTTGAAGCCATGGGCCCGCCGCTCCGGCGCGACGATCTCCAGCGCGTTGCAGATAGTCGGGGTATCGTAGGCGGCAAGCTTCTTGAGATCGGCGGCGGTCAGGGTCATGGACGGGTCCTCGGGCGGGGCGGCGGTGGGGAAGGTCGCGCGGACGCTAGCATGCAGCTAAAAGGCTCGCCATGATCGGCGAGGCGCTCGCCTGGCTCGCCACGCCCTGTCCGTTCTATGTGCGGCGGCTCGGCCTGCTCACCGAATCGATCGCGATCTCTGCCCGTCACCGGCGCTGCCGAGCCGCCTGGGCGCCGCATCTTGCTGCGACGCGACAGGTCATTCTCGATGCGATCGCCCGCACGCCGCGGCGCCGCACGGCACTGGTGATGGGATCGGGGGCGCTGCTCGATGTACCGCTGGAGGAGCTCGCGGATGCCTTCGAGCGCGTGCTGCTCGTCGACCTCGTGCATCCCTGGACCGCTCGCCTCAAGACGCGCCACCTGCCTCAGGTGATGCACGTCACCGACGATGTGACCGGAACCCTGGAAGCTGTGGCCAGGGGCGAGCTGGTGCGACCGCGTCCATTCCCGCTGCTCGCCGACCCGGAGGTCGACCTGGCGGTGTCGCTCAACCTTCTGTCGCAGATCCCCGTGGTCCCGGTCCGCCGCCTGGACGGGCGAATCGACGATGCGCGGCTGGCAGCGGCCGCCCAGAATCTGGTGAAGAGCCATCTCGCCGATTTCGACCGGAGCCGCGCGGCGACCCTGCTGGTCTCCGATGTCGAGCGGGTGGTGACGGATCGGAACGGACAGGAGATCGAGCGGGCCAGCCTGATCGCCGACCTGGCCGAGCCCCGCGCCGACCGGGAATGGTGGTGGGACATCGCACCAGCACCTGAGATCGATTCTAATTCATCGGAGCGCCGGCGCGTCGTCGCGCGGTTCGTTCCGGGTGCGTTCGGCGGGGAAAGTCTCTAGACTTCCAGATAAATCCGGCGAAACGAGAACCGAGACCCGATGTCCGAGCCCGACGCAAACGCCGATGCCGGCCGCTTCAAGCGGCTGGATCAGGGCGAGCTCGACAAGATCCTCGAGTCCCACGGCAAATTCGCCGCCGGCCGGGCGGGCGGCCAGCGCGCGAATCTCGGCAGCTGCGACCTGTCCTATCTCGATCTGAGCGGCCGCAACCTCTCGAACGCCGAGCTTTCCGGTGCCCGCCTCGCCAACGCCAACCTCAAGGGCGCCAAGCTCGTCGCCTCCAGCCTGTTCTCGGCCGATCTCCGCAAGGCGGACCTCACGGGTGCCGATTTGACGCGCGTCGATCTGCGCGGCGCCTGCCTGCGCGGCGCCAACATGACCAACGCGCTGATGATGGAGTCCGACCTCCGCGACGGCATCCTGCTCAAGGCCGATTCCAAAGGAAATCTCACCACCATGTCCTTCGACATGACGGTGGCCGATGCCTCCTCGGCGATCCTGCGCGGCGCGAACATGAGCCAGTCGCGCATGTCGAACGCCTTCATCGTGCAGACCGACCTGACCGACGCTATCATGCGCGGCATCAAGCTGGTGCGCGCCGATTTGAGCCACTGCAACCTGACCGGCGCCAATCTCGAGGGTTCGGATCTGTCCGAGGCCAATTTAACGGGCACCATCCTGCATGGTGCCATCCTCTCGGGCGCGATCCTCTCCGGCACCAATTTCGAGGGCGCCGACCTCGTCGGCTGCGTGCTCGACTCGGCCGATGCGCGCGGCGCCGACATGTCGAAGGCAATTCTGCCGCGCTCGCTGGACTCGCTCGGCGAAGAGCTGCGCGAGGTCCTGCAGCGCCACATCGACTGGATACGCACCGCCGGCAAGAAGGGCAAACGTCTCGATCTCTCGCGCTTCGACCTCGGCAGCCAGAATTTCAGCAGCGCCAATCTCTCCGCCGCCAATTTCGAGCACGCGCTGCTCAAGGAAGCCAATCTGTCACGGACCGAGCTGCTGATGAGCGATTTCGGCCAAGCCGATCTGCGCAGCGCCGATCTGAGCCTGTCCGACATGCGCGGCGTCAATCTCAAGCGCGCCAATCTCGTCGGTGCCAAGCTGGTCAGCGTCAAGGCGGGCCCGGTCAATCTACTGGGATCGACCACCCAGGTCTGGGTCTCCAATTTCGAACGGTCCCGGCTCTCGACCGCGGATCTCTCCGGCGGCAACTTCCGCAAGGCGAATTTCCAGGGTGCCGATTTCACCGACGCCTCGCTGCGCGACTGCGATCTGCGCGAGGCCAATCTCCAGGACGCCGAGTTCCAAGGCGCCGACCTGCGCGGCGCCAATATCGAGAAGGCCGATCTCCGCGGGGCGAAGAACCTGACGCGTCCGTGATCGTGCGGTCATGAACGAAGAAGAGCGGCTCGCGCATCAGCTCGCGCTCGGCATCGTCCGCGCCTTCGCCGAGAGGGGCGAGACGGCGCTGACCGAGGTCACGCTCGCCAATGGCCGGCGTGCCGACGTGCTGGCGCTCGATGCCGCCGGACGGCTCACCATCGTCGAGATCAAGTCGAGCCGCGCCGATTTCCGCTCGGACCGCAAATGGCGAGAGTATCTGGAGTTCTGCGATGCCTTCTATTTCGCCGTCGCCGAAGGCTTTCCGGTCAAGCTGCTGCCCGACGACACCGGCCTCATGATCGCCGATCGCTGGAGCGCACATGTCGTGCGCGAGCCTCTGCTGGAGCCGCTATCGGCACCCCGTCGCAAGGCGATGCTGATCCGCTTCGGCATGCTCGCCGGAGATCGCCTCCGCCTGCACGTCGACCCGCCGATTTAGGTCACCCGTAGACCAGCCGCGGCAGGAACATCGAGAGGCTGGGGAAGAAGGTCAGCAGGAGCAGCACGAGGACCAGGCCGGGCAGGAACGGCAGGATCTCGCGCGCCAGCTCCTCGAACGGGATGCGTCCGACCTTGGCGACCGTGAAGAGTGCCACGCCGAAGGGCGGCGTCAGGATGCCGATCATCAGGTTCATCGTGACGACGACGCCGAAATGGACCGGGTCGATGCCGACCTGCTGGATCACCGGCAGGAACACCGGGACCATCAGGATCATGATGGCGATGCCCTCCATGAAGCATCCGAGGACCAGCATCACGACGTTGATGATGAGCAGGATGACCAGCGGCTCGGTCGAGAATCCGAGGAAGGCCTCGGCAATGGCCTGGGGCACGCGTTCGCGTGCCAGCACCCAGCCGAACAGGCTGGCGCCGGCGACGATGAAGCCGACCACGGCCGAGGTGTGGACCGCGTCCTTGAAGATGCGCGGCAGATCCGAGAACTTCAGGTCGCCATAGACGAAGAGGCCGAGCGCCAGCGAATAGATCGCGGCGACGGCTGCCGCTTCGGTAGGCGTGAAGATTCCCCCGAAGATGCCGCCCATGATGATCACCGGGGTGACCAGCGCGAGGAAGGCGCGGCGGAAGGCGAGCCACAGCTCCTTCAGGCTGGCGCGCCGGTGCCTCGCCAGCTCGGGTCGCTTCCGGGCATAGAAATAGACATGGATCATCAGCATCAGCGCGGTCAGTAACCCCGGCACGACGCCGGCAAGGAACAGCGCGCCGACCGAGACATTGGCGATGACGCCGTAGAGCACCATCGGGATCGAGGGCGGGATCAGCGGTCCGATGATGCACGACGCGCAGGTTAGCGCGCCGGCGAAGGAGGCCTTGTAGCCATCCTCCTTCATCGCCTTGACTTCGAGGATGCCGAGCCCGCCGGCGTCCGCGATCGCCGAGCCCGACATGCCGGAGAAGATCACGCTGCCCATGACGTTGACGTGGCCGAGGCCGCCGGTCAGGTGCCCGACCAGCGCGCGGGCGAAGTCGTAGATGCGGACGCTGACGCCGCCCGAGTTCATCGCGATGCCGGCGAGCACGAAGCAGGGAACGGCGAGCAGCGGGAAGGAGTCGACGCCGCCGATCAGCCGCTGCGCGGCCTGAGTGATCGACTGGCCCTCGAAGAACAGCCAGGCGATGCCCATGAAGGCGAGCGAGAAGGCGACCGGCATCGCCAGCGCGATGAGGGCCAGCCAGACGCCGAAATAGCCCAGCATCAGATCGCCCCCGAGGTGTCGGTGCGGGCGGGCCGACCTCGGCGATAATCCTGCCAATCCTCATGCATGACGATCAGCGTGCGGATCGTCATCGCCGCCGCGGTCAGCGGCACGATGCCGTAGACCCAGGCATAGGGGATCTCCAGCACCATCAGCGGGATCGTCCAGTTCCGTACGGTCGCAACCCAGCCCCACCAGACGAGATTGCCCAGGAGGAACAGGATCAGGAGGTTGATGGCGAAGGAGACCGCCCATTGCATCGGGCGCGGCAGCGCGGCGACGAGGAAGCCGATGGCGACGTGGCTGCGATCGGAGACCGCGGCGCTGGCGCCGAGGAAGACGATGTAGACGTAGAGATAGCGCGAGGCCTCTTCGGTCCAGGCGAAGGGGTCGTTGAGCACGTAGCGGGTGAAAACCTGCAGGCCGAGTGTGATCAGGAGCGCGGCCATGCACAGGGCGGCGAGATTCTCCTCGCCGCGCCAGAGCCATCGTCTCATCGGCGTCCCCCCAACTTTCTTCTTGAGGGCGATCCTACCTGCGAAGCTGCGGGGCGCCCAGGGGCCGGGCCGAACCGAGGCTGCCATAGCCGGTGCCACCATGGCCTTTCGGGTCAGGACCGGCCCAGCGCTCGTCCATCGGCTCGGCCGCCGGCTGCCAGCGCGTGTCGACCGACAGGCGTACGCGGCCCGAGGGCGAGGCGTTGTCGACCGAGCCGTGCAGGGTGAACAGGCTGAACAGGCAGAGATCGCCGGCGCGAAAATCGGCGGTCAGGAGCCGTGCCTGCTTCTCTTCGAGGAAATCGCGCCCCGCCTCTGCGACATGACCCGGCCGCGACGGATCGCGGTCGACGTCGTGGCCGCGGTACCGGCCGATCAGCTCGTCGAACCGGTGCGAGCCTTCGACCACGGCGAGCGGCCCGTCGGCGACCGCGACATCGCCAAGCGGAATCCAGATCGATACCACCCTTTCGGTGCCGCGGTTCATGTAGACATGGTCGAAATGGAGCGGGCTCGCACGGCCGGCGAGCATGGCGCGAAGCCAGATGAAGTCGAAGGGGCGCACGACGTCATCGAGCACCGCGGCGGCTATCCGGCGAGCGTGCTCTCCGTGCACGGCGTTGCGCACTGCGGGGCCTTCCGAGACCGATCGCCAGAAGCGGCCGAGATCCGGATGCAGCTCGGCACGTCGGCTGACTCCGGTCGGCAGCGCCGCTTCCGCCGGTGCGGCGATCTCGCCGACCTCCGCCATGCGCCCCAGCACCTCGTGCCGGGCCGCAAGGACCTCGTCGCGATCGAGCGCGCCGCGCAGGAACAGATAGCCATCTTCAGCCAACCGCGCGCGAAGCGCGGTGCCGTCCGAGAGGAGCGCGGAGGAGTCGATCATCGACGCCGCTGCGGCCAACGGTTTCCCTTCGAGCACCGGGACTGACGAGAGAGACATGCGCGACGCTAGCATGCACGCATCGGGCGACAAACGGGCCGGATCGGAGTAGCTTCGCGCCTCTGATCCTCCTCGCCTACGGCTTCTCCTCCCGAAAGGCCGCTCCCGTGTCACCCGCTTCCGTTTCCGGCGTCGAGTCGCCCTATGCCTGGGCTCGGCTCGCCGCCTCGCTCCTGCTCGCCACCATCGGCGGCGTCGGCATGTGGTCGGTCGTCGTCGTCCTGCCTTCCGTGCAGGCGGAGTTCGGCGTGGACCGTGCTGCCGCCTCGATCCCCTACACCGCCGGCATGATCGGCTTCGCCGTCGGCGGCGTGTTCATGGGCAAGCTCGGCGACCGCTTCGGCATTGTGACTCCGGTCGCGCTCAGCGCGGTCTCGCTGGCGCTGGGATACATCGGTGCCGGCCTGTCGCCGAACATCTGGCTGTTCGCGCTGATGCAGGGCCTGCTGATCGGCTTCTTCGGCTGCGCGGCCGTGTTCAGCCCGCTGGTCGCCGACATCTCGCACTGGTTCGATCGCCGCCGGGGCCTCGCCGTCGGCATCGCCGCCAGCGGCAACTATGCCGCGGGAACCGTGTGGCCGCCGGTGATCCAGAACCTGATCGACACCATCGGCTGGCGATATACCTACATCGCGATCGGGCTCACCTGCATCGTCACCATGCTGCCGCTCGCGCTCGTGCTCAGGCGCCCGTCGCCCCGTCACGACCACGCGGCGAATGGCGGCGGCACGCTCGGGCGCCTGCCGATCTCGACCAATGCGCTCCTGACACTGCTGATCATCGCCGGCATCACCTGCTGCCTCGCCATGGCGATGCCTCAGGTCCATATCGTCGCCTATTGCGGCGACCTCGGTTACGGCGTCGCGCGCGGCGCCGAGATGCTGTCGATCATGCTGGGCTTCGGCGTTGTCAGCCGGCTCGCCTCGGGCTGGATCTCCGATCGTATCGGCGGCGTACGCACGCTGCTGCTCGGCTCGACCCTTCAGATGGCGACATTGTGCCTCTACCTGCCTTTCGATGGGCTGATGTCGCTCTACGTCGTCTCGGCGCTGTTCGGTCTCGCCCAGGGCGGCATCGTGCCGAGCTACGCGATCATCATCCGCGAGTACATGCCGGCCTCCGAGGCCGGAACGCGTGTCGGCATCGTCATGATGGCGACGATCATCGGCATGGCCGCAGGCGGCTGGGTCTCGGGCGCGATCTTCGACTGGACCGGCTCTTACCGAATTGCCTTCCTGAACGGCATCGCCTGGAACATGGTCAATGCCGGCATCGCTCTCTGGCTTCTGTTCGCCGGCCGTCGCCGCTTCGCTCCCGCCTGACGAGAGGATCTCTGTAATGGCCAAGCTCGACTTCGCCTCGGCCCGCGCCGAGTTTCGCGCCGGCACGCTGACCCCGCGCAAGTTTCTCGAAGCCTGCATCAGGCAGATCGAGAAGCGTGAACCCACGGTCCGCGCCTTCGTCACTCTCGACCTCGACGGCGCGCGCAAGGCGGCGGATGCCTCGGACAAGCGGTGGAAGTCGAAGAAGCCGCTTTCCTCGATCGACGGGCTGCCGATCGCGATCAAGGACATCATCGAGACCGTCGACATGCCGACCGAGTTCGGCAGCCCGATCTTCAAGGGCTGGAATGGTGGCCGCGATTCCGCCTGCGCCTTCGCGCTGCGCCGGGCCGGCGCGGTGATCGTCGGCAAGGCGGTGACGACCGAGTTCGCCGGCGCGCCTCCCGGCCCCACGACCAACCCGCACGATCCGAAGCGCACGCCTGGCGGCTCCTCTTCCGGATCCGCCGCTGCCGTTGCCGCCGGCATGGTGCCGGTCGCGATCGGGACCCAGGTCGGCGGCTCGGTCCTGAGGCCTGCCAGTTTCTGCGGCATCGTCGGCTTCAAGCCGACCTTCGGTGCGCTCAACCGCGGCGGCATCGGCGACCAGTTCAGCCAGAACTGCATCGGCACGCTCTCGCACACGCTCGAGGATGCCTGGGCGGTGGCGCATGAGATCGCCGCGCGCGTCGGTGGCGATCCCGGTTTCCTCCCCTTCGCTGGCGGCGCCGAGCCGGCGGCGCCGCGCCGCCCCGACGTGCTCGCTGTGCTGGAGACCGATGGCTGGGCCGTCGCCGATGCCGATGCCAAGAAGGCGCTCGCCGCGTTCCTCAAGAAGCTGGAGAGGGCCGGCGTCACGCTGATCGACCGCAAGGGCTCGAGGCGCGTCGCCCAGCTCGAGGACGCGATCGCCGGTGCCTCCGACCTGTCGCTCGGCATCAACGACTGGGAGAAGATCTGGCCCTTCGCCGATCTCGAGCTTCGCGAAGGCAGCCGCTTGAGCGAGGGTCTCCGCAAGGCGGTGCTCAAGGGCCGCGACAACATGACCGTCGACGACTATGTGGCGCTGCTGAAGAAGCGCGACTATGCCCGCGACGTGCTGATGGGGCTGGCCGGCGATGTCGATGCCTGCATCACGCTCGGCTCGGCCGGGCCGGCGCCGCTCGGCATCGGCTCGACCGGCAACGCCGTCTTCAACATGCCGGCCTCGATGCTGCGCAACCCGGCGCTGTCGCTGCCGCTGCTGAAGGTCGACGGTCTCCCGCTTGGACTCCAGCTCCTGGGCTACCCCAACTGCGAGCGCGCTCTCTCCGGCGTCGCGGCCTGGGTCTCGGAGTTCGGGAAGAAGAGATAGCTAGCGGATCAGCATTACCTTCGTCGGGATATCGAGCTTCGCCCAGGCTCGATCGGCCGTAAGCGCCGTCGCGCCAAGCAGAGCGGCTGTTGCGAGGCACGCACGGTCTCCGAACGAGAGGCCGGCCCGTCGAGTGAACTGCGAAAGCTTGGCCGCGACCTCCGCATGTGGCTCGCCAAAGGCGATAACACGAAGACCGAGCGCTTTCGTGCCCTCTATCGCATCAGTATCGGTCGCGCCGCCAGACCGAAGCTTGGTGAGGACTTCCGAAAGGTTCACCGCGCTGATGTACGCATCGACGATCAGCTCGGAGCTTGCCTCGAAAGGCTCGCCTTGAAGTAGCGCCAGGATGACAGATGCGTCGACGACGATGTCGCCGTCACTCACGCGCCGCCTCTTTGCGACGTTCCTCAATCAACTCCGATGCGAGGTCGCGCTTCGTGGAGAGGCTTCGGGCGACGATCTCCTGGGCGCGGCGAATTGCTTGGCGCTTGGTCCTAAGGCGGAGCTCACCGTCGCCGACGACCTCGATAAGCACGTCGTCGCCTGGCTTAAGGCCGGCCGCTTCGCGGCATTCAGCTGGGATTACTACTCTGCCCTGCTCATTGAGCCGCGCCTTGGCAATCATGACATCATCCAGTTTTGTGTCACGATTATATGGTCGTGACACAAGCAGATGCAACCGTCACGCGCCGAGCTGGGTCACGAACTTGGTGTTGAGGTAGGCCTCGAGCCCCTCGATCCCGCCTTCATGGCCGTAGCCGGACTCCTTGATGCCGCCGAAGGGCGTCTCGGGCAGCGAGATCGCGAGGTGATTTACGCCGACCATGCCGCTCTCGACCGCGTCGGCGACGGCGGTCGCGGTCTTGGTCGAGTTGGTGAAGGCGTAGGCGGCGAGACCGTAAGGCAGCGCATTGGCGCGCTCGATGACCTCGTCGAAGGTCTTGAACGGCATGATCGGCGCGACCGGGCCGAAAGGCTCGTCGTTCAGCACGCGCGCATCGCCCGGCACGTCTGTCAGCACCGTCGGACGGAAGAAGTAGCCGGCATTGCCGTGACGCTCGCCGCCCGCGGCGACCTTGGCGCCTTTGGCCTTGGCATCGCCGACGAAGGCTTCCATGGCGCCGACGCGGCGTTCGTTCGCCATCGGTCCCATCTGCGTCGAGGCTTCGAGGCCGTTGCCGAGCTTCATGCCCTGCGCGATCTCGGTGAAGCGCTCGGCGAACTTCTTGTAGTTGCTCTCATGCACGAAGAAGCGGGTCGGCGCGATGCAGACTTGGCCGGCGTTGCGGTACTTGCCGGCGGCGGCGATGTCCGCGACCTTCACCGGATCGACATCGTCGAAGACGATCACCGGCGAGTGGCCGCCGAGCTCCATCGTTGCCTTCTTCATGCCTTCGGCCGCCATCTTGGCGAGATGCTTGCCGACCGGGATCGAGCCGGTGAAGGAGATCTTCCGGATCACCGGTGAGCCGATGAGGTATGTGGAGATCTCGCTGGGCACGCCGAAGACGAGGTTGAGCACGCCGGCCGGCAGACCGGCATCGGCGAAGGCGCGCACCATCGCGATGCAGGTGCCTGGCGTCTCCTCCGACGCCTTGATGATGAGCGAGCAGCCGGCGCCGAGCGCGCCTGCGATCTTGCGCGCCGGGGTCACGCCCGGGAAGTTCCAGGGCGTGAAGGCGGCGCAGGGACCGACCGGCTCCTTGATCGCCATCTGGCGCACATTGGCCATGCGGCCGGGAATGATGCGGCCATAGGCACGGCGGCCTTCCTCGGCCATCCATTCGATGATGTCGGCGGTGGTGCCGACCTCGAGCCTGGCCTCGCCGATGGTCTTGCCTTCCTCGAGCGTCAATATCTGCGAGATCTGCTCCTGGCGGTCGCGGATCAGCTGGGCTGCTTTCCGCATGACCTTGGCGCGGTCATAGGCGTTGGTGCTGCGCCAGACCTTGAAGCCCTTCCTGGCCGCTTCCAAAGCGCGGTCGAGATCGGCGCGCGACGCGTGCGGCAGGCGGCCGAGCGAGGCGCCGGTCGCCGGATTCAGCACGTCCTCGGATCGGCCGTCGCTGCCCTGGACCCACTGGCCGTCGATGAACATCGCGAGGGTTTCGTACATCGCTTGCCGCCTTTCAAAACAGAAGGGACGGCAGCCTAGGGCCGCCGTCCCTCAATCGAGAAGAAGAAGTTTTAGGCCGGGCCGAGGCTAAGGACGCGGCAGAAGACGCGCTTGCCCTGGAGGCTCTTGCAGAGATCGTTCGCCTTGACGCGGTCGTCGAAGGGGCCGGCGAGAAGCCGGATGAAGATGCCGCGGCCGTCGCCCGGATCGAACTCGGCGGTCTGGTAGCTGAGCGGCCCCAGCACGTCGGGGTTCGCCTTGGCCAGCGTGTCCCAGCCATGCTTGGCCTCGTTGACCGTGCGATACGAGCCGAGATGCGCGCCGAAGCGGCCATTGCCGGCGGACGCCATCATCGGCTTCGCATCGGCCGCCGGCGCTGCGGCAGCAGCGGGTGCCGCGGCTGCGGCCGT
>VGEH01000026.1 GCA_016869375.1 Alphaproteobacteria bacterium | reverse complement strand
CGCCTCCCGTGGCTCCGCCGCCCTCGATGGTTGCCCCGGCGCCGAGCCCTCCGACCGTTCCGCCACCGACTCCCGCGACTTCGGCTGGCGCCCTGATCGCGCCGCCGGTACCGCCGCCCGTCCCGCCGGCGCCGTCCTCGCCCTCGAGCACGGCATCGACGATGACGCCGCAACCGCCGCCGCCCCCGGCCGTAATCACGCCGCCGCCGCCTCCAGCAGCACCGCCCCAAATGGCGGCGCGTCCGCCGAGTCCGCCGCCGGCGGCGAGCCCAGCGCCAACGCGTGCTGCCACGGGCGGCTCGGTCGGCGCCGGCAGCGGGTGGCGCGTTCAGCTTGGATCCTTCCCAGCCGCCGAGCAGGTGAATACGCAGTGGGACCGGCTGAAGAAAAGCTATGCCGAGCTCCAACCGCTCGACCTGACGACGGTCCGCGTCGATCTCGGCGACAAGGGCGTTTGGTATCGACTTCAAGTCGGGCCGCTGAACGAGCCGGGTGCGCGGTCGCTCTGCGAGGAACTCAAGGCGAAGAAGCGGGACTGTCTCGTTGTCCGCCCCTGACCGGCCGTCAGCCGCCATCTACGGCGTCTCCGGCACGGTTCTGACCGAGGCGGAGCGCGCGTTCTTCGCGCGCACCAATCCTCTCGGCTTCATCGTCTTTCTGCGCAATTGCGAGGCGCCGGACCAAGTCCGCACCCTGATCCGGGCGATGCGCGAATCCGTCGGACGCGCCGATGCACCGGTGATGATCGATCAGGAGGGCGGCCGTGTCACGCGTTTCAAGCCGCCGCATTGGCGGAAGGCGCCGGCCGCCGGCAGGTTCGCGACCTTGGCTCGCCAAGGCCTCGACAAGGCTGCCGAGGCGACGCGCCTCAACGCGCGCCTGATCGCAGCCGAGCTCATCGATGCGGGCGTTACTGTCAACTGCCTGCCGGTGCTCGATCTGGCTTTGGCCGGCGCTCACGATGTGATCGGCGATCGCGCCTTTGGCGCCGATCCGAAGGTGGTCGCCGCGCTCGGTGGCGCGCAGGCGGACGGCCTGCTCGACGGCGGCGTGATCCCGGTGATGAAGCACATGCCCGGCCACGGTCGCTCGTTGGTCGACAGCCATGAGAAGCTCCCGACCGTCGACACCGATCTCAAGACGCTGGAGGCGTCCGACTTCGCGCCCTTCCGTGCGCTCGCGAGCATTCCCTGGGGGATGAGCTGCCATGTCGTCTACACGGCGATCGATCCCAGGCCAGCAACGCTGTCGCCGGTCGTCATCGATCGGGTAATCCGCGGCCATATCGGCTTCAAGGGGCTGCTCTTCACCGACGATATCGGCATGGGCGCGCTGCCTGGGAGCCTCGGCTCTCGCAGCCGCGCAGCTCTCGCGGCCGGGTGCGACGTGATCCTTCATTGCACCGGGGACATGGACGAGATGGTCGAGGTCGCTGAAGCGGCGTCGCCACTCACCGATGCAGCGCTCGCCAGCGTCGCCGAGGGCGAGGCGAGGCGGCGGCGATCACAGCAGCCGATCGACTTCGCCGCCGCGTCGGCGCGTGTCGAGCAGCTGCTGGCGGCGGCCTAGGCGAACCCGTCGGTGGATATGATTTCCGACATTCTCTACAAGGCATCCGTCTGGGTTTTGCCGGCGCTGGTGGCGATCACACTGCACGAGGCGGCCCATGGTTTCGCCGCCTATGTCTTCGGCGACGACACGGCCCGGCGCATGGGCCGGATGAGCCTCAACCCCCTCCGTCATGTCGACCCGTTCGGCACGATCGTGCTGCCCGGCCTGCTGCTGCTGATGCGCGCGCCGTTCCTTTTCGGCTACGCCAAGCCCGTGCCGGTCAATTTCTGGCGGCTGCAGCCCGCACGACTGGGCATGATCCTGGTCGCCGCCGCCGGTCCGGCGATGAACTTCCTGATCGCGTTCCTCTGCGCGCTCGCCTTCCATGCTCTCTATCTTGTGCCGGACAGCGCGGTGCCGTGGGTCGCCGAGAACCTCGAGAACTCCATCGACCTCAACCTTGTGCTGGCGGTCTTCAACATGATCCCGATCCCGCCGCTCGACGGCGGGCGGGTCGCCGTCGGCCTCCTGCCGCGGCCGCTCGCCTGGCAGCTCCAGAAGCTGGAACGCGTCGGCATTCTGCTCGTTATCGGCGTCCTCTTCCTGTTGCCGCTGATCGGCCGCCAGCTGGGGATAAATCTGTCGATTTCACCCTGGCTCATCGAGGCTCCGGTCGAGTATCTGTTGCGCGTGATCGCCACGCTTTCCGGTCTCGCATGACCACCGCCGCCGAAGCCTTCGAAGAGCAGCGAGACTCCGTCCCCGACGCCGAGCGGCTGGTCGTCGACGTCGACGGCTATGAAGGCCCGATCGACGTCCTCCTGACGCTCGCCCGCGAGCAGAAGGTCGATCTCAAGAAGATCTCGATCCTGCAGCTGGTCGAGCAGTACCTTCAGTTCGTCCAGGCCGCGCGGCGAGTGAAGCTGGAACTCGCCGCCGACTATCTCGTGGTGGCGGCTTGGCTCGCCTATCTCAAGTCGCGACTCCTGCTGCCGGAGCCGCCGGAAGACGACGAGCCGACCGGCGAGGCTCTGGCCGAAGCGCTGGCTTTCCAGCTGCAGCGCCTCGAGGCGATGCAGCAGGTGGCGGTCAAGCTGATGGCGCGCCCCAGGCTCGGCCGAGACGTCTTCCCGCGCGGCGAGACCCTCGATGTGCGCGTCGTCAAGAAGACCGTCCTCGAAGTCACGCTTTACGACCTGCTCTCTGCCTATGGCGAGCACAAGGCGCGCGAGGAGACGCATGTCCTGCACATCGCGCCGACTGAGCTGCATGCAGTCGAGGATGCGGTGAAACGTCTGGAGGCGCTGATCGGCGGCATGGTCGACTGGCAGAGCCTCAACACGTTCCTTCCCGAGGCACTCAAGCCCGGCATCGTCACCCGCTCGGCGATCGCGGCGACGCTGATTGCGAGCCTCGAGCTGGTCAAATCTGGCCAGATCGAGATCAAGCAGACCGAACCCTTCGGCCCCGTCTTCTTGCGGGCCGCCAAGCCGTCATGAGCCACCGATGACCGAGCCCTCCGCTGCCGCACGCCTGATCGAAGCCGTGGTATTCGCCTCCGCCCAGCCGGTATCCGAGGAGGACCTCCAGTCGCGCCTGCCGGAAGGCACCGACGTCCAACCGATCCTCGCCGAGGTCCAATCGCTCTACGAAGGGCGTGGTGTGAACCTGATGAAGGTCGCCGGCAAGTGGGCTTTCCGCACGGCGCCCGATCTGGCGACTTCGCTGCGTCCGGAACACACGGTTCAGCGCAAGCTATCGCGCGCCGCGATCGAGACCCTGGCGATCGTGGCCTATCACCAGCCGATCACGCGTGCGGAGGTCGAGCAGGTAAGGGGCGTCGCGCTCAGCAAGGGCACGCTCGACATGTTGATGGAGGCAGGTTGGGTCAAGCCGAAAGGCCGCCGCCAGGCGCCAGGGCGTCCCGTGACCTGGGTCACCACCGACGAGTTCCTCGAGCATTTCGGCATCGACCGCATCGACGACCTGCCGAATCTGGACGAGCTCAAGGCGGCAGGCCTTCTCGACCATCGCCCGGGCGTTGCCACTATGGCGATGCGCCAGGAAGAAGCCGAGGCGATCGAGGCCGTCGCCGAGAAGGAACGCGAGGAAGAGGACGCGCGCATTCGCGAGGAGCGGCGCCAGGCGCAGCTCGAGGACGACGATGTGACAGGAGAGGATGCCAAGGCGGGGGGCACCGAAGAGTCTGAAGAGGCAGAAGGATCGGACGACGAGGAAGACGTCGAAGGCGATGCTGACGACGCCGATGACGATGATGACGACGATGATGACGACGATGATGACGACGAGGAGGACGGGGACGACGAAGAAGAAGAAGGCGACGAAGAAAAAGAGCCGACCGACGGGCCGCCTCGGAAATCGGCTGGGTAGCCGATGCCGAAGCGAGGGAAGACGGGTGGTGCGCTTCTTCTCGCTCTCGTCGCATGGCTGGCGACGTCCTCGGTCGTCGCAGCCGGCCAGATCACCGCGGACGTTCCTGAGAAGATCGATCCGCAGGCACGCTATCTGATCTTCATCCAGGGACCGGCGCCTGGCGATCTTGTCGCCGGCGCCTTCGCCAATCGCGGCTTCGAGGTTGTGACAGAGCGCCGCCTGCCAAACCCGGATCCCTTCGATCTCGGCCGCAAGGCCAGCAACCAGGTACGCCGGCTGATGGCCGGTGGCGTCGGCGCGCAGCGCATCGCGGTCATGGGCTTTGATGTCGGCGGAACCGCGTCGCTGGTCGCCTCAGCCTTGCTGCGCGAGGCGGATTTGTCTTTTGTCGTGCTCGCCGGCTGCGGCCTCGACGATCGCTACAACCGCTTCGCGGCTTCGGTTGCAGAGCAGATGGCCGGGCGCGTCCTGCATCTCTGGGAAAAGACCGATACACAGGCCGAGAGCTGCCAGCTGGCGTTCTCCAAGGCGAAGGCTCTCGACAGCGACGAGAAGCTGCTCTCCAACGGCGGCGGCCACGAGATGTTCGGTGAGGTCGACGCCTTCTGGATCGATCTTGTGATGACCTTCCTCGATCGTAAGTAGCGGCTTTCCCGCCACCAAAGCCCTGCGACAGTTAGACGATTTGCACCTGCGAATGATCCGCAACAGAATGTCGGGCTGTAACCGCCGCGAGCTCTTTTGACGGATATCGTCCAACCATCGCCCAAGGCATTCCGCCGGCCCGTCATAGACGGCTGGACGCTGGCGACCGCGGCGATCGCCGGCGTCATCGCCGTGCCGATCTTCGTGGTGCTCTCCTACCTCCTGGTGCCGACGGGCGACATCTGGCGCCATCTCGCCTCGACCGTGCTGCCGCGCTACGTCGGCAACACCCTCTGGCTGATGGTCGGTGTCGGCACCGGCACCCTGGTGATCGGCGCTGGCACCGCCTGGCTGGTGACGCTCTACCGGTTCCCGGGCCGGGACGTGCTGCAGTGGGCACTGTTCCTGCCGATGGCCGTGCCGGGCTACATCATCGCCTACACCTATGGCGGGCTGATGGACTTTGCGGGTCCGGTGCAATCGGGCTTGCGCGCGATGTTAGGCTGGGGGCGCAACGACTACTGGTTTCCTCATATCCGCTCGCTCGGCGGCGCCACCGCGCTGCTGACCTTGGTGCTCTATCCCTACGTCTATCTCCTGGCCCGCGCGGCCTTCACCGAGCAATCGGTCTGCGTGCTCGAGGCGAGCCGCACTCTAGGCGCCGGTCCCTGGCGACGCTTCTTCAGGATCGGTCTTCCGCTTGCACGTCCCGCATTGGTGGCGGGCGTAGCGCTCGCGCTCATGGAGACGCTGAACGATCTCGGCGCGATGCAACATCTTGCCGTCGACACCTTCACCACCGGCATTTTCCGTACCTGGCTCGGCATGGGGCAGCCGGCGGCGGCGGCGCAGCTCGCGGCGGTCCTGCTGGTCTTCGTGATCGTGCTGCTGGTGCTCGAGCGCTGGTCGCGCGGCGGAGCCCGATACCATCAGACCTCGTCGCGCTATCGCGCGCTGCCCAGCCTCCGCCTCAAGGGCATTAAGGCCGGCCTCGCGGTCGCCGCCTGCATGATGCCGATCCTGCTCGGCTTCGCGATCCCCTTGGGCGTCCTGATCTGGTGGGCGATCCGATCCCAGGCGCTCGGCTTCAATGCACGCTTCGTCACGCTGACGGTGAACACGGTCAGCCTCGGCCTGCTCGCGGCCTTCCTCGCCGTGCTTCTGTCGCTCGTGCTCGCTTACGGCACGCGTCTTAGGCCGACACCGATGGTACGCGGGCTGACACGCCTCGCCAGCGTAGGCTATGCCGTTCCCGGCGCAGTGATCGCCGTCGGCGTCATGCTGCCTTTCGCCACGATCGATCGCACGATCGACGCCTGGGCGAAGGCCGCCTTCGGCATCTCGACCGGCCTCGTGCTCTCCGGAACCGTCGTCGCGGTGACCTTCGCCTACCTCGTCCGTTTCCTCGCGATCTCGTTCAACGCCGCCGAGGCCAGCCTCGCCAAGGTCGGCCGCAGCATGGACGATGCAGGACGGGTGCTCGGGCGTCATCCGCGCGAGATCCTGACCCAGATCCATCTGCCGCTGGTACGCCCGAGCCTGCTCGCCGCAGCGCTGCTTGTCTTCGTCGACGTGATCAAGGAATTGCCGGCGACGCTGATCCTTCGGCCCTTCAATTTCGACACGCTCGCAATCTATGCTTATGACCTCGCGCGTAACGAGCAGCTGGCTGAAGCGGCGGCGCCGGCGCTGGCGATCCTCGTCGCCGGCCTCGGCCCGGTGATCCTGCTCGCGCGCTCGATCGGGCGCTCGCGCCCAGGGCACATCTCATGAGCTCGCCGGCGCTCTCGCTCGACAACTTAAGTCACGCCTACGGCACGGTACAGGCCGTGGCCGGACTATCGCTCGCGGTGACGCCGGGCGAGGTCGTGTGTCTGCTCGGTCCTTCGGGGTGCGGCAAGAGCACCGTGCTTCGCCTCGCCGCAGGACTCGAGGAAGTGCAGACCGGTCGCGTCTTCATCAACGGCCAACTCGTCGGCGCGCCCGATCTGCACGTGCCGCCGGAGGGACGGAACATCGGCCTGGTCTTCCAGGACTTCGCGCTCTTCCCGCATCTGACCGTCTGCAACAATGTCGGCTTCGGTCTCCGCATGACCGACACCGCACGGCGCCGCGAGCGCATCATGGCGGCACTCGGCGATGTCGGCTTGGCCCATCTCGAGCAATCCTTCCCGCACATGCTCTCGGGCGGCGAGCAGCAGCGTACCGCGCTCGCCCGCGCGCTCGCGCCGGGGCCGAAGCTTGTGCTGCTCGACGAGCCCTTCTCTGGCCTCGACACGCGGCTGCGCGAGCAGGTGCGCGACGTCACAGTGGAGGCCCTGCGCAAGAGCGGCACGGCGACCCTGATGGTCACCCATGATGCCGAGGAGGCGATGTTCATGGCCGACCGCATCGCGGTCATGCGCGAAGGCCGCATCGTCCAGGCCGGCACGCCGATCGATCTCTACCGTCATCCGGCCTCGCTCTTCGTCGCCGCCTTCTTCGGCGAGCTGAACCGCCTAGCCGGAACGGCGAGGGGCGGGGAGGTGGAGACGCGCTTCGGACGGGTCCCAGCCGCGCTCGCCGACGGTACCAGGGCGGATGTCGTGATCCGGCCGGAAGCGCTCAGGGTCAGCCTCGACGGCGAAGACAGTGGCGCCGTACCGGCGCGAGTCGTGAGCGTCCATCCGCTCGGCCGCTCCACCCGGCTGGTGCTGGCGCTGGAGGACGGTGCCCGGGTCAAGGCCCGGATCTGGGGCCTCCACCACCCGGCGGCCGATGCGGCGGTCCGCCTCGCCCTCGATCCGGCGCAGGCGTTTGTATTTCCTGCCGACTGAGCGTACTTAGTACCTAAGGGGAACAGGCGCCGGTTGATAGCGCGGAGGGCTTTTGCCATGATCCGCGCGCCTCACGGCACGGCAAGGAACAGGAGTTTTCCATGGGTACACTGAGCATTTGGCACTGGCTGATCGTCCTTGCCGTCGTGCTTCTTCTCTTCGGCGGCGGCGGCAAGATTTCGAAGCTGATGGGCGATTTCGGCAAGGGCCTGAAGTCGTTCAAGAAAGGCCTGAACGAGGAGGAGGTGAAGGACGGCCAGCCCGCCCCGCCCGCAGGCCAGATCAACGCTTCGACCGAGAGCCAGCCGCAGGGGCAGACGACCTCGACCGGCGCCCAGACCACGCCGCGCGCCTAAGCGCGCTTTTTTGGCTTCGCCCGGGCCTTAAGGACGGGCCAGACCTCGCATGATCGACGTCAGCTGGCAGGAAATCATAGTGATCGCCGCAGTGGCGGTGGTCGTCATTGGGCCGAAAGATCTGCCGAACGCCATCAAGACCGTAGCCCAGTGGGTACGGAAGGCCCGCGAGATGGCGGGAGAGTTCCAGCGCGGCGTCGACGAGATGGTGCGCGAGGCCGAGCTCGCTGACGTGCGAAAGCAGGTCGAGCAGGCGACATCGAGCGTTGTCGACGACGTCACCAAGATGGCCGACAACACCATCGGCGAGGTGAAGAAGTCGGTCGAACTGACCGGCGATATCGAGAAGGCGCTGCAGGCGCCGGAAGCCTTCTCGACCCCGCCGAGCCTCGAGCCGGCCGGTCCGCCGGCGCCGGTCGAGAGCACCTCGCTGCCGGCGACGACGGAAGCGCCGGCTCCGCTTCCGGAGCTCGCGGCGCCGGCGCCTGAGCCCACCCAGACCAAGCCGGCTGCCTGACGTCGATGAGCGACAAAGGAGACATCGACGACTCGAAGATGCCGCTGCTCGACCATCTGCTCGAGCTGCGCGGCCGCATGATCAAGTCCTTCATCGCTTTCATCATCTGCTTCATCGGCTGCTATGCCGTCGCCGAGTACATTTTCGCCTTCCTGACGCACCCGCTCGCCGAAGCCTTCCACGGCGAGAGCCGGCGGCTGATCTACACGGCGCTGCACGAGGCGTTCTTCACCTACCTGAAGGTCGCCTTCTTCGCCGCCGCCTTCGTCAGCTTCCCGATCGTCGCGGGTCAGCTCTGGATGTTCATCGCCCCCGGCCTCTACAAGCAGGAGCGCAAGGCCTTCCTGCCGTTCCTGGTGGCGACACCGGTGCTGTTCTTCCTGGGCGGTGCGCTCGTCTACTACTTCATCATCCCGATGGCGTGGAAATTCTTCCTCTCCTTCGAGTCTCCGGGCGGGCCGGGAGAGCTTCCGATCCAGCTCGAGGCCAAGGTCGACCAATACCTGTCGCTGGTCATGCAGCTGATCTTCGCCTTCGGCCTCGCCTTCGAGCTGCCGGTGCTGCTGACCCTGATGGCGCGGGTAGGAATGGTCACCGCCAAGGGGTTGGCGGAAAAACGGCGCTACGCAATCGTGCTCGCCTTCGTCGCCGCCGCGATCCTGACGCCGCCCGACGTGATCAGCCAGGTCGGCCTCGCGGTTCCGATCATCATCCTCTACGAGATTTCGATCCTCTGCGCCCGGCTGATCGAGAGGCAGAAGGCCCAGCGCGAGGCCGAGGAACAGGCTGCGGCGGAGAAGGCCGAGTCGGCCTAGACCGTCGGCGGCGCTGCCCCTATAACGGGCGCCCAATTCGTTTAGCCGATGGTCCGGCCATGATTGATCTCAAGCAGCTCCGCGACGACCCCGCCGCCTTCGACCGCGCGCTTAAGCGCCGTGGCCTCGAGGCGTCGTCGTCGCGCCTGCTCGAATTCGACGTGAAGCGCCGCCAGGTGCAGACCGAGCTGCAGACGCTCCAGGCGCGCCGCAACGAGGCCTCGAAGGAGATCGGCAAGCTCAAGCGCGAGGGCGGCAATGCCGATGCGCTGATGGCGGAGATCGCCGCCATCAAGGATCGCGTGCCGGCGCTCGAAGCCGAGGACAAGGCGCTGAGCGAGGAGCTGGAGCGGCTTCTCGCCATCATCCCGAACCTGCCGGCGGCGGATGTGCCGGATGGAAAGGACGAAGAGGCCAACGCCTGCATCCGTACCGTCGGCGAGCGCCGGAATTTCGCCTTCACGCCGAAGGAGCATTTCGATGTCGGTGAGGGCCTCGGGCTGATGGATTTCGAAGCCGCGTCGCGGCTCTCCGGCGCGCGCTTCGTCATCCTGCGCGGCGCGTTGGCGCGCATGGAGCGGGCACTCGCGGCGTTCATGCTCGACATCCATACGGGCGAGTTCGGCTACACCGAAACCGCGCCGCCGCTCCTGGTGCGCGATCACGTGCCCTACGGCACCGGTAACCTGCCGAAGGCGGCCGAAGACATGTTCCGCACCACCGACGGCTTCTGGCTGATCCCGACCGCGGAAGTGCCGCTGACCAACCTCGCCGCGGACCGGATCCTCGACGAGAAGGAGCTGCCGATCCGGGTCACAGCCTTCACGCCTTGTTTCCGCTCGGAAGCAGGGGCGGCCGGCAAGGACACGCGCGGCATGCTTCGACAGCACCAGTTCAACAAGGTCGAGCTCGTGTCGATCGCGCATCCCGAGAAGTCGGAGGAAGAGCACGAGCGCATGACCAAGGCGGCGGAGACCGTGTTGCAGCGTCTTGGCCTGCCATACCGTGTCATGCTGCTCTGCACCGGCGATATGGGCTTCGCTGCACGCAAGACCTACGATCTCGAGGTCTGGCTGCCAGGTCAGGGGAGGTACCGCGAGATCTCCTCCTGCTCGAACTGCGGCGAATTCCAGGCTCGTCGCATGAAGGCGCGTTTCAAGGGACAGGGCGACAAGCAGACGCGCCTGGTGCACACGCTCAACGGGTCGGGGCTGGCGGTCGGGCGTACTCTGATCGCGGTCCTCGAGAACTATCAGCAGGAGGACGGCTCCGTCGCCGTGCCGCCGGCGCTCAGACCCTATCTCGGCGGCATGGAGACGATCCGCAGCAATGGCTAAGTCAGCTTTTCCGATGGATCTCGCCAAGGCGCGGATACTGATCTCCAACGACGACGGCATTCACGCCCCCGGCCTCAAGATCCTCGAGAAGGTGGCGCGGAAGCTCAGCAAGGACGTCTGGGTGATGGCCCCGGAGCACGAGAATTCGGGCGCGGGACACTCGCTCAGCCTGCGCGTGCCGATCCGCATGCGGAAGGTCTCCAACAAGCGCTATGCCTGCGACGGGACGCCGACCGACTGCGTGCTGCTGGCGATCAACCACCTGCTGAAGGACGGGCGGCCGACACTGGTGCTCTCGGGTATCAATCGCGGCGCCAATCTCGGTGAGGACGTTCATTACTCGGGGACCGTCGCCGCGGCGATGGAAGCGATCCTGCTCGGCGTGCCGGCGATCGCGCTCAGCCTCTCGGTTCCCTGGGGACAGAAGGCGCATTGGCCGACAGCCGAGAAGCACACCGCCGACATCATCAAGAAGCTGGTGAAGATCGGCTGGCCGTCGGACGTGCTGATGAACGTGAACTTCCCGCATGTCAGCGATCCGTCGAAGGTGCTCGGTGTGAAGTCCGCGCGTCAGGGCAAGCGGAAGATCGGCGACACCATCTTGCAGAGCCGCGATCCGCGCGGCGTGCCCTACTTTTGGCTGGGCGACACAAGGCAGGGCCGAGTCCCGGCGAAGGGGACCGACCTGGCGACAGTGATCTCGGGGTATATCTCGGTGACGCCGATCGGCATCAATATGACGAGCAAGCCGGCGCTCACGGCGCTCAAGCGGGTCATCGGTTGACCCAGGCGGCGCGCAAGATCCGGCTTGTCCTGGACCTTCGTCGCGCCGGCGTCACCGACACAAGGGTCCTCTCCGCGATCGAGCGCATCCCGCGCGAGCTGTTCGTGCCCGAGGCCTTCCAGGATCAGGCCTACGAGAACACGGCCCTGCCGATCTCGTGCAGCCAGACGATCAGCCAGCCCCTAATCGTCGCCTTGATGACCGAGTTGCTGGAACCCGACAAGCGTCTGCGCGTGCTCGAGATCGGCACCGGATCCGGCTATCAGACAGCCGTCCTTTGCCAGCTCTTCCGCCGCGTCTACACGATCGAGCGCCATCGCGAGCTCATTCTCGAAGCCGAGACGCGGCTGGCGCAGCTCAAATGCCACAACGTCACCGCGCTCTGCACCGACGGCACGCGCGGCCTGCCGGAACAGGCGCCGTTCCCGCGGATCCTGGTGACGGCGGCCGCGCCAGAGATGCCGGCGACGCTCGCCGATCAGCTCGATGACGGCGGCATCATGATCGTGCCGATCGGAACCTCGGTCGCCGACCAGTGGATCTACAAGGTCACGCGAGAGGGAAAGGGCTTCCGCGAGGACCGGAAAGGCCAGGTACGCTTCGTGCCCCTGGTCGCCGGTGCGGTGCCGGCGGCATCGTGAGGTTCCGGCCGGTGCGGATCGCCTCGGCCGACGATCCGGCTCTCGCGCTTCAGACGCTGACGGAACGCGACCTTCCTCGGATCCGCGGTTGGCTCGAGCAGCCGCATGTGCGGCGTGTCTGGAGTTCTCCGGACGAGGGCATGGCATCGATCGTCGTGCACATGGCCGACGCGCTTGTCGCGCCGTATCTGATTGTCGAAAGCGGCCGGCCAGTCGGCTACCTGCAGATCTACCACGCCAACCCCGACGCGTTCTGGGCGGCGCGGAACCTGCCGCGCGAGACTTATGGCCTCGATCTCTTCATCGGACCGCCGGAGCTGATCGGCCGTGGCCTCGGGACGCGCGTCGTTCGCCTTGCGGTAGGCCACCTCTCGGCGCTGCCAGATGCGGCGCGGCTTCACATTGACCCGGCGCCGGACAACGCCGCCGCGATCCGCGTCTACGAGAAGGCGGGGTTTCGTCGAGCAGGCGAGATCGATACCCCGGATGGGCGTTCCGTCTACATGATCCTCGAACCGGGGCGGGGTATGCTTTCCGGACAAGAGACAAGGGGGACTCCGTGATCGCAACCTACGATCCGATGACCGCACTCATAGGCGGAGCGCTGATCGGCCTCGCCGCAACGCTGTTGCTCTGGCTCAACGGCCGCATCGCCGGCGTCAGCGGCATTCTTGCCAACGCCATCGCGGCGCCCGGCCCCGAACGCGACTGGCGTACCGCATTCCTGGTCGGGCTGATCTTCGGGCCGATCGTCTTCGCCTTCGTCGGCGGGACCCTCCCGCGCCCCGTACTACCGCCGCTGCCGGAGATCGTCATTGCCGGCGTCCTGGTCGGGTTCGGGACTCGGCTCGGAAGGGGCTGTACCAGCGGCCACGGGGTCTGCGGCCTCGCGCGTCTCTCGCCACGATCGCTTGCCGCGACCGCGACCTTCGTCGCGACGGCGATGGCGACCGTCTTCCTCATTCGTCACGTCGGAGGCTGATATGAAGATCGCCGCGGCCGCCATCGCCGGCCTCATCTTCGGCATCGGCCTCGCGCTGTCGGGCATGCTCGATCCGGCGCGGGTCCTGGGCTTCCTCGATATCGCCGGCGGCGCCTGGGACCCGACCCTGGTCTTTGTCCTCGCCGGCGCGGTCGGCGTCACCGCGATCGGCTACGGCCTGGCAAGGCCGCGGGCGAAGCCGGTCTTCGGCGAAAGCTTCCAGTGGCCGACCGCGTCGCAGATCGACGCCAGGCTGCTCGGCGGCGCGGCGATGTTCGGGGTCGGCTGGGGGCTGGTCGGCTATTGCCCCGGTCCGGCCGTGGCCTCGATCGGCTTCGCCGGTACGCCGACCGCGATCTTCTGCCTCGCGCTCGTGGGCGGAATGCTTCTCCACCGCGTAATGCCGGCGCCCCCCGCGAATCGTACCTGACGATTCCAGGATTCGGGGGTCTCGAATCGACGATTCGGAATTTCTTGCACGATTCGCCTTATCCACATAGATTGCGGAGCCGCAATGATTCGGCATACCCGATTCGCGGCTCCTCTCATCGCAGTGCTGCTTGCAGCCTGTGCGCCGCGTGATGACGCCCCAGCGCCGGTGGAGCAGTTCGGGTCCCGGGCCGCGCCGGTTGCCTCTGTCGCGCCGGCCAGGCTGACGCCGCACCCGTCGTCGATGCCTGTCGCCCTGCGCGAAGCGCCGTCCAGATCCGGTTCGACCGTCGTCGTTCAGCGCGGCGAGACACTATTGGGCATTGCCCGCCGACACGGCGTCGCCATGAACGCCCTCGTCCAGGCCAACAACCTGAAGCCGCCCTATGGCGTCCAGGTAGGCCAGAAGCTGATACTGCCGGGCGTCGCGGCGCCTGAGATCGCCGTGGCCTCGGCCAAGCCGGTGATCGAGCGCTCGAAACCCGATGCCAGGCCGCTGGCGGTCAAGGCCGCTCCGGTTGTCGCCCCCTTGGCCGAGCCGATTTCGAACGCAACGGTCGCCTCGGCGCCGCGCGGCTCGGTCCATGCCGTGGCGTTGTCGAGCCCCGAACCGACCACGGCCGGCACTACGCTCAGGGTCGAGCCGATGAAGGCACAGGCCCTCGCGCCTGCGAAGGCCGAAGCCTTCAAGCCCCCGGTCGTTCCGGCCGAGGTCCACAAGGCTGTTGAAAAGCCGGTCGCTGCGGTGGCGTCATCCGGGCGGCAGGTCTTGAAGCTGCCGGCCAATTTCAAAGCCGAGGTCAGCACCCCCGCGCCGGTCCCGGCCGCTGCGCCTACCGCCCCCTCTCCGGAGCGGCATGTCCTGCGCCTCCCTCCCGGAATGGCCAAGCAGGCGGCTGCCGATCCCGAGTCCGAGGTGGCGACCCGGTCGATGTCCCCGAGAGCGAGCCTGGGGGAGCCGCCGCCGCGCTCCGGCCGTAGTTTCCAGTGGCCGGTCCGAGGCAAGCTGATCTCGAGCTACGGTCCGCAGCCGGGTGGCCTGCGCAATGACGGGCTCAATATTGCCGCTCGCCATGGCGACAAGGTCGTCGCCGCCGACAATGGCGTCGTCGCCTATGCCGGCGACGATTTGAAGGGCTTCGGCAACCTTGTGCTGATCAAGCACGCCGGCGGCTTCGTCACGACCTATGCCCACAACGACAAGCTTCTGGTGAAGCGTGGCGACAAGGTGAAGCGCGGCCAGGTGATCGCCACTGTCGGCGAAAGCGGTGCCGTTGCGCGGCCGCAGGTGCACTTCCAGGTGCGGCAGGGAGCTCATGCGGTCGATCCGCGTCCGCTCATGGAGCGGAGCTAGGGCTTACGAGTCTGGAGGGGGAACGTCGCGCCTCCTTTTCCCGCTTGGCTAGCGCGGGAGAAGGGGGCGCGGCGCTCCTCAGGGCCCCTGGTCCTTGATCGGACGCTCGTAGAAAATGTCCCACTCCTCCTCATGCGTCCTGACGAAGCCGTGGCGTTCGTAGAGGCGCGCGGCCGGGCTCAGCTTCAAGACGTGAAGCCGCACCGGCAGCCGGGCCGTGTCTGCCTCGGCGAGGAGAATGTCGAGCACGCGGCCACCCAGGCCGCGCCCCTGCCGAGGCGGCGCGAGATAGAACTGGCCGAGCTCGATATGGTCGCCCTTGGCCTCGAAGGTCACGCAGCCGGCAAAGGCGTTATCGACCAGGATCAAGCGCATCGTCTCGGGCTTGAAGGCCTCACGGAAACGAGCGCGCGACCGTTCCGGGTGGTAGCGCCCGAGGCGTTCCAGATGCGGGCGCATCACCTCGCCGCGAAGGACGAGCAGCCGTTCGAAATCGGCCTCGCTCGCCGGCGCGAAGGCGATCATCCGAGTCGCTTGCCGATCCGGCCGGCGAGATCCTGGATGTATTGCCAGGCGACACGGCCGGAGCGCGCGCCGCGCGTGATCGACCACTCGTTCGCCTCGTGGCGGAGCTGCTCGATCGGCACGTCCAGGCCATAGGCGCCGGCATAGCCTTCGATCATGGCGAAGTAGGTGTCCTGGTCGCAGGCATGGAAGCCGAGCCAGAGACCGAAGCGATCGGAGAGCGAGACCTTTTCCTCGACCGCTTCGCCCGGGTTGATCGCGGTCGAGCGTTCGTTCTCGATCATCTGCCGCGATATCAGGTGCCGTCGGTTCGAGGTGGCGTAGAACAGAACATTGTCCGGGCGGCCTTCGACGCCGCCTTCGAGGACCGCCTTCAGCGATTTGTAGCTCCCGTCCTCCGCCTCGAAAGAGAGGTCGTCGCAGAAGAGGAGGGCACGCTTGGACTGGGCGCGCAGGAGCCCGAGCAGCCTTGGCAGGCTCGGGATATCCTCGCGATGGATCTCGACCAGTACCAGCCGCCCCGGCGTCTGGCGGTTGACCTCGGCATGGACCGACTTGACCAGCGAGCTCTTGCCCATGCCGCGCGCGCCCCAGAGGAGGGCGTTGTTCGCGGATAGGCCGTCGGCGAAACGCCGTGTGTTGTCGAGGAGGATGTCGCGTTGGCGGTCGATGCCTTGAAGCAGACCGATCGGCACCCGATTTACTCGCTTGACCGGCTGGAGGGCCTCGTTCTCGGCATGCCAGACATAGCCGTCGGAGCCTTCCAGATCGGGTGCTGCGGGCGGCGGCGGAGACCGCCGTTCAAGCGCTTCGGCAATGCGTTGCAGCAGCTCCAACGTCTTGGGATCGCTCATGAAAGTCCTTGAGGCCCAGCGGGGAGGGGGTGTCGTTGCAATCCTGGGCCGGGCCGTTATAGTCCGCCCACTCAAATCCGGCCAGATCGGGAGCCTCCGCATATGCTGATTTCGCCCGCCTACGCCCAGTCCGGCGCCGGCGCAGGCTTCGACATCATGGCGCTCGCGCCGCTGGTGTTGATCTTCGTCGTCTTCTACTTCCTCCTGATCCGCCCGCAGCAGAAGAAGATGAAGCAGCATCGCGAGATGCTGTCGGCCGTCCGGCGCGGCGATCGCGTCGTCGTCGGCGGCATCATCGGCACCGTCGCCAAGGTCGCCTCCGACACCGAGCTCAGCGTCGAGATCGCCGACGGCGTGCGCGTGCGCGTGGTCCGCGGCGCGATCAGCGAGGTCCTCTCCAAGACGGAGCCGGTCAAGGCCGAGAGCAGCGACAAGCCTGCCGAGGACAAGCCGGCCTCCGGCGGCTGATCTCGTTCGATGATCCAGATCCAGCGTTGGAAGATCGTCGTCGTCGCGCTCCTCTGCCTTTGGGGCGTGCTCTATGCCATTCCGTCCTTCGTGCCGCAGGCTACGGTCGATCAGCTGCCGCGATGGCTCCATGCCGATCGCATCAGCCTCGGCCTCGACCTGCAGGGCGGTTCGCATCTGCTGCTCGAGGTCGACACGCGCACGGTCAAGATCGATCGCCTGCAGAACTTGGTCGACGATGTCCGCGTCACCTTCCGCAATCAGCGCATCAACTACACGGATCTGGGTATCGAAGGCGATGCCGTGTCGGTTCGCCTGCGCGATCCCGCCGATCGCGAAAAGGCGCTGACGGCACTTCGCGGCATCGATCCGAACGCCGTTGTCACCGTCTCCGCCGAGGGCGTGGCACGCTTCACCTATACCGAGAAGGCCTGGGAAGAGCGCTTCAGCTCGGCGATCCAGCAGTCGCTCGAGATCGTGCGCCGGCGCATCGACGAGACTGGAACGCGCGAACCGACGATCGTCCGGCACGGCAGGGACCGGATCCTGGTCCAGCTGCCCGGCGTCGACGACCCCGAGCGGATCAAGCGTCTTCTCGGCACCACCGCCAAGATGACCTTCCACCTGGTCGATAGCCGCGCGACCATGGCCGACGTGGAGGCGGGCAGGGCCCCGGCCGGCTCGGTCATCGTCGAGTATGACAAACCCGACCCGAGCGGCCGGCGCGAGAAGATCGCGATCCAGAGGCGCATCGCGGTTTCCGGCGAGAATCTCACCGACTCGCAGCCGACCTTCTCCAACGGCGAGCCCGTGGTGAGCTTCCGTTTCGATGCCATCGGCGCGCGCAAGTTCGGCGAGATCACCACCGAGAACGTCAACAAGCCCTTCGCGATCCTGCTCGACAACCGCGTGATCTCGGCCCCCAACATCCGCGAGCCGATCCTCGGCGGTTCGGGCATCATCACCGGCGGCTTCACCGTTCAGTCTGCCAACGAGCTCGCGCTCCTGCTGAGAGCCGGCGCGCTGCCGGCGCCACTCAAGGTGCTGGAGGAACGGACCGTCGGTCCCGATCTCGGCTCTGACTCGATCCGTGCCGGCTCGATCGCGATCATGATCGGCTATGCCCTGATCGCACTGCTGATGCTGGTGGGCTATGGCCTCTTCGGTATCTTCGCCAACATCACGCTGATCTTGAACATCGCCTTCACCATCGCGATCATGGCGGCGATCGGCGCGACGCTGACCCTTCCTGGCCTCGCCGGCATGGTTCTCGGCCTCGCCATGGCGGTCGATGCAAACGTGCTGATCTATGAGCGCATCCGAGAGGAGGAGCGTCAGGGGCGCTCGCCCTTCCCGGCGGTCGACGTCTCCTTCCAGCGCGCCTACGTCACCATTATCGATTCGAATTTGACCATCTTGATCGCCGCGCTGTTCCTCTATGCATTCGGCTCTGGTCCGGTCCGCGGATTCGCCGTGACGCTTGGCATCGGCATCGCGTGTTCGATGCTGACCGCGGTTACCGTCACCCGGATGCTGATCGTCGGATGGCTCAAATGGGCCAAGCCGAAGCAGTTGCCGATCTGAGCCGCTGGATAGCCCCATGTTCAAGCCGATCCGACTCATTACCAAGGTACCGAACCTGGACTATTTCAGGTTCCACAAGCTGTGCTTCGCGCTGTCGATTGTGCTCAGCGTCATCTCGGTCGTCTCGCTGGCGACGCGCGGCCTCAACTACGGCGTCGATTTTGCCGGTGGCATCCTGGTCGAGGTACGGCTCCCGACCAAGCCCGACCTTGCAAGAATGCGAGCGGATATCGGCGCGCTGAATCTCGGCGACGTGGCGCTTCAGGACTTCGGCGCGAGCAACGACGTGCTGATCCGGATCGAGCGCCAGACCGGCGGCGAAGATGCCGAGATGGTGGCGGTACAGAAGGTCCGCGAAGCCGTCGGCCGCATGTTTGGCAGCAATGTCGAGTATCGCCGCGTCGAGGTCGTCGGACCCAAGGTCGGCGCAGAGCTGGTCCTCGGGGGCATACTGGCGGTCACGCTGTCCATGGCCGGGATCATGGCCTACATGGCATTTCGCTTCGGCTGGCGTGCTGGTGCCGCCGGCGTCATAGCCATCTTCCACGACTGTCTCACCACGCTTGGGCTGTTCTCTGTCACCGGCCTCCAGTTCGACCTAAACGTGCTGGCTGCGATCGTCACCATCGCCGGCTTCTCGATCAACGATACCGTCGTCATCGACGACCGCATCCGCGAGAATTCACGCAAGTACAAGCGCATGGACTTCCGCGAGCTGATCAACCTGAGCGTCAACCAGACCATGGCGCGTACGGTGGTCACCAATGGCCTCGTCTTCCTCGCCACCTTCGCGCTGGTCACCTTCGGCGGGCCTGTGTTGTTCGGTTTCTCCTTTGCCATGCTCTGGGGCGTGATCGTCGGCACCTATTCGACGATCTACGTCGCCGCTCCGCTCGAATGGTACCTCTCGAACCGCGGCAAGACGCACGCCAAGGAGCGGGCCGAGGCGAGCGCCGGCTGAGCCGACGATGGAGATCACGCCGCTTATCCCCGAAGGGCGGCAGGTCATCGAGAGTTACGGCGATGGCCGTTTCCGCGTGTCGGGCGTTCAGATCGAGGGCGCGCTGCTGATATTGCCGACGGCGACCTACCCCTGGCCCGCGAGCCATGTCTCCTCTCTCACGCTCGAGTCCCTGACGCCTATCCTCGGGGCCGATCCGCCGGTCGAGATTCTCCTGGTCGGTTGCGGTCCGCGGCTTCTGCCGCTGCCGCCGGCGCTCAAGGCGGCGCTTCGCGAGCGCGGCATCGGCGCCGATCCGATGGGCACCGGCGCGGCGTGCCGGACCTACAACGTGCTGATGGCCGAGGGCCGCCGCGTCGCCGCGGCGTTGCTGCCCGTCTAAAGGCGTGGCGCGTCTTTCCGCACTGGTCGTCGTCCACAACGAGGAAGCGCAGCTGGCCGACTGCCTGACGACGCTCGGCTTCGCCGACGAACTCGTCGTCGTCCTCGACCGATCGAGCGATGGCAGCGCCAGGATCGCCGAGGGCTTCGGCGCCCGCACCCTGCATGGCGCCTGGCCGATCGAGGGCGACCGGCGCAAGACCGGCATCGAGGCCTGCTCCGGCGACTGGATCCTCGAGGTCGATGCCGACGAGCGCGTGCCGCCGGCGCTCGCCGCCGAGGTCCGCCAGGCGATCGACACAGCCGAGCCCGGCTATTTCTTGATTCCCTTCGCCAATCACATCGGCCACCGGCATGTCCGCTTCGGCTGGGGCGCCTATAACGGCGTCAGCATGAAGCCCTGCCTCTTCGCCAAGGGATGCAAGCTCTGGGGCCGCCAGCGCGTGCATCCCAAGATCGAGCTCAAGGGGGCACGGCGTGAGCTCAGCCAGCCGATGACGCACTACGTCTACAAGGACGTTGCCGACGTGATCGACCGGCTCAATCGCTACTCCAGCCTGAATGCCGAGCAGATGCGGGCGGATGGGAGCATCGGCACGCTGTGGCCGAACCTGAGGCGCATGTTCTCGCGGTTCTGGAAGTCCTATGTCTCCCGGCGCGGCTATCGCGAGGGTCTCTACGGGCTTCTGCTGGGGCTCTTCTCGGCGCTCTATCCGATCCTGAGCTACATCAAGGTCCGACTTGAGGAAGAGAGGGACCAGTCTCGATGAAGATGAGCGACATTCCGTTCCAGACCACCGACTGGAGCACGGTCGAGGCCACGGAGCACAAGGGCGATGCCGGCAAGGCGTTCTGGCGCACGCGCCATTTCGGCGCAATCCGCGTACGCATGGTCGACTACACGCCGGGCTACGTTGCCGATCATTGGTGCGAGAAGGGCCATGTGCTGCTGGTGCTCGAAGGGCGGCTCGACACAGAGCTCGCCGACGGTCGGCGCTTCACGCTGACGCCGGGCACGAGCTATCAGGTCGCCGACGGTGCCGAGCCGCACCGCTCCTCGACCGAGATCGGGGCCAAGCTGTTTATCGTCGATTGACGGGTCAGCGTCGCATCAGGAGCGGTGCTCGGCGATCGCAGGACCGCTCACGGTAGGAGACGGATCGTCACTCGATCGACGGGCACCATATGTCGTTGACCGCCAGCCACGCGATCAGGAGAAGGATCGACTTCACTTTGTAATCGCCTGTGAACGCAGGGCCGCCTCGGCCACTCGCGTTTACAACTTCTTCACGATTTTTTTCATCTGCGACATTCTTCATAGAAATCATCCGCATAGGTTCGGTCCGACTGAACAACCATTCGGGCCGACCGCGTCATGCCTTCTGCGTCGTCATCGCCAGCCGCCAAGCGTCGCGGGCGTCCGCCCCACGGGCGCGACCGGACATTCGCGCGGCCTACGACCTCTCCTCGCGCGACGGAATCCGCGCCACGGGCATCGACGCCATCATCGACGGTGCGAATGTCGCGCGGATGACCTTCTACCGGCACTTCGACTCGAAGAACGACCTCATGCTCGCCTTCCTCGCCGAGCATGAGCAGCGCTGGACCATCGACTGGCTGAAAGCGGAGGTGTTCGGTCGGCACAAGGATCCCAAGGCGTGCCTTCTCGTCGTATTCGACCTGCTCGGCGAGTGGTTTCGCCAGCGCCGATTCAATGCTGTCCCTTCGCCAGGACGCTGCTTGAGGTCGAGACGGGATCGCCGGTGCACCGCGCCGCCGCCAGATACCTGTCCGGCGTTCGCGGCTTCGTCGAGCATCTCGCGAAGACGGCCGGCCTCGCGGATGCGCGCGCCTTCGCAGCGGCCTGGCACATGCTGATGCAGGGGGCGATCACCTCGGCTGCGGAGGGCAATCCGGACGCGGCACGCGATGCGAAGCGTGCCGGGGCGACTCTGCTCTCCGCCTGGCGCCGCCGCGCCTCGCCTTCGTCCTAGCCTGTCCCGCAGGCGAAGGTTCCAGGAAAGGAGACCGGTCAGTATCTTTAGTCGGGCCATCCGGTATGTCCGGGGCCGCAGCTTCGACCGCCTGCTCGGAGCCCCGCATCCTTATCCTGCCCATGCGGGCCATTGCCGTGACGCTATGCCGGCGCGGCGCACCGCCGTTTCCGCCTGTTCCGGCGGCGACGGCGGGGGAGGTCCGAGCGTGGCAGGCATCTCCTGATCGAGACCGTCGATGTCTGCCTCGCTCCGGGCGCCGGGCCTCCGACAGGAGGCTGAAACGACGAGGGGGCCTTCAGGCCCCCTCGCATACGACCGGGCGGCTGCGCTCAGATGTTCTGGGCGCTGACCATCGCATAGAGCATCGGGATCGAGAGAACGGTGTTGGTGCGCGAGGCCAGCATCGCCATGCGCGCCGCCGCCTTCTTCTCGTCCGGCGTCGCCTCGACGAGGCCGAGCGCCTTCTGCTGGTTCGGCCAGATCAGGAACCAGACATTGAAGGCCATGATCAAGCCGAGCCACATGCCGATGCCGATGGCGCGGTGCTGAGGTACGCCCTCGGCGCCGCCGAGCATCAGCGCCTGGCCGATGTAGCCGTTCATCCAGGCAAGCAGGAGGCCGGTGACCACGGTCGCAAGCGCGGCGTAGCGGAACCAGTAGAGCGCGGTCGGCGCGATCACTTTCGAGACCGCCGGCTTCTGCTCGTCCGGGATCTTCGGCATCGACGGGATCTGCACGAAGTTGAAGTACCAGAGGAGGCCGATCCACATCACGCCGCTGAGCACGTGCAGCCAGCGCATAAAGAAGGTCCAGTAGCCGTGGTCGAACGCTGCCGGACGTACCAGCAGCCAGAAGATGATCGCGGCCAGTACGAAGCCGGCGATCACGGCTCGCTCAAGTTTCTCGAGAACCGACGCCATGACATTCCTCCCGGGGGTTTTTAAGGGGATCCAGGTTTAGGCTTCTGCGGGAAGATTAACCCAAGATATTGGCCTAAGCCAAGGCGAGTCGCATCGCCGCGGTACCAGAGCGCACCGCTCCTTCGAGGGTGCCCGGAAGACCGGTGCGGATCCAGTCGCCGGCGAGCATCAGGTTTGCGAGTGCCGTCCGCGCCGCGGGGCGCAGCCTTTCCATTTCCGGGGTGGCCGCGATTGTCGCGCGCCGCTCCTTGACGATGCGCCCGATCGGCCGCGATTCATCGAGCTCGAAAGCGGCTGCCATCTCCGGCCAGAAGCGGTCGATCAGCGTTTCAGGCGCATCGGCGAGGAGGAGGTCAGCGGCGCTCACGGTCGCTGAAACGACGTCCTCCCGCCAAAGGGCCCACTGCGCAAGACCGCCGGTTAGACCGACCAGGCGGGGCAGCGGCGTGCGTCGAGACACGCGGAAGTGGGCGTTGACGATCGCCCGGAATTCCGTCGGAACGATGAGAGTCGGCATGACCGCCGCCGCCGCAAAAGGCGGAACCGCGAGAATCACCCTGTCGCCGAGGGAGAGATCGAGGGATTCCTCGCCGAAGATCAGCGTGCGAACCCTCGCCTTGTCGATTGCGAGGCCGGTCAAGCGGCGACCGCAGGCGAGACGATCGCCGAGCCGCTGCACGGCGGGGTCGATCAGCGCATCGCCGATGCCGGTCCGCGCGATCCAGGGCCGGCAGGCGCGCTCGCCGATGAGCCGGCCGAAGACCGAGGCCATGACCCCCCACGAGGCTTCTCCCGGTTCGGTATTGAGCGCCGCGAGCGCCACCGGGCGGAAGGCGGAGACGAGCCCGCACGGAGTCGGCCGAACGGTCCACCGCCGTCCGCTCGCGAGATCGAAGAACGGGTAGGCCGCCGGCGCGACCTCGAGCACGCGATCGAGCGCATCGAGGCGGCGAAGATAGGCGAGGGCCTCGACATTAGCCCCGAGCAGGAGGTGGGTCCCGGTGTCGATGCGGCGGTCGAGCTGCGGATCGTGATAGCTGCGGCAGCGGCCGCCCGGCACCGGCGCCGCTTCATGCACGCGCACGTCGATCCCAGCATCGAGGAGCGAGACCGCGGCGCTGAGCCCGGCGAGGCCGGCGCCGACGACATGCACGGTCATCGCGCCAGGCCGAAGCGCGAGGCCAGCACGATGGCGATGGCTTCCAAGGTGCCGAGCTGCGGTCGTTCTTCCCTGTCCATACGGGCGAGGAGTCGGCGATAGAGGCGAAGCATGGCGAGGCCGGGCCATAGCCGGCGATCAGAACGGGCGGCGCTCGCCTCGGCCCGGTCATAGAGACCTTGGGCCTGCTCCGCCAGCCACGCCTTCGCCTCGCTCAGCCGAGGATCGGAGAGGAGGGAGGGAAGATCGTCGAGACGGATCCCGGCGGCGGCAAGCGCCTCACGGGGGAGATAGAGCCGGCCGCGCTCCGCATCCTCGGCAACGTCGCGGAGGATGTTCGTCAGCTGCAGGGCCGTGCCGCCGGTAAAGGCGAAGTCCGCCGCGGCTTCGTCGTCGCACCCGAAGATCGCGACGGCCATGCGTCCCGGCGCGCCGGCGACGCGCCGGCAGTAGAGTGTCAGCGCGTCCATATCGGGGGCACGCAAAGGGGCGGCCACGTCGCTCTCCACGCCTTCGAGCACCATCTCGAACCAGGAACGGTCGAGGCGATGGCGGCGGATGGCGCGGGCGAGTTCGGAGCCGTCATCGGCGGCGAAGACCCGGTCGAGCTCGGCGCGTGCCGTCCTGAGACCGCCGGCTCGCGTCTCCGCTGGCAGGTCGGCATCGGCGATGTCATCGACAGTGCGGCACCAAGCGTAGACGGCGAACATCGCGCGCCGCTGCGCTGCCGGCATCAGCCGCATGGCCCAATAGAAGCTGCTGCGCCGCGCCGCGCTCATCAGCGAAGCAGCCAGCGCCAGGCGCCATCGATACAGGCGGAGACGTAGCCGAGCGACGACAGCCGCACCGGAGCCGACAGGGGATCCTGTCGGCGGAGCCGACGCGCCAAGCGCTCGGCGACCGCCACGGTGATCGCCGCCTGGAGGGCGAGCCGACGGTCGTCGAGCTTCGATGGAAGCGGCCGCGCCTGGCTCAGCAGCTCATCCACCCGGTTGAGGACACGGTCGAAAACCCGGCGAAGCGCCGGCTGCGATTGGCTTTCGCCGAGGTCGGCCACCGCCGCGCCCTCGGCGTTCATCCAGGCAGCCGGCAGGTAGACGCGATCGAGGACTCGATAGTCCTCGCCACAATCCTGCAGGTGGTTCAGCACCTGGAGCGCCGAGCACAGCGCATCGGAGGCCGGCTGCGGCTCATGGCCTTCGCGGTGAAGGTCGAGGAGAAAGCGGCCGACGGGAATCGCGGAGAAGCGGCAGTAGAGCATCAGCTCGCTCCAGTCGCGGTATCGGGACTTCGACACGTCCCAGCGGAACGCCTGGAGCAGCAGCTGCAGATGCGCGTTCTCGGGCTCGCTCTGCGCGACGATGTCGAGGCGGTGCAGCTTGTCCTCCGCCGGGAGAGACGGGTCGTCGGCGATGTCGTCCGCCTCGCGCGCGCGCCAGTAGAAGTGGAGGATATGGGCGCGGTGCTCCGGCGCGAGAATGCGCGATGCGACCGGAAAGTTCTCAGTCGCCGTCGACTTCCCCGATCCTCCGGCCGGCTGCTGCATGAGCCTATCTTCGCTCGCGGAAGCCGAGATACCAGAGGTAGGCGGCGACCTCGATGACGAGTGCGCCCGCGAAGGCCGCGCGGTATCCGTCGGGGTGATACCCTCCGGCGGGGCCGGGCGGCCAGAAGTCGATGACCCAGCCGACCGCGTACTGGCAGGCGAAGGCCAGCACGAAGGCGACGAGGTTGGTCGCGGTCGAGGCGCGCCCGGCGAGGGCGACGCCGAAGTGCTCGGGATACTTGGCGAGCGCCATGGTCGCGACCTGGCCGGTGAGGCCGTAGGCGATGGCGATCGGCAGCAGGAACTCCGTCGCCCAGCCGGTCAGCATCAGCGCCTGTACGAGCAGGAACGGCACGATGCCGTACGAGAGAACGGTCAGCGTGTCGATGCCGCGGCTGCGCAGCCAGCTGATGAGCGAGCCGGCGCTGGCGACGCCGACGGCGAATCCGAGCGAGCACGCCATCAGGTAATTCGCCGCCTCGCCGCGCGAGAGGCCGCCGACATCGACGAGCCACGGGCCGAGCCACAATGACTGCACCGCGAGCGCGGTCGCGTTGGTGGTGGCGACGACCGGTGTCACCTTCCAGAAGACGCGGTCGCGAACAACATTGGCGAGGCCGCGGAGTTGCTGGGGGAAGGTCTCGATCTTGCCGCCGCCGCCGCGCTCCGGCACCACCAGGTAGATGGCGGCCGCGGCCGCGAAGGTCAGGGCCGCGAATAGGACGAAGGACGGGCGCCACCCGATCGCCTGCACCAGAAGGCTGCTCGGCGTTGCGGCAAGGACCGCGCCCAGGCCGCCGACTGCCATGTAGCAGCCATTGCCCATCGCCACCTTGTCGCGCGGGAACCACAGCGCCACGGTCTTGAAGCCCGTCATCAGCCCGCCAGCGAGCCCGAGCCCGATCAGCGCGCGCGACAGCGTCAGGGTCAGCTCATCCTGCGCGATGGCGAAGCCGATGCAGCCGAGTGCGGCGAAAAGGAAGAGGCCGGACTGGGTTCGCCTCGGCCCGTAACGGTCGAGCAGGAGCCCGACCGGAAGCTGCATCGCGGCATAGGTGAAGAAGTAGGCCGAGGTGAGAAGCCCGAGGCCTGAGGCGGTGAGCCCAAGCTCACGCACCAGATCGGGCGCGACGACAGCGTTCACCGAGCGCAGCAGCCAGACCATGACGTAGCCGACCGCGAACGGCACCATCACATGAAGTACGATCCGCGATAGCGGAGATTCAGGCGTGGTGGCCATTCACCCGAGCTCGATCCGGTCGACGAGGGCCTCGCCGCGGCGGAAGCGGTCGATATTGGCGAAGATGTCGTCCATCTTCAGCTTCATCGCCTCGATCGTGCCGGGGGCGTGGTGCGGGGTCAGCACGACGTTGCGGAACTGCGCCAGCGGCGTCACGCCGGGTGGCGGCTCGACTTCATAGGTGTCCATGCCGGCACCGCCGAGATGCCCGCTCTTCAGCGCCTCGATCAGAGCCGCTTCGGAGACCACCGGACCGCGGGCGTTGTTGATGAGATAGGCGCCGCGCTTCATTTTCTTCAGTGCCGCCGTATCGATCATGTGATGCGTCTGCTTGGTCAGCGGCACATGCAGCGTGACCACGTCGCTCTTCCCCAGAAGCTCGTCGAAGGACGCTCGCTTGACCTTTAGCTCGCGCTCCAGATCGGCCGGCATCTCCAGGATGTCGTGATAGAGCGTCGTGGTCCGGAAGACGGTCAGCATCCGGGCGAGTTCCTTGCCGATGCGCCCGAGGCCGACGATCCCGACGGTGGCGCCGGTCAGCTGATGCGACTCCGCCCTGAGATCGTTGGTGTGCCACTTGCCGCGACGCATCTCCGCATCGACGAAGGCAAGCCGCTTGCCGACCGCGAGCATCAGCATGATCGTGTGCTCGGCGACGCCGATCGAGGTGCCGCCCGGCGCGATCGCCAGCGCGATCTGGCGTTCGCGCAGCGCCGCGGTGTCGACCGTGTCGTGGTAGCCGACGCCCTGGTGATGGACGAGGCGGAGCCGGCGCGCGGCGTCGATGAACGGTCGTTCGAGCGCGAAGCTGCCGACGATCACGGCATCGGCATCGGCGATCTTGGCAAGGCGTTCCTCGACCGATCCGGTCTCGAGCGTGACGATCTCGATCCCCGGCTTGGCCGAGCTCTTGACCAGGTCGTAGAGGTCCTGTCCGCCATGGTTGAAGTAGAGGACTTTCACCGGCGGGGCTTCAGTCGACATACCGCACCCCGCCGCGTGCCTTGGCGCCTTCTTCGCTCCAGAACGACATCGTCTTGCCTGCGGGCGAGAGGACCTTCGCTTCGGTGTCGGCTTCCTTCTTCTTCACCACCTCGAGTTGGGCAGCGACCGCCTCGGCCTGGTCGCGCGGCACCACGACGACGCCGTCGCGGTCGCCGACGACGATGTCGCCAGGACCGACCGGAACACCGCCGCAGGCGATCGGGTGGTTGACGGTGCCAGGACCGTTCTTGAAGGCCGAGTTCGGGTTGTGGCCGATGGCGAAGACCGGCAGGCCGACCTTGAGCAGGCCTGCGACGTCGCGCACCAGACCATCGGTCACCAGCGCCGCGACCCCACGGGCCTTGGCGCCCGCCGCCCAGAGATCGCCGATGGTGCCGCCGGCCTCCTGGCCTTGCGTGCCGCACACGATGACATCGCCCGGCTGGACGAAATCGAGCGCCGCCATGACCGCGAGATTGTCCATGGGCGCGCACCAAGCGGTAACCGCTGTGCCGCAGAAGTTCATCTCGGGCGAGATCGGTTTCACGCGATAGTGCATCGAGCCGAAGCCGTTCAGCGCGTCGGTGACGAAGCCGGTCGGCAACCCGGCGAAACGGGCGACGAGGGCGGCGGACGGGCGCTCGATGCGCCGCCGCACGGTGAGTGCGACCGGATCGCCGATCATGAAGAAGCTCCTGTTGTGCGGCGGATGGGAGGCTAGGAACGGGCCTTCATTATGGCACCGCCTGACGGTACCGGGCGAGACGCGTCGCCGCGTCCGGGTTGATCGCGAATTTCGGCATCTTGCCGGCCAGGACCGCCGCCGCCTGCTCGACCGTGTCGGCTGCCTGGGAGGCGACCGACTCCGGCACCATCCCGCCGATATGCGGGGTCGCGATCACCTTGGGATGGCGGCCGAGAACGAGCGGCGGCGTGTCGTCGGGCGGCGACCGGCCGACATCGAGCGCAGCACCAGCGATCCAGCTCTCGTCGAGCGCGCGCTTGAGATCATCTTCGTCGACGAGTCCGCCGCGCGAATGGTTCAGGAAGAAGGCCGTCGGCTTCATCTTCCGGAAGAGCTGGGCGTTCATCAGCTTCTCGGTCTTCGGAGAATGAATGACAAGACAGACGATGAAGTCGGACTCCGCCGCAAGGCGGTCGAGATCGACCTTCTCGAAGGGCGCGGGGATGTTGGCCTCCGGATCGGAGACCAGCACGCGCATGCCCATGAAGGCGAGTAGCTCCGACATGCGCCTGCCGAGATTGCCGAAGCCCACGATACCGGCCGTACGTCCCGCGAGCTGAAGCCCAAGGCGCTGAGGGGGTACGATGCCCGCGCGGTATTCGGCTACGTGACGGCTCAGGCCGCGCCCCAAATCGACCATCTGGGCGAGAATCAGCTCGGTCACCGCGGCAATGAAGCCCGGGCCGGCACGCGTGATCACAACGCCGGCGGCCGAGGCGGCCGCTATGTCGATATTGCGGATGTCCATCGCCACGCGGTGGACGGCGATGAGCTTCGGCAGCGCCGAAAACAGGCGTGCCTCCCCCGGTACCATGCGGTCGAGGACGATGATTTCGGCGTCGCGGGCGAGGTGAATCAGACCGTCTACGGTGAGCGGTTCGTCGCCGTCGTGAACCGCGAGGCTGCCGAGCGCGTTGAGTCCTGCGACCGCGGCATCGCCGTATTTGTCCTTACGATCGAGCCGCGTATGCGTGAGGACGATGCGCGCCATGGCCGGGTTCCACCGATGTTCTTGTGCAGGCCGTGGCATGGTGCCATACAGGCGCCTCGCTCTCGCAACGGAACGATGATGCGCAAAATTCTTCTTCGCTCCGCCGTCGCCGCAGCGCTTCTCCTGCCGAGCATCGGCCACGCGGCGGATGTCGATTTCCCGACCTGGCTCCGCCAGTTCCGCGCCGAGGCCCTCGAGCGCGGCATCCGCGCGGAAACACTCGATCGATCGCTGGTCGGGGTTCAGCCGATTCCGCGTGTCATCGAGCTCGACCGCCGCCAGCCGGAGACGACGCTCACCTTCGACCAGTATATCGAACGCGTGATCAACGACCGGCGGGTCGAGACCGGCAGGCAGATGCTGGTCACTCACAAGGATCTGCTGGAGCAGGTCTCCGCCAAGTACCGGGTGCAGCCGCGCTTCATCGTGGCGCTCTGGGGAATCGAGACCGATTTCGGCCGCATCACCGGCGACTTCCCGATCATCTCGGCGCTTGCGACCCTCGCCCATGACGGACGGCGCTCCAGCTTCTTCCGCGGCGAGCTTCTGAACGCGCTCCGCATGGTCGATCGCGGCCTGGCCGATCCGCAGCGCATGCGCGGCTCCTGGGCCGGTGCCATGGGCCAGAGCCAGTTCATGCCGTCGAGCTTCCTGGCATACGCCGTCGACTATGACGGCGACGGCAGGCCGGACCTCTGGGGCTCCCAGTCGGACGTCTTCGCCTCGATCGCCAACTATCTGACGAAGAGCGGATGGAAGGGCGACGAGACCTGGGGCAGGCAGGTCCGCGTGCCGCCGACCCTCGATCGCACCCAGTTCGACCTCAAGGTCGAGAAACCCGTCTCGGAATGGGCGGCGCTCGGCGTTCGGCGGCCCGATGGCGGCGACCTGCCGGCTCGTGACCTCAGCGCCTCGATCATCCAGCCGGGCGGCGCAAACGGACCCAGCTACCTCGTCTACACGAACTACAAGACGATCATGCGCTGGAATCGCTCGCTCTACTTCGCGACCGCCGTCGGACAACTTGCGGACCGCATTTCCGGCAGCTAGATTACCAAATATTGGTGAACTAGCTGGGGGCTACCCCAAGATGATGCGGACGATGTGGCGCCTGCCTCTCTTCGGGACGCTTGCGGCGCTACTTTGGCTGCCGGGATGCACCAGTCTCAACTTCGGTTCTCACCTCGCTAAGACCGTCGGCGAGAAGGCCGGGCTGACATCGGCGCCAAAGGGTTACTACAAGATCGGGGAGCCCTATCAGATCAATGGAATCTGGTATTATCCTAAGGTCGATTATCAATATGACGAGACCGGCATCGCGTCCTGGTACGGCGAGGCCTTCCACGCCAAGCTGACCGCCAACGGCGAAATCTACGACATGAACGACCTGACGGCGGCGCATCGGACCTTGCCGATGCCGAGCCTGGTCCGCGTGACGAATCTCGAGAACGGCCGGTCGATGGTGGTCCGCATCAACGACCGCGGGCCTTTCGCCGCGGGCCGGATCATCGATCTCTCCCGGCGCTCGGCGCAGCTGCTCGGGATCGAGCGGGCAGGGACGGCCAAGGTCCGCGTCCAGATTCTTCCCGAAGAGAGCCGGAACATAGCCGAGGCCCTGACCCAGGGGCGGCCGGAGCCGGCCATGGTCGTCGCTGCCTCGGACGCGGCCACCGACACGGTCCAGGTCCGTCCGGATGCGCCGAACGCCTCCCCGCGCGCCTCGGTCGCCGTCCAGGCCTTGCCGGTTCCCGGCAGCGCAGCGGCGCCGGCCCCGCCGCCGGTGGCGGCGCAGCCGACAGCGCCGGGCGTGGTCCTCGAAGTCGCCAAGGCGACCGCCGAGCGCCAGGTCGCGGCGCTTCAGCCGGTTCAACCGGTTGTGACCACGGTCCCCGTCGTCCCGACCGAGATCTACGTGCAGGCTGGCGCCTTCGCCAACGTGAACAACGCCGTCCGCGTCTCGGCCGCATTGCAGCCGGTCGGGCGCGCCATCGTTGCGCCGAGGCAGATCCGAGACCAACTTCTTTATCGAGTGCGCTTTGGACCGTTCTCGAGTGTTGAAGAGGCCGACCGCACCCTTGCCCGGGTCATCCAAGCGGGATATCCGGATGCCCGGGTGATCGTCGACCAATGATGGAGAGGCTGTCCCCCATGCTTATCACCTCGCTCCGCCGCCTGACCCTGGCCGCCGCCTTCCTCCTCGGCGCCGCGCCTGCCTTCGCCCAGACGATCGAAACCCAGGCCCGGCAGGCCTTCATCGTCGACATGATGACCGGGGCGGTCCTGCTCGAGAAGAACGCCGACGAGATCATGCCGCCCTCGTCGATGAGCAAGGTGATGACCGTCCATATGCTCTTCGAGAAGCTGCAGAAGGGCGAGGTCAAGCTGACGGACGAGTTCCCGGTGAGCGAGCGCGCCTGGCGCATCCAGGGCTCGAAGATGTTCGTGCCGCTCGGCTCGCGCGTTAAGGTCGAGGATCTGATCCGCGGCATCGTCATCCAGTCGGGCAACGATGCCTGCGTCGTCGTCGCCGAGGCTCTTGCCGGCAGCGAGGAGGCCTTCGCCGAGCAGATGACGAAGAAGGGCCGCGAGCTCGGCCTCACCAAGACCGTGTTCAAGAACTCGAGCGGCTGGCCGCATCCGGAGCATGTGACGACCGCGCGCGAGCTGGCGCTGATCGCCAAGCACACGATCGAGGCGTTCCCTGAACACTATAAGTACTACGCGGAGCTGAACTACACCTTCAACGGCATCCGGCAGGGCAATCGCAATCCGCTGCTCTACAAGCCGCTCGGCGCCGACGGGCTCAAGACCGGCCACACCGAGGCCGCGGGCTACGGCCTCACCGCTTCGGTCAAGCGCGGCGACCGCCGCATCATCATGGTGGTGAACGGGCTTCCGAGCATGAAGGCGCGCGCGCAGGAGACCGAGAACCTGATCGATTGGGCCTTCCGCGAGTACGAGAACTACGCGCTGTTCAAAGCCGGCGAAGCCGTGCAGAACGCCACTGTCTGGCTCGGCGAATCCAAGACCGTGCCGCTGATCGCCGCCGAGGACCTCGTCGTGACGCTGCCGCGCCGTGCGCGCCAGGGCATGAAGGTGACGGCGGTGTTCCAGGAGCCGATCCAGACGCCGATCCAGAAGGGGCAAGTGGCCGGCAAGCTGGTGGTCGCCGCTCCCGGCGTTCCGTCCAAGGAGCTGTCGCTGCTCGCCGGCGAGAGCGTGGCGCAGCTCGGCCCGGCCGGGCGCATCGGCGCCGCCGTCTCCTATCTGATCTTCGGCGCGCAGAAGTGACGGCTGCCGCTCGCTTCGTCACCTTCGAAGGCGGCGAGGGGGCGGGCAAGACCACCCAGATCAGGCATCTCGGCGAGCGCCTCGCTGCCGCCGGTATCGAGCATGTGGCGACGCGCGAGCCGGGCGGCTCGCCGGGGGCGGAGGCGATCCGCCGCCTGCTCGTCGCCGGTGACACCGGCCGCTGGGAGCCGCTGACGGAAGCGTTGATGATGATCGCGGCGCGCCACGATCACTGGCTCCGGACGATCAAGCCGGCGCTCGACGACGGCAAATGGGTCCTCTGCGATCGCTTCCATGACTCGACCGTCGCCTATCAAGGCCATGGCCGCGGCGTGCCCTTCGACACGCTGGAGTCGCTTCGCCGCACCATCCTCGGCGACCGTCGCCCGGACCTGACATTGATCCTCGACCTGCCGGTGGAAGACGGGCTTGGTCGGGCGCAGGCGCGCATGAAGGGCATTGTTTCGGGCGAGGATCGCTTCGAGCGCATGGACATCGGCTTTCATCAGCGGCTCCGCGCGGGCTTCCTCGCGATCGCCGAGGCCGAGCCTGAACGCTGCGTCGTCATCGACGCGCGATCGGATGCGGCAGGGGTGAGCGCGGCGATTGTCGCCGCTGTGTCGAGCCGGCTCGGCGTCAAGCTGTGACCGGCAAGAAGGCAGCCGCTGCGGACGCTGACACCCGCCCGCATCCGCGGCTCGGCGCCTCGCTGCTCGGGCATGAGACGGCCGAGACGCAGATGGTCGAGGCGGTGCGTTCCGGCCGGCTCGCGCATGCCTGGCTGATCGAAGGCCCGCGCGGCATCGGCAAGGCGACGCTCGCCTATCGCTTCGCGCGCTTCCTGCTTTCCGGCGCGACGGGCGGCGAGGGCGGGGGGCTGTTCGGCGACAGCGCGCCGACGCTCGACGTCGAGCCCGAGCATCGCGCCACGCGGCTGATCGCCGCCGGCAGCCATCCGGACCTGCTCGCGCTCGAGCGCAGCTATGACGAGAAGGCGAAGCGGCTGCGAAAGGTCATCACCGCCGAGGAGGCGCGCGGCGTCGCCGACTTCATGCACCTCACGCCGGCCGAGGGCGGCTGGCGCGTGGCGATCGTCGATGCGGTCGACGACCTCAACCCGCAATCGATGAACGCGCTGCTTAAGATCCTGGAGGAGCCGCCGCGGCGCGCCGTGCTCCTGCTCGTCTATCACGGCGCGGGCCGCATCCTGCCGACGATCCGCTCGCGCTGCCGGCGCCTGCTGCTGAAGCCGCTCGAGCCGAGCGTGCTCGACCGCCTGCTGGCGACCCAAGCGCCCGATCTGCCGGCGGAGGAGCGGGAACCGTTGGCCCGCCTCGCGCGCGGCAGTCTTGGCCGCGCCCTCGATCTCATCGATGCCGGCGGCCTCGGCCTCTACCGCCAGGTCTTCCAGCTCGCGAGCGCCACGGCATCCGATGCGCAAGCGATGCAGAGCTTCGCCGACAAGCTGGCGAGGCGCGATGCCGAGGCGGCCTATCTCGCCGCCGTCGACATGCATGTCGACCTGCTTGCGAGGCTCGCCCGCGCCGCCGCCGATCCCGGACCGCCGGCCGAGATCGTGCCGGGCGAGGCCGCCGCCATCCGCCGGCTCGCCGGCCGGCGCAGCCTTGATCGCTGGCGCGAGCTATGGGAGAACAGCCGCCGTCTGGTCCAGCGCTCCGAGGCCGTCAACATCGACCGAAAACAGGTCCTGTTGACCCTCCTTCTGGCCCTGGACGACGATCGCCTCCTCGCTCAGCTCTAGGAGTTCCGGCCGATGGCCGCGGCCAAGCGTTACTACCTGACGACGCCGATCTACTACGTGAACGACGCGCCCCATATCGGGCACGCCTACACGTCGGTGGCGTGCGACGTGCTCGCGCGCTTCAAGAGGCTCGACGGCTACGAGGTCAAGTTCCTGACCGGCACCGACGAGCACGGCCAGAAGGTCGCCAAATCGGCCGCCGACGCGGGCATGGATCCGCAGAGCTTCACCGACAAGGTGAGCCAGCATTTCCGTGATCTTTCCGGCGTGATGAATCTCTCCAACGACGACTTCATCCGCACGACCGAGCCGCGCCACGCCGCCGCCTGCCAGGAGCTGTGGCGGCGGATGAAGGCGAACGGCCACATCTATCTCGGCAAGTTCGCCGGCTGGTACGCCGTTCGCGACGAGGCCTTCTACGACGAGAGCGAGCTCGTCGACGGCAAGGCGCCGTCGGGTGCCCCGGTCGAGTGGTTCGAGGAGGAGAACTACTTCTTCGATCTCTCGAAGTGGCAGCAGCCGCTGCTCGACTTCTACGAGGCGAACCCGAGCTTCCTCGCGCCGCGCACGCGCAAGAACGAGGTCGTCAGCTTCGTCTCATCAGGCCTTCGCGATCTCTCGATCTCGCGCACCAGCTTCAGATGGGGCGTGCCGGTTCCCGACGATCCCAAGCACATCATGTATGTCTGGATCGACGCGCTGACCAACTACGTGAGCGCGGCGGGCTTCCCCGACGAGAGCGGCGAATACGCGAAGTTCTGGCCGGCCGACCTGCACATGGTCGGCAAGGACATCATCCGCTTCCACACGGTCTACTGGCCGGCCTTCCTTCTGGCCGCCGGCCTGAAGCCGCCGAAGCGCGTCTTCGCCCATGGCTGGTGGACCAGCGAGGGGCAGAAGATGTCGAAGTCCCTCGGCAACTTCCTCACGCCCCAGGATCTGATCGCGCGCTACGGGCTCGATCCCGTGCGCTACTTCGTGATGCGCGAGCTGCCGTTCGGCCAGGACGGCAATTTCAGCCATGCGGCGATGATCCGGCGCATCAACACCGACCTCGCCAACGATTTCGGCAACCTGGCGCAGCGCGTGCTGACCCAGATCAACAAGAACTGCGATGCCAAGGTGCCGGAGCATGGCGAGTTCACCGACGCCGACCGCGCGCTGCTCGGCGCCGCGCATGGGCTGCTGGACCGCGTGCGTACCGAATATGACGAGCAGCAGTTCCATCGCGCTCTCGAAGCGCAGTGGGAAGTAGTCGGTGCCGCCAACCGCTATGTCGACGAGCAAGCACCCTGGGCGCTGAAGAAGACCGACGCCAAGCGCATGGCGACAGTGCTCTATGTGCTGGCCGAGACCATCCGGCATCTGGCGATCCTGGCGCAGCCGGTGATGCCGAATTCGGCTGCGCGCATGCTCGACCTGCTCGAGGTGCCGAACGGCATGCGGACCTTCGCCTCGCTGGGCTCGAGCGGCGCGCTCAAGTCGGGCACGGTGCTGCCGAAGCCGGAAGGCGTCTTCCCGCGCTATGTCGAAGAAGGACAGGCGGCGAAGGCGGGCGGCTGATGCTGGTCGACAGTCACTGCCATCTCGACTTCCCCGAGCTTTCGGCGGAGTTGGACGAGGTCGTCGCGCGCGCGCGCCGCGCCGGCATCGGGCTCATGGTCACGATCGGCACCAAGCTGACCGAGTTCGATCGCGTCCGTGCCATTGCCGAGCGCTATGACGACATCTACTGCTCGGTCGGCATCCATCCGCACGAGGCCGGCACCGAACCTGAGGCCGATGCCGAGAAGCTCGCGCGCCTGGCCGAACATCCAAAGGTGGTCGCGGTCGGCGAGACCGGCCTCGACTACTACTACGACCACAGCCCGCGCGATGCGCAGGCGCGCAGCTTCCGCGCTCATCTCGCGGCGTCGCGGCTGACCGGACTGCCGGTCATCGTGCATACGCGCGACGCCGACGAGGACACCGGAAAGATCCTCGCCGAGGAGATGGAGAAGGGACCTTATACCGGCCTCATCCACTGCTTCACCTCGACCAGGGCGCTGGCGGAGAAGGCCGTCGATCTCGGCCTCTTCATCTCGATTTCCGGCATCGTCACCTTCAAATCGGCGGCGGCGCTGCAGGAAGTTGCGGCCTGGGTTCCGGCCGGTCGCCTGCTGGTCGAGACCGATGCGCCCTACCTCGCGCCGATCCCGATGAGGGGAAAGCGCAACGAGCCGGCCTTCGTCGTTCACACCGCGGCCAAGGTCGCGGCGCTGCGCGGCGTCTCGCCGGCGGATCTCGCCGCCTCGACCACCGACAACGTCCGGCGCGTCTTCACGAAGATCCCGGCCACGGCCTTCGCCAAACCGTGAAGATCACCATCCTCGGCTGCGGTAGCTCGATGGGCGTGCCGACGGTGGGCGAGGATTGGGGCGACTGTGATCCGAAGGAGCCGAAGAACCGGCGGCTGCGCGTCTCGATCCTGGTGGAGCAGGGGGCGACGCGGCTCCTCATCGACACCTCGCCCGATCTCCGCCAGCAGTTCCTCACCGCCGGCATCAGGACACTCGACGCCGTGCTGTTCACGCATGCGCATGCCGACCACCTGCATGGCATCGACGATCTCCGCGCGGTGAACATCGCACTCAAGCGGCCGATCGATGCCTATGCCGATCCGGTGACGCTGGCGACGATCCGGGAGCGCTTCGGCTATGTCTTCCAGGCGCTGAAGGGCGACTACTTCTACAAGCCGACCCTGACGCCGCACGCGATCGAAGGCCCGTTCCGCGTCGGCGACATCGAGGTATGGCCCTATTCGCAGGATCACGGCTTCTCGCGGAGCCTGGGATTCCGCTTCGGCAAGGTCGCTTATTCGACCGATGTCGTGACCCTCGACGAAGCCGCGTTCGATCTGCTCGCCGGCATCGAGCTCTGGATCGTGGATGCCTTCCGGCTCGAGCCGCATTCGACTCACACTCATCTCGCGCGCACCCTCGAATGGATCGAGCGCGTGAAGCCGAAGCGCGCCGTGCTGACGCATCTCTCGCAATGGATGGACTACGCCAAGGTCAAGGCGATGGTGCCGGCCCATGTCGAACCGGCCTATGACGGCATGGTGCTGGAGTGGCCGTAAGGCCTAACGCGTCCGCTCGCTGACTTCCGGCAGCGGCAGGATGAAGCGACCGCCCCTGGCGAGCCAGGCGTCCTGCTTCTTGGCGATCGGATCGATGTAGCGCCAGGCGAAGACGATCACGGCGCCCGGATCCTTCTCGGCGAGCGCGGTGCCGGCCAGCACCGGGATCTGATAGCCGGGACCGCGCAGATGGCTTTCGCGTTCCGGGTTGTCGTCGAACAGCATCGGGATGCGCTTGGTCAGCCCGAACTGGTGGAGCAGGGTGGTGGTGCCGACCGAGACGCCGTAGCCGGCGACGAAGCGTCCCTTCTTCTCCTCGGCATCGACGATCGCGTTGAGCTGCCGGCCGATATCCTTCACGCGCCGCGCGAAGGGCTTGTAGTAGTCGAGCCCGAACATGCCGCGGCGTTCCTCGTCGGCGATGATCGCGCCGACCTCGGGCGCTGCCGCCCGCTTGCCGCCCTTCCTCTGCACCGCGACGCGGATCGAGCCACCCTTGGTCGGGATGCGGTCGACGTTGACGACCTGGTAGCCGAGCCGGTCGAAATGCGTCGCCAGCGGGCGGACCATGAAATACGAGAGATGCTCGTTGTAGACGGTGTCGAGCAACGTCCGGTCGATCACATCGGCGCCGTACTGGGTCTCGAAGACGAAGACGCCGTCCGGCGCCAGCAGCGGGTCGAGGCCGGCGGTGAAGGTGCCGACATTGTCGATATTGGCGATGACGTTGTTCGCCAGGATGATCGAGGCTTGCCCATGTTTCCCGGCGGCTTCCTCGGCGACGCTACGATCGAAGAACCTGGCCCAGGTCTCGATGCCGTTCGCGGTCGCCTGGCGCGCGATCTCCTGGGCCGGGTCGATGCCCAGCACGCGATGCCCGCGATCCTTGAAGAAGCGGAGCAGGCTGCCGTCATTGCTGCCGATCTCGGCGACGAGCGCGCCGGCGGCCGGTTTGTAGCGCGCCATGGCCTGCTCTGCATTGCCGCGGAAATGGTCGACCAGGCCCAGCGAGGACGAGGTCTTGTAGACGTAGTTGTTGTAGTTGAACTCGGGGTCGACCATGTCCGTCGTCTGCAGGTGCCCGCAGGCCCGGCACAGGCGGAGGTCCAGCGAGGCGGCCGCGATCGCGTCGTCCCGGTTCCGTAGGTGATCTGGCAGCTTGAAGGTCGGCGTCGCGACGGGCATCGGCTCGAGTGGTACGGCGAGGTCGAGGTCGGGCGAGCGGCACAGGATGCAGGCGGTCAGCGTCCGGGAGAATGGCTTCGTCGACACGGAGGTCCTCTGGTTGACGCCGACACACATAGCAGCAAAGTAATGGTGCCGGGCAGCCCGGCTTCCCGTTTCATCTCAGCGTGGGCCGGATGTCGGAACGCAGCGTCTCGATATCGTTCGACACGGCCATTCTCATGGCCATGGAGCGGCTGCGCCTGGGCGATGCCGAGTCCGCCCGCCAGCTGAGCCAGGCGATCCTCCAGTCGAATCCCGGGCACGGTCAGGCCGCCGTGCTCGACCTTTGGCTCGCGATTCGGTCCGGCGACCAAGCAGCGATGCTCGCCGCGATCGATCGTGTGGCACGCTCACCCGGGCTCTTGGATGTCGCGCCGCGCGTGCCGCCGCTCGATGGCGGCGTGGCCGTGATCGACCCCTGGCTGAGGAAGGCCTTCGGCGACGCGCCGCCGCCCGCGACCGACGTCAGCGACCACCTCGGCACGCTCTTCTACGAGGCGGTGGCGCAGGAGCCGCGGCTCATGGTCGAGCTCGGCACGCGAGGCGGGGAGAGCACCCGCGCGCTTCTGGCCGCCGCCGCCCATACCGGCGCGCATCTCCTCAGCATCGATATCGAGCCCTGCGGCGACATTCCCGGCCTCCCGGTCGAGCTCCGGTCCGCCTGGAGCTTCGTCCAGTCCGACGACGTCGCCTTCGGCCGGGATCATTTCGCCGCCTGGTGCCAGGCCCGCGGCCTGCCGGCCGAGGCGCCGGTCCTGTTCATCGACACCTCGCATGAGTACGAGCACACCCGCAAGGAGCTCGATGTCTGGCTGCCGAAGGTGCCGGCCGGCGGCGTCGCGATGTTCCACGACACCGCCATGGACCATGCGGGCTTCCGCAACGGCGGCACCATCGTCTTCGGTTGGGACAACCAGCGCGGCGTAATCCGCGCGATCGAGGAGAGGCTAGGAATTCAGATCAACGAGCGCGCATATAGTGTTGTAAAAACGCCTGAATGGCTCGTCCGCCACGATCCGAAAAGCAGCGGCTTTACGGTGCTTCGTTATTTTCCATAATATACATTATGCGATATATAGGGGCGATGTTTCACTTGACAAACCCAGGCCCGAAGGATAGCTTTCTCCCATAAGGAGATAGCCATGGTTTCGGTCCTTTCCGCCCCTGAGTTCACCAACGAAGAAGCCGCTTTCGCCTACGTGGAAGCGATGCTCTGGCCGAATGGCCCGGTGTGCCCCCATTGCGGCAACGCGGATGGCGAGAAGATCGGCCGGCTTCAGGGCGCGACCGCTCGCGTGGGACTGCGGAAGTGTTACGCCTGCCGCGGCCAGTTCACCGTGCGGATCGGAACCATCTTCGAGGATAGCCACGCCCCCATGCGGTACTGGCTTCAGGCCATGTACCTCATGTGTTCGTCCAAGAAGGGCATTTCGACCCGCCAGCTTCAGCGGACCCTCGGCGTCGGCCTCAAAACCGCTTGGCACATGAGCCACCGTATCCGGGCTGCCATGACGCCGCTTCCCTCGTCCGGCCCGATTGGCGGCGACGGCGAGATCGTCGAAGTTGATGAGACCTTCGTCACCAACTCGCCCAAGACCAAGAAGCGGTCGGACGGCAAGCGGCGCTATCAGCGGGTCATGACCCTCGTTGAGCGCGGCGGACGCTCCCTGTCGCTGTCCATGGACGGCAAGAGCCCGGCGGCCGTCTTCTATGCCCGTCTGGGGCGAGGCACCCGCCTGATTTCGGACGGCGGCATTGGTTTCAAGCACGCCCCGAACGCCGCCAGCCATGAGACCGTGATCCACGCCAAGGGCGAGTACGTCCGGGGCGACGTTCACACCAACACCGTCGAGGGTGTGAATCGGCGTGGAATATTGACCCCGTTTTGGGGGTGATCGGCGTTGAATATTGACCCCCTGATTTTGTTGGTGATCGGCAAGCTGCCCG
>VGEH01000025.1 GCA_016869375.1 Alphaproteobacteria bacterium | reverse complement strand
CGATGCGGTACGCGCCGTCGTTCCTGCTACGAAATGTTCGATCAGGCGATCCTGCTTCGAGACCCCCAATCGGCTCCGTCGTATCCGTCCCATGATAACTCCATAACCGAGTTATCTGGGACAGCCCCTTGTATATATTTGCCTGATGGCAAACGCCCTGATACGAACGACTTCCCGGTTGCGCGTCGTCGTTGGCGCCGTGCCGGCCCTTCTGGTCCTCGGCGGTGTCATGGCGGCGGGCGCTGCGCTCCGCATCACCGCTTTCGCGCTGACCGCCTTGATCGCCGGCACCCTCAGCGTCTGGACCCGCGCCAGCCAATCGATCCGCGGCCGCCAAACCGGCTAGCCGCCGGTTGCGCAACGCGTCCGCAGCGCCGAGATCCAGGGGATGACCCGATCGTCCCTCCCGTTCCTCGCGATCCTCGTCGCGTTCGCCCACGGCCCGACATCCGCCCAGGTGGCGCCGACCGACGATGCGCAGTTCCGCCGCCAGCAGGAGAGCGGGCGGCTCGACGCCGCCCGAGAGAATGCGCGGATCGAGCGCGAGCGCTCGGGCTACTCGAATTCGGCACCGGGCCTGACGACTCGCTCCGTCCCCAATGCCGATCTCGATCGCCTGCGCACTCAGAATCGGCTCCGCGACGAGCAGAGCCGCATCGAGCGCGACAGCGACCGGCTCCGCGCCGAGCAGCAGCGCCAGGACCGCGACAGGATCTTCGGCAACCCGAGCCCCTAGGCAGCGTCCCGGCTCATCTGCTAGTTACCCTCGCATCAATGACTTCGATCGAATGCCGATGCGTTCAGCAATGACCGAGCGCGAGACGGCGCGCGGGAGCGGCGAAACCTGATGTCGGTGTGGCGTGACACGATCATCGCACCCGAGGCGACCGTATTGAGCGCGGTTCAATGCCTCGATCGGACCGGCGCCCAGATCTGCCTCGTCTGCGACTCGGACGGCCGCCTGGTCGGTACAGTCACCGATGGCGATGTCCGCCGCGGGCTTCTCAAAGCGGTGCCGCTCGATTCGAGCGTTTCGGGAATCATGAACCGCGATCCCGTCGTCGGGGCGCCGGGGGATCCGCCGGGGCGCCTGCTCGAGATCATGAATACGAGCCTGCTGCGCCAGATCCCGGTGGTCGACCCGCATCGGCGCGTGGTCGATCTAAGGTTCTGGAACGACCTCACCCGGGCCACGAGGGTCAGGGACAACTGGGTGATCCTGATGGCGGGCGGCCAAGGCAATCGCCTGCGGCCGCTGACCGAGGACCGGCCGAAGCCCCTGCTGACAGTCGGTCATAAGCCGCTGCTCGAGTCCACACTCGAGGCATTTCTGCTGTTCGGCTTCCGACGCTTCTTCATTTCGGTCAACTACAAGGCCGACATGGTGAAGGAGCATTTCGGCGACGGTCACCGCTGGGGCTGCGAGGTCAGCTACCTCGAGGAGGAGTCGCAGCTCGGCACGGCGGGCGCTCTCGGCCTGCTGGCGAAGCGTCCCAGCCATCCGATCATCGTCATGAACGGCGACGTCCTCACCAAGGTGAACTTCGATATGCTGCTCGACTTTCACCGCGCGCAGAAGGTGGCGGCGACCATGTGCGTGCGCGAGTACGAGTACACGGTGCCCTTCGGCGTGATCGACATTGCCGATCACCGCATCCGCGGCATTGCCGAAAAGCCGACCCATCGCTCCTTCGTCAATGCCGGGATCTACGTGCTCGAACCGTCCGCGCTCGACCAGGTGCCGAAAGGCGGCAGGCTCGACATGACCGACCTGTTCGGCACGCTTATCGCGTCCGGACGGACGACGGCGGCATTTCCGATCTGGGAGTACTGGATCGATGTCGGGCGCATCGACGATTTCCGGCAGGCCAACGTCGACTACTCCAAGATCTTCGAGCGCTAGCGCCACTTCTCACGGTCATGACAGCGAAGAGATTCCCCCGTCATCAGGCGGTCGACCTCAAGCGATTCTCGGCGCCTGGTGCCGAGTTCGAGGCCAAATATGGGCTGCCCCGCGAGGTACGGTTCTGCCGATCCTGCGTGATCTCGAACCAGCGGCCCAACTCCGCGGTCGAGTACGCGCACACTAAGGCGAGCGCGAAGGCGACGATCCGGTTCGAGGACGGCATCTGCGATGCCTGCCGCGTCGCGCAGGAAAAGGGCGACATCAACTGGAACGAGCGCGAGCGGGCGCTCAAGGACCTCTGCGACAGGTTCCGCCGCAAAGACGGACGTTACGATTGCATCGTCCCAGGCTCTGGCGGCAAGGACAGCTTCTATGCGGCGCATGTGCTCAAGTACCGCTACGGCATGCATCCGCTCACCGTCACCTGGGCGCCGCACATCTACACCGACTGGGGCTGGCGGAACCTTCAGAAGTGGATCGGCGCCGGCTTCGACAACGAGCTGACGACGCCGAACGCGCGCGTACATAGGCTGCTGACGCGGCTTGCGGTGGAGACGCTGTTCCATCCGTTCCAGCCCTTCATCATCGGCCAGAAGGCGCTGGCACCAAGGCTGTCGGTTCTGCACGACGTCCCTCTCGTCTTCTACGGCGAGAGCGAGGCCGAGTACGGCAATCCGATCGCCGACGTCGGACAGGCGACGCGCGATGCCGCCTACCACGCCGCGAGCGATCCCGATCGGCTGTTCCTGAGCGGCATCGCGATCGGCGAGCTCAAATCCGAGTTCAGGCTCACCGCCAATGATCTCGTCCCTTACATGCCCGCAAACCCGGAAGCGCTTCGGCGTGCCCGCACCGAGGTCCACTATCTCGGCTATTACCTGAAGTGGCACCCACAGAGCTGTTATTACTATGCGGTCGAACATGGCGGGTTCGAGGCCTCCCCCGAACGCACGCCGGGCACCTACAGCAAATACAACTCGATCGACGATCGCGTCGACGACCTCCACTACTTCACCACGCATGTGAAGTTCGGCATCGGCCGTGCCACCTACGACGCGGCGCAGGAAGTGCGCTCCAACGACATCACGCGCGAGGAGGCGGTCGCGCTGGTCAGGCGCTACGACGGCGAGTTCCCTGAGCGCTTCATTGACGAGCTGTTTGCCTATCTGAGCCTGCCCGCCAGCGAGTTTCCCGTTGCCTCGGCGTTGTTCGAGCAACCGATCATGGATCGCACCTACTTCATGCATCTGGCCGATCGTTTCCGCTCGCCGCATCTCTGGCTGCGCGAGGGCGAAGAGTGGCGCCTCCGGCATACGGTCTGGCAGGGCAACTGAGCCTTGGCCAGTCTCCGGCTCATTGCGCGTCTCGACGTGAAAGGGCCGGACCTGATCAAGAGTGTCCAGCTCGAGGGCGTGCGCAAGGTCGGCGATCCACGTACCTTCGCACGGCGATACTATGCTGAAGGCGCCGACGAGATCGTTTACATGGACGCGGTTGCGAGCCTCTACAGCCGCGAGACGCTGACCGAGCTCGTGCGGCGCACGGCCGAAGAAGTGTTCGTACCGATCACCGTCGGCGGCGGATTGCGTACCGCCGAGGATGTGCGCCTGATGCTCCGCGCAGGCGCCGACAAGATCGCCATCAACTCCGCGGTCACGCAGCGGCCCGAGCTGATCCGCGAGCTCGCCGAGCGCTTCGGTTCGCAGTGCGTGGTGCTGCAGGTCGACGCCAAACGGACACCCTCGCGCGGCGGCTGGGAAGCGCTGCGCGACGGCGGCCGCGAGCACACCGGCCTCAACGTCGTCGACTGGGTGAAGCGGGCCGAGGAGCTCGGTGCCGGCGAGATCCTCCTCACTTCGGTCGATCGCGAGGGCACGCGCCGCGGCTTCGACGTCGATCTGATCGGAGCCGTCACGCGCGCGGTGACGATCCCGGTCATCGCTAGCGGCGGCATGGGATCGATCGAGCATCTGTTCTCGGCCGTCGAGCAAGGCGGCGCCGACGCCGTCGCGATGGCGCATGTGCTGCACTACGAGGCTCTCAAGCTCGCCGATATCCGCCGCCAGAGCCGCGAGCGCGGGTTCATGGTCCGATCGGCATGAGCGGCAAGGTCACCGTCGTCGACTACGGGAGCGGCAATCTCCTGAGCGTCTGCCGCGCGCTTCGTCACTGCGGCGCCGACCTGGTGACGACCGAGAACCGCACCGAGATCGCGCGCGCCGAGCGCCTCGTCGTTCCCGGCGTCGGCGCCATGGCGGATTCGATGCGGAACCTGGAAGCGCGCGACCTCGTCGGGCCGATCCAGGATTATGCGCAAAGCGAGCGGCCGATGCTGGGCATCTGTGTCGGCATGCAGATCATGTTCGAGGCCGGCGAGGAGTTCGGAATCCATCCAGGCCTCGGCCTGCTGCCCGGGCGCGTCCGCAAGATGCCGGCGACGCAGGATGGCGGCGCGCGGCGCAAGATTCCGCAGATCGGCTGGAACACCTTGAAGCCGGCGGCCGGGATCAACAGCTGGGAGGGAACCATCCTGCAAGGGCTGCCTCCCGAGCCGGCAGCGTATTTCCTCCACTCGTTCGCCGTCGATCCCATCGACCCTTCGACGCGCCTTGCCGACTGCGAGTATGAGGGGCTCCGGATCTGCTCTGCCGTGCGAAAGGGCTCGATCTACGGCTGTCAGTTCCACCCGGAGAAGAGCGCGGAGATCGGCCTGGCGATTCTCAGGAACTTCCTGGCGCTATAGACCGGTTCCCGGCCGGTCACGCAGAAACGACGCGAGATCGGTACCGATCGGAGCGATGGCCCGAGACCAGGGATCGACGTAGCGGCGCCTGTATAGTCGCACGCTTGGAAACCACGGATAGCGATCGGTCCCGAACGCCCAGAAGTCGTGTTCGGGAACCAGCAGCCATACCGGCGATCCGACCGCCGCCGGCAGGCAGAATGCCGTCGTCCCGGACGAGATCGTCATATCGAGCGCCGCCGACAGGGCGAGAACGTTTTCCAGGTCGTTCCTCAGATCGAGATCCGGGAAGCGATGGATCCTCGTGCCCAACTGGGCCTCGACGGACCCGATGTCGCTTTCGCTCTCGCCGTACTGAAGCGACACGAATGTCGCCTGCCGCTGCGAGAGAACAGGCTCCCATTCGAGCACCGGGGGATGAAACCGGCGGGAGAGCGCATCGCTACGGCTGCTGCGCCATGCGAAGCCGATCTTCGGTCCATCGCCGAGAGCCGCAAGCCGCGTGCGCCAGCGCTCAAGGAGGTCCGGGCGGGGCGTTAGGTAGGCGTTCTCCGGAAAGTCCCGGATGTGCTTGCGATACCAACGCCCGAGGCTGCCCATCGGCAGCTGCGAGGTGACGTCGCTTCGCGCGAGGCGCTCGTCGGGCCGCGTTTGGACCGCGACGAATTCGAGCGTCGGCAGCACACGCTGGAATAGGCTGATCATGCGCGCATCACACTCGACGACGGCTCTGACTCCGTCGCGCGCAAGATCCGGCAACATCGACCCGTAGACGAGCTCGTCGCCGAGTCCCTGCTCCCCCCAGACCAGGACAGCCTCATCCCGATGCCGAGGTCCTCGCCACAGCGGCAGGCTGAACGGTCTCACGGCCTGGATCTCCGTGCTCTGCGTGCGCCAGTCGTAGTTGTCCCAACCGCTCTCGAGATCGCCCAGCATCAGCTGCGACGTGCCGAGGCCGTACCAAGCCGGCGCGAAACTCGGATCGGCCGCGATGCTGCGTCGATGCAGGAGCTGGCCATCGTGAAACCGGCCGTACCACCGCAAGGATCCGGCGAGATTGTTGAGAAACCTTGCGTCGGATGGCACGAGCGAGATCGCCCGGCGAACGCAGCCGATCGACTCCGCCAGCCGATCCAGCTCTTCGAGGGCGAGGCCGCGATTGCCGTGCGCTCCGGCAGACCCGTCATCGACGACGATGGCCCGTTCGGCAAGAGTGAGCGCGTAGGCGGGGTACGCTAGACGCCGCATCTCGGAAAGGTTGCTCAGAAGGTCCGGCGAGGCAGGAGCCAGCGCGAGCGCACGTTCCAGGCAACGAGCCGCGTGATCACGCCTTCCGGTCTCGAGATAGGCGGCAGAGAGCCCGTTCAGCAGCTTCACCGCCAGGTCGGCATCGGCAGGAATCGCGATTGGAAGCAGCAGCTCAAGGGCCGCCACCCCATCGCGGAGCCCGATCAGCGCAAGTCCGAGACTGATCTTCGCAGCAATCCAGTCGGGTCGCCCGGCGAGCGCACGGCGCCAGAGATCCGCCGCGGCCGCATGGTCGCCCCGATCGGCCGCCAGCTCGGCCAGGACAGCGAGAGCGTTTCCATTCGCCACGTCCTGCACGAGCGCGCTTTCGGCGGCTCGCGCCGCCTCTTCCCTTCGCCCCAGCCGCACGAGACAGAACGCGCGATCCGCGAGACGAGCCGCCGACACCGGCTCGCGCCGCGCAAGCCGGTCAAGCAGCTCGAGTGCGTCGCCGAACTTGCCTAGGTCGAGCAGCGTATCCAGCAGGATCGCGGCGAGACTGGCAGAGGCGAACTGCGCCAGGCCGACCCGACATGTCTCGACGGCGCGATCAAGCGCCCCGGCCGATCGCTGGATCGCCGCGAGATTCTCGAAGAAGGTGGCGTCGGGGCGACGGCGGATCGCCCTTCCGATCAGCTCCTCGGCTTCCGCCGACTTCCCGCGCTGGTGAACGAGAAGACCGAGAAGATGCAGGCCGTCGGGGTTGAGCGGGTCACGTCGAAGGAGCTTGCGATAGCTGCGCTCGGCTTCTTCCAGCTGGCCCGCCTGATGGCTCTTGAACGCCGCCTCGAGAAGGTGCTGCAGCGCTCTTTCCATCGCCTCGCCCGCTGTCCGCGGGCACGATTAGCGGTCTTTCCCGGATCGCGCAAGCGGGCTGCCGCCTACTTGTGTACGGCCGCCGTTAGGGACTAGATAGCGGCCGTGATCAACGGGCGCCGCATCCTTGCCGTCGTCATGGCACGCGGCGGCTCGAAAGGGTTGCCGGGCAAGAACCTGATGCCGCTCGGCGGCAAGCCGATGGTCGTTTGGTCCGTCGAGGCTGCCCGAAATGCCCGCCTGGTCGATCGCGCCGTCGTCTCGACCGACGACCATGCCATCGCCGACGCAGCCCGGAAGGCCGGCGGCGACATCCCCTTCCTCCGGCCGGCCGAGTTCGCCCGCGACGAGTCGACAGTGCACGAGGCGATCGACCACCTGCTCGGGCGGCTCGAAGAGTCCTTCGATTATGTCGTCTGCCTCCAGGCCACGTCGCCGCTTCGCGTCGGGGCCGATATAGACGGCGCGATCGAGGCGTGCGAGTCGCATCGAGCCGCCACCTGCATCTCCGTCGTGCAGGCGCCGAAATCGGTGTACTGGTCCTTCTCCATCGACGGCAGCGGGCGGCTCGCGCCGGTTCTCGAAAGCCAGTGGCAGACCCGCCGTCGCCAGGAGCTTCCCTCGGTCTACCTGCCCAATGGTGCCGTATACGTGGCGCGCGTCGACTGGTATCGCCGCAACCTCACCTTTGTCGGGTCCGACACGGTGCCTTACATAATGCCCCAGGAGCGTTCTCTCGAGGTCGACTCCGCCCTGGACATGACACTTATAAACGCCCTATTTACCGAGAGAAATCCACTTGGTGGCGAAGGTCCCGGACGATGAACGAGCTCCTCAAGGGTAACTTCCAGACCAAGAATCAGGTCACCGACTCTCCGGCCAAGGAAGAGACCCTGGAAGACCGATTCGAGCGCGAGGCAAAGAAGCGGCTCGGCGGCAGCATCGCCTATGTCTCGAAGAAGAAGGTCATGTGGGACCTCAAGAACGAGAAGAAGTGACATCGCCTGGCGGCCCGCCGGTCCGGTCGAGTCGCGCGGATGCAGGCAAGATCGGGCGAGCCCTCGTCGAAGAACTCGGCCCGCTGACCTGGGACCGTCACGGCCCGATGGCCGTCGCCAATGCCGAACGTAACCAGCAACTCCTCCGCCACGGGCGATCGATCGCCGAGCTCCGCGGCACCTCCATCGGCAGACGCGACTCGGCCATCGTCATGGCGACAGGTCCCAGCATCGCGCGCCGCGACCCGATCGCCCAGATCAAGTCGTCCGGCTATGACGGCGCGCTGATCGCGGTCGACAGCGCCTTCGGCTACTGCCTCAGGAACGGCGTGATACCGGACCTCGTGGTGACGGTCGACCCTCACCCGACTCGGATCGTCCGATGGTTCGGCGATCCCGCGCTCATGCAGGCCTCGCCCGGTGACGACGACTACTTCCGGCGACAGGATCTCGACCCACGGCACGCCGACGAGCTGCGAGCGAACCGCGAGATGCTCGACCTGACGAGCCGCCATGCCAAAGGCGTGCGCATCGCGCTTTCGACCTCGGCATCCGAAGCCGTGGTCAGACGGGTGGTCGACCTTGGCATGGACATCTACTGGTGGAACCCGATGCATGACGATCCGGACCTCCCGGACAGCGTCAGCCGACGCCTGATTGAGATGAACGGCATGCCTTGCATCAACGCCGGCGGCAATGTCGGCTCCGCCTCCTGGATGATTGCCGATGCCGTGCTCGGCAAGCGCAGCGTCGCGCTCGTCGGCTTCGATTTCTCCTACTACGCCGATACCCCGCACTCGCGGACCCAGTATTACCGCGAGGCGATCGACCTCGTCGGCGAGGAGAACCTCGACGACGTGTTCATGTGGGTCCATAATCCTTATCTGGATCAATGGTTCTACGCGGATCCGGCCTATATGTGGTATCGCGCGGCGCTGCTCGATATGGCCAGGGACGCCGACTGCGAGACCGTGAACTGCACCGAAGGCGGCATCGTGTTCGGAGATTCCATACGCTTCGCGCCGCTGTCGGACTTTCTTGCGGCTGAGCGCGCGTAGTCGAAGGTCAGGGGATCGTCTTGGCGAAGGTCCTGTTCATCAACCCGACGGTCCGCGAGGAGGATGTGCCTCGGCACGTGCCTTATGGCATTGCGCTACTCGCGGCGATCGCGATGAAGCGAGGTCATCTCGTCCAGGTCTATGACGAGAATGCTTGGCGCCGCGGCGAAGAGACGATCCGCGCCGTGCTCGCAGCCGACGAGTGGGACACGGTCGCGCTCGGCGGCATCACCACCGCCTATGTCTCGATCAGACAGATCGTCCGCATCGCGCGCGAGGTCTGCCCGAATGCCACGATCATGCTCGGCGGCGGCGTGCTCACCTCGCTGCCGCGCGAGATGATGACGTGGCTTCCTGAGGTCGATGTCGGCGTGATCGGGGAAGCCTTCGGGACCTTCCCCGAGATCCTCGACCGGCTCGACCAGGGCGATCGTACCTGGTCGACAGTCAATGGCACGATCTCGCGCGGGCCTGACGGCAAGCTTGCGATGTCGCCGCCTCGCGGCCTGCTCCACGATCTCGACAACCTGCCCTATCCCGCTTGGGAGCTGTTCCCGCTGGAAGAGGTCTACTTCCCCAACAGCCAAGTGCTGTTCTCGGAAGAAGGGATGCTGGCGACGCGGCGGCTCGACATCAACGCCAGCTACGGTTGCTCGCTGATCTGCCGCTTCTGCTATCACCTCGGCATCGCCGGCGACATGCGTTATGTCGAGGACGACAAGGGCGAGGCCAATGTCGAGTTTGACCGGCCCGGCGCCTATACGCGCACGATCCGCTACCACTCGCCCGAATACGTGGTGAAGCTCGCGCGCTACGCCTATGACCGTTTCAAGGTGAACTTCATCGGGTTCCTGGACGAGAACCTGATGACGATGGACCAGTACTCCGATCGCACCTGGATGCGCGACATCTGCCGGCTCTGGAAGGAGAACGGACTCGCCCCTTCCTACTTGGCGCAAGGCGGCGAGCGTGGCGAGAGCTGGACCGGCATCCACTGGTCGGGCACCAGTCATGCGACCCTATGCACGCCGGAGATCCTGAAGGAGATGCGCTCGGCCGGCTGCTCTCACCTGGTGTACGGCTATGAGAGCTTCTCGCCGCAGGTGCTGAAGCGGCTCGGCAAGGGCTCGACGCCGAAGACCAACATCCGCAGCTTCTTCTGGACGCTGGAGGCCGGGATCCGGCCGATCCCCAACCAGATGATCGGTTTCCCGAGCGAGGATTTCGATTCCATCCGCGACAGCATGGCGGCCTGGGACAAGCTCGGCATCGTGGTGAAGCCGTTCTTCTCGACACCCTATCCGGGCTCGGAATGGTTCACCGTCAATCGCGAATGGATCGAACGGCAGTACGACGGAGATCTAGAGAAGTTCGTTCTCGATCTCGGCGATGCGACCAAGATCACCGGCGTCATCAGCCAAAATTTCAACGCGGTCGAGCTTCTGGGCCTGCGCGAGATGATGCTGATGAAGGACCTTAAACGCATCGGCGAGTACGAGGAGATCTGGCGCGCCAACCACAAGATCCCACCGGGACAGCCGTCGACGCTCTATACCGAGAGCGAACCGCCGATGCTTGCCGTGGTCAATCGCTGACCTTCAGGTCGTAGAAGGACTTCATCAGGATCCGGTCGAGCGGGTATGTCTTAAGCACGTCGCGGATGCGACGCGCCGCGCCCGGGCGCCCGTAAGGTGTCGCCGACGGATCGAGCGTCGCGCGATACGCCGGGTCGAGCGCACGGGCGATCGCGGCGGCGATCGCCTCCTCCGTCTCCACGCAATCGATGACCGAGGCTGCGCGCAGGCGGCCGCGCTGGCGGTCACCGAGATTGACCGTCGGCACGCCCAGGTACGGCGCCTCGAGGATGCCGCTCGAGGAATTTCCGATCACGGCTGCCGCCGCCTTCAGCGCGCTGAGATAGAGGAGCTGACCGAGCGACTCGCGCAAAACCACGCGGGCCGGATGCATCTTGGCATAATCTTCGACCAGCGCCCGGATCTCGGCGCCGCCGGAATCGGCATTGGTGCCGGTGACGAGAACGCGATGGCCCGGAAAGCGATCGAGCGCTGCCAGCAGCGCGGTCGCGCCACGCACCGACTCGGCCGGCATCAGCGTCGTCGGATGGTATGTGACGAGCAGGAAGCAACCGAGCGCAGCGCCAACCTCCTTCTCCAAGGTTGCCGCATCGAGGAACCGGAGGCGCTCGATATTGTCGAGGCCGGCGGCGCCGACCAGGAACACGCGCTCCGGCGCCTCGCCGAGCTGGATCACCCGTCGGCGATAGGGCTCGGCCGAGACGAAATGCAGATGCGCCATCTTGGTCACGGCGTGGCGGATGGCCTCGTCGATGGCGCCCTCGGTCGCCTCGCCGCCATGAGCATGGGCGATCGGCACACGCGCGATCATCGCCGCGGTGGCGGCGGCGTGAACCTCGAAGCGATCGCCGAGCAGAAGCACGATGTCCGGCTTCAGCCTCTCCAGCGCCTCGGCGATCCCGGACAGCGCTTTGGCCGTGGACTGCGCCACGCTGCCGACACCGAGATCGATCGGGACACGGGCGTCGATCGCAAACCCGTCGTCTTCGATTAAGCGCGCCGTCGCGCCGAACCGCGGCTCCAGATGCTGCCCAGTGACGATTAGGTACAGATCGAGAGCGGGATCGTCGCGGATCTCCTGCATGGTCCAGCGCAGGAGGCCGTACTCGGCGCGGTTGCCGGTGACGACGCAGATCTTGCGCCGGGCGGTCACCCTTGGACCGCGCTTCTGACCGCGTCGATGACGCGGGTCTGGTCGGCCTCGGAGAGATCGGTCGAGCAGGGCAGCGTCAGGATGGTCCGCCACAGCAACTCTGTCACAGGCATCTCGCTCGCCGGCGCCTCGCGATATGGCAGCTGGCGGTGGACCGGCTGCCAGAAGGCACGCGTCTCGATGCCTTCGGCGCGAAGCCGCTCGCGCAGCGACTCGATCGAGGGCGACGTCAAGCGAATCCGGATGCCGGATAGCCAGCACGCGCTCTCGCGATCGGGGGGATCCGGGAACGCGCTGAGCGAGGGGTGATTGCCGAAGGCCTCGTCGTAACGCCGGCGGATCCGTTTCTTCGCCTCGACCATCTCCTGCCAGCGATCCATCTGCGCGCAGCCGACCGCCGCCTGCAGGTTGGTCATGCGGTAATTGTACCCGACGCGATCGTGCGCATACTCCTCGCCGGCGCGCGCCGTCGTTGTCAGGTGACGCGCGAGCCTGAGCAGCGGGGCGTCGTTGCCGACGATCGCGCCACCGCCGCCGGCGGTGATGGTCTTGTTGCCGTTGAAGGAGATGACGGAGAGATCAGCGCCCATCGCACCGATCGGGCGGCCGCGGAAGGTCGCGCCGATCGCGGCCGCGGCGTCGGCGACAATCGGAAGCCGATGCTCAGCCGCGATCCGAGAGAGCGCCTCCATGTCAGCAGCCACGCCGAGAGTGTGAACCGGCATGATCGCGGCGACGCGGCGCCCCGTCGGCGCATGGATCAGCTGGTCGCCGTCGCGGTGCGTCTCCCGATCGAAGGCGCGCCGGACAAGCCCAGCATCGAGCGTCCAGCTCTCCGCGTCGACATCCATGAGCCAGGGCATCGCCCCGCAATGCGCGATCGCATTGGCGCTGGCGATGAAGGTGAAGCTGGGCAGGACGACCAGGTCGTCGCGACCGACGCCGACGGTCAGCAGGCTGGCATGGAGCGCAGTCGTGCCGGAAGAGGTAGCGACGGCGCCGGCACAGCCCGTCGCCTCGGCGACCTGTCGTTCGAAACGGTCGACGAACGGCCCGACCGAGGAGACGAAGTTCGTCGTCACGCACTCCTGCAGATAGAGCGACTCCTTATCGGACATGACGGGGCGGGCATGCGGGATCATCGCGCTACATCTTCTGATCGAGATTGCGGTCGAGCTCGTGATGCTCGAGCTCGGGCACCGCCGCGCGGATGGCGGCAACGACATCCGCCTTCTTCCAGGTCGAGGAGGCCCTGAGCCGGGCGATCTCGGCGAGGAAGCCGTCGACGAGCTTGGGCTCCGTCGCTTCTTCCCGCGCGACACCTGCGGCACGGAAGCGCGTCGTATCGACGACGTCCGTCAGGCGATGGAACTCCTCGACCATTTTCTCGCCGGTCGTATCGGAGGCCGAGAAATAGCAGGGCCAGCGGTCCTTCGGCAGGTTGCGGGCATGGATCGCCTCCTCCTCGCTGCCGCAGAGATGCGGCGTCAGGCCGCGATGAGCGAGAACCTGGGTCGCGATGTCGGCGAGGCTCAGCAGGTGGCGCTCAGCATCGAGCTTGGGGAACAGGACCTGCCGGCGTTCGGCCAGGAAGCAGGCGAGCAGGCAAAGCTCGCCCGCCTCGCGCTCCGAGATGAAGTAGCGGCGGACATCGCTTGGCGCCGACAGGGGCTGGCCCTTCTTCAGCCGCTGCTCGAACCCCTCTAGGAGGCTGCCGCCCGAGAAGGCGACATTGGCGAAGCGGGCCGAGGTCGCGACCGGCTCCAGCCCCGCCCGAAACAGCACCTTCTCCATCAGGTTCTTGCTCGCGCCCATCAGGTTGGCGGGCCGGACCGATTTGTCGGTCGAGACCGAGAAGGCACGCCTGAGTCCGAGCCGATCCGACAGGTCGAGGCTGCGCTTCAGGCTCTCGACATTGACCTCGATCATGCGCATCAGGCTGTAGACATCGCGCTCGGCGCGGACATGCTTGAGCGCCGAGAAGTTGATCAGTGCATCGTAGGGCGCGTGGTCGAGGGCGAAGCGCGCGAACTCCGGCCCGCCATAGTCGAGGCTTGCGGTCAGGAAGTCCCGCGGCAATGCCGTCGGCGACGAGCGCAGCTCGCGGACCAGCTCGACCAGGCCGTTCTCGCTGATATCGACCAGGTGAAGTCGCGCCGGGCGGAAGCGGACCATCTCGCGCACGAAAGCAGCGCCGATAGATCCGGCGGCACCAGTCACCAGAAAACGCTTGCCGTCGATCGCTTCGGCCAGCCGGCTCGCCTCGGAGGCGATGTCCTCCGCGAACATCGACTCCGCGCGGCCGAGGATGCGGGCCAGAAGCTCGGGCGAGTCCGTCATCCCGGCGTCCGCCCGGCGCGCCCTACCCGATCGAGGATCAGATTGGCGTTGCGGATCAGGACCTGAATGCGGTCGACCTCTCGGCCGAGGCAGTTGATCGGACGGCGATTGGCGGAGATCCCGTCGACATGCTCGATCCCGGGAACCGGAGCGGCATAGACCTCGAACCCCGCCTGTCGGGCCTTCAAGGTGAGATCCAACTCTTCGTAGAAGTAGGGCGAAAGCCGGGGGTCGAAGCAGATGCCGGCGTCATGAAGGCGGCGAGCGTGCAGCGCGAAGGCAAAGCCGCTCGGCTTGTCGACGATGAGCGGTGCCGTGACTCTGCCGGGCGTATGCTTCTCCCGCGCTTTCAGCCGCTCGAAATCGTAGACCTCCCCGGAGATTCCCACGGCCAGAGCCTGCGGTAAGGTCAGCAGATGACGCTCGAGCGTCGCCAGGGAGTCGAGCGACAGGTGAAGGTCGGCGTTGAGGATGAAGACGACCTCGCCCTCTGCCTGGTTCAGGCCCATGTTCCACGAGCGGGCGACGCCGACGTTGTGCTTGTTGAAGCTGAATTTGTCGATGCGCGGATGCTCACGCAGGTCGACGAACATCTCGGCGCTGTTGAAGATGCAGATGACCTCGCCGTCGAAGCCTTCGAGATCGGCGAGCAGCCCGACAATGTCGAAGGGCGAGTTGGGCGAGTAGTCGAGCACCGGAATGACGATGCTGCGCGCCGGCGGCCTAGCTTCCCTGGGATAGCCCGCAGCCTCGGCACGCAGGAGGGCGCACCTCGCCTCGCGATGGCGACCGTCGGCCCAGAGCGCCAGCGCCAGGTCGTGCCATGGGACGAAGCCCTCCGGCGAGACGACGATCGCCTCGCGCACCGCCCTGACGACATGTGCCGCCTCGTCGTCCGAGCTGAGCGATATCTGCCCGCCGCCGGCGCTCATCGCCGATCCTCCCACGCCGTCCGCGCGGCATCCGACAGCTCGCCGGTGTAGTAGCCCTGCATAGGAAGCTCGAAGGGGCGATCATCGAAGGGCCGCATCATCGCGACGAACAGCCCGCTGTCGCCCGCGATCGGGCCTTTGGCGAGCAGGGAGGCGTAACTGTCCCGTTCCCTGATCGCATCCAGCTGGTCGCGATCCTCCTTGCCGCTCATCAGCACCAGCATGACGAGCCGATAGGCGTTGGCCGCCGCGAGGTCGTGAAAGAAGGTCGGATGGTAGTTGTAGAAGCCATGATCCGGCCCGCCCTGGTGCGGCACCGCGTGCAGCATCAGGCCGCCGGGCCGCGTGAGGCCGTGGATCGACCGGAACAGCTGAGCCTGGTCGAAGACATGCTCGGACGTGCCGAAATTGGTGACGACGTCGAAGGTCTCGGCGATCGGCAGCGGACGGTTGAGATCGTGCCGCCATGCCGCCTCCGTCCCGTTGAGATCGATCGCGCGATAGGTGGCGCAGTCGAAGACGATGCGATAGAGGAGCTTGGCGAGATCGAAGGCGAAGAGCGGCGTCGGGGCGTCGATCAGCGCGCGGATCTCCGCCTCGATCCCGGCGATGCGGCGCTCGTCGAGCTTGAGCAGCTGGGCGACCTTCACCACGTCACGAGCCGAGATGTTGCCATAGAGATTCTGCTCGCCGAGCTCGATCATACGCGCAGTGCCGAGGTCGAACAGGCCTGCCCTGCGCATCTGCACCAGCAGCCCGACGATCGCCCGCGTCAACGCCATCGCCTGAAGCCTCAGGGTCGCCGGTACAGGTTGATCACTGTCTCGGTGTCGAGGTCGTCGAGCACGGCGATCTCCTTCGGGAAGACGTAGCCATGGATGCCGACGAAGCTCTGCCCGGCGAGCGCGAGCACGTTGAACTGATCCTGCCCCCAGCCTTGCGTTGTCGGAACCCAACGAGCCGAGGAATTGGCCAGGAGAAAGCGACCGCCAGAACGCAACCCGCGGGCGATTGCCGGCAGATCCTCGTCGGGTCGTTCGACGTGCTGCAGGACATAGACGGCATAGGCCGCATCGAAACCCTCGCCGCAAGCCGGATCGGCGCGGAAATCCTCATAGGACACGGCCGTGAACCTCGGCGATCCGACGTAGTCGATCGCGAGCCGGCGCATACCGGCGCTGATGTCGACACCGACGACCCGGCAGCCGACCGCATCGATCAGCCACTTCGATAGCCGACCGATCCCGCAGCCGAAATCGAGAACCCGAGACCCCGGAAGAACCCCGAGGGCCTGTTGGATAAGCCCGCCGAACCAAGGCGTTTCCCGTCTCCAACGCTCGTCGGTATCACCCGTCGTGGGCCCTTGCAGGATGATCGAGCGCGCCTCCCCTTCGCTCGTGACGTCGAAGACCTTGGGAGAGTAGCGGGGCGGATCGACCGTGGACATGGCGCTCCTGAGTTTGCGAGGGGTGAAGGCGTCGCGCCGACTCTACCCGACAAGCCTTTGTTCCGACACGGTCTTGGATGTACCCTAGGCCCCTTCCCGGACCGGAGGAAAACAAACCGGCCGGCACGCCGTCCAAGGAGGGAGCCTAAGGCGATGCGCCAGAAGCTGGAGGGCCGGAAAGCCGAGACCATTGACCGGGTGGTCGAGTTCGCCAGGGAGCGGCTCGGCGAGTCCGGGAAGGCGGCCGAGGCGGAAGCCTTTATCCGATTGTTTTATAAAAATGTTCCGGCCGAGGACGTCGCGGCCGAGGACCCTCTGGACCTGTTCGGCGCGGCCATGGCGCTCTGGCGCTTCGCCGAGACCCGCACCCCGGGCCAGCCCAAGATCCGAGCCTACAACCCTAAGTTTGAGGAAGACGGCTGGCACTCGACCCACACGGTTGTCGAGATCGTCAATGACGACATGCCGTTCCTCGTCGATTCGGTCACGGCCGAGCTGAATCGCCGCGAGCTGGGCGTCCACCTGGTCATACATCCGGTCGCGACCGTCACCCGGGACGCCAAGGGCAAGCGCAAAGGCCTCGCCAAGGACGGCAAGGACGGGACGGCGGAGTCGCTGATGCAGATCCGCGTCTCGGCGAGGAGCTCGGCCGAGACGCTCGAGCAGATCCAGACCGGCCTCGCCTCGGTCCTGGCCGACGTCCGCGCCGCGGTCACCGACTGGCGCGCCATGCGCCAGAAGCTGCTCGACGTGGTCGCGCAGATCGAGAAGAAGCCTCCGCCGCTCGCCGCCGAGGAAATCAAGGAAGGGCTCGAATTCCTGCGCTGGCTCGAGGCCGATCACTTCACCTTCTTGGGATATCGCGACTTCACCTACGAAGCGAAGGCCGGCCGCATGGCGGTCAATCCAGACTCTGGTCTCGGCGTCGTACGCGATCCGGCCTTCCACGTGTTCGGCGGCATGCGCAACATCGCAGAGCTTCCGGCGGAGGTGCGCGCCGAGACCGAGCGGCCGATCCTGATCAACATCGCCAAGGGCAACCGCCCCTCCTCGGTGCACCGGCCGGTGCTGCTCGACGTCGTCACCATCAAGGACATCGACAAGAAGGGCAATGTCGTCGGCCAGTGGCAGGTAGTCGGCCTCTTCACCTCGGTCGCCTACAACGAAAGCGTCCGCTCGATCCCGCTGCTCCGCCACAAGGTGACGGAGACGCTGAAGCGCGCTGGCTTCACGCCGGGCTCGCACAACGGCAAGAACCTGGTGACAATCCTCGAGGCCTATCCGCGCGACGAGCTGCTGCAGATCGACCAGGACCTGCTGTTCGACACGGCGATGGGCATCCTCAACCTGCAGGAACGCCAGCGGATCGCGCTGTTCCTTAGGCCCGACACCTTCCGGCGTTTCATCTCGGCGCTCGTCTACGTGCCGCGCGATATCTACAACACCGAGCTGCGCCGGCGCTTCCAGACGATCATCGAGCAGAGCCTGCACGGCCCGGTGACGCAGTTCTACACGCAGATCTCGGAATCCGTCCTCGCACGCCTGCACTTCATCGTGCAGTCGGATCAGCTGAAGTTCCCCGAGGTCGAGCCGAAGGCGATCGAGGTTAAGCTGATCGAGGCGGCGCGTTCGTGGAAGGACCATCTCTCGCAAGCGCTGGTCGAAGCCAAGGGCGAGGAGAAGGGGCTCTCGATCCTCGACCGTTACGGTGATGCCTTCGGTTCGTCCTATCGGGAACGCTTCCCCGGCCAGATCGCGGTCACCGACATCGACCGCGTCGAGGAAGCCTTGGCCTCAAGCCAGATCGCGATGAACCTCTACACGCCGCTCGATGCCGAGGGCGACGAGGTTCACTTCAAGGTCTTCAACCCTGGCAAGCCGATCGCGCTCTCCGACATCCTGCCGATGCTGGAGAACATGGGGCTCAAGGTGCTGGAAGAGATCCCGTTCCGGGTGCGCCCGAAGGGCATTGACGACAAAGTCTGGATCCAGGACTTCTCGATGCGCCTCAAGGCCGGCGGCCAGGTGCCGGTCAGCCGCGTCAAGCAGGCCTTCCACGATGCCTTCCGCCGCGTCTGGAGCGGCGAGGCGGAGAATGACGGCTTCAACCGCCTCGTGCTCGGCGCGGGACTGACTTGGCGCGAGGTCGTGATCCTCCGCGCCTACGCGAAGTACCTGCGCCAGACAGGCTTCACCTTCAGCCAGACCTATATCGAGGACGCGCTCGCCGACCACCCGGAGATCACCAAGCTCCTGGTGCGCTTCTTCTCGACGCGCTTCAACCCGGCCGACCGCAAGGACGCCGAGCTGCACGCCAGCGGCATCGCCGTCGAGATCGAGCATGCGCTCGACGCGGTAACCAACCTCGACCAGGACCGCATCCTCAGGCGCTTCGTGAACCTGATCCGATCGACGCTGCGCACCAACTTCTTCCAGATGGGCGCCGGTGGGCAGCCGAAATCCTATGTCTCCTTCAAGCTCGACAGCCAGAGGGTCGAGGATCTGCCGCTGCCGCGGCCGCTGGTCGAGATCTGGGTCTATTCGCCGCGCGTCGAGGCCGTGCATCTGCGCGGCGGCCGCGTCGCCCGCGGCGGCATCCGCTGGTCCGACCGGCGCGAGGATTTCCGCACCGAGATCCTGGGCTTGATGAAGGCGCAGATGGTGAAGAACGCCGTCATCGTGCCGGTCGGCTCGAAGGGCGGGTTCTTCGTCAAGAATCCGCCGACCGAAGGCGGGCGCGAGGCGGTCCAGGCCGAGGGCATCGAGTGCTACCGCACCTTCATGCGCGGCCTCCTCGACATCACCGACAACGCCGTCGGCGGCAAGCTGACGCCGCCCAAGGATGTCGTCCGCCTCGACCAGGACGATCCCTACCTCGTCGTCGCCGCCGACAAGGGCACGGCCACGTTCTCCGACATCGCCAACGGCATCAGCCGCGAATACGACTTCTGGCTCGACGACGCCTTCGCTTCCGGCGGCTCGGCGGGATACGACCACAAGAAGATGGCGATCACCGCGCGCGGCGCGTGGGAGAACGTCAAGCGCCACTTCCGCGAGATGGGCCGCGACTGCCAGACCGAGCCCTTCGACTGCGTCGGCATCGGCGACATGGCCGGCGACGTGTTCGGCAACGGCATGCTGCGGTCGAAGGCGACCCGCCTCGTCTGCGCCTTCAACCACATGCATATCTTCATCGATCCGAACCCGGATCCAGCGACGAGCTTCGCCGAGCGCGAGCGGCTGTTCAACCTGCCGCGTTCGAGCTGGAAGGACTACGACGCGAAGCTGATCTCGGCGGGCGGAGGCATCTTCGAGCGCTCGGCCAAGTCGATCAAGCTGAGCCCGGAGATGAAGAAGCTGATCGGCCTCGACCGCGACGCGGCGACGCCGGCCGAGCTGATCCAGGCGATCCTCAGGATGCCGGTCGACCTGATCTTCTTCGGCGGCATCGGCACCTTCATCCGCGCTACCTCGGAGACCAACGCCGAGGTCGGCGACCGTGCCAACGACGCGCTCCGCATAACCGCGAAGGATGTGCGTGCCAAGGTGATCGGGGAAGGCGCCAATCTCGGCATGACCCAGCGCGCCCGCATCGAGGCGGGCCTGCTCGGCGTCCGCCTCAACACGGACGCGATCGACAACTCAGCCGGCGTCGACTGCTCCGACCACGAGGTCAACATCAAGATCCTCACCGGCGATGTCTGCGCCAATGGCGACATGACGGTAAAGCAGCGCGACGTGCTGCTGGCCTCCATGACCGACCAGGTCGGCGAGCTCGTGCTCCAGGACAACATCGACCAGTCGCTGGCGCTGACGCTCTCCGAGGCCGACGGCGCGCAGGGCATCGAGGAGATGGCGCGCCTGATGCGGATGCTCGAGAAGATCGGCCTCCTCGACCGCAACATCGAGTTCCTGCCGGCCGACTCGCAGCTCGCCGAGCGCCAGGCTGCCGAGCGCGGCCTGACGCGACCGGAGCTCGCCGTGCTACTCGCCTATTCGAAGATGGCGCTCTACAACGACCTGCTTCCGTCCGACCTGCCGGACGATCCCGTGCTGATCGGCGATCTCGAGAGCTACTTCCCGGACGAGCTCAAGAAGCGCTTCAAGACCGAGATCGCGCGTCACAAGCTGAAGCGCGAGATCATCGCCACGGTCGTCACCAACGCGATGGTCAATCGCGCCGGGCAAGGCTTCGTCTCGACGCTGGCCGACAAGACCGGCTGTGCCTGGCCGGAGATCGCGCGCGCCTATCTGATCGCACGCGACGCCTTCGCGATCGGGCCGATGTGGGAAGCCGTGCAGGCCCTCGACCTCAAGGTCCCGGCGGAGGTGCAGACCCAGATGCACCGATCGATCCGCCGGCTTTCGGAACGCGCCAGCCTTTGGTTCCTCAACAACGGCAAGCATCCGCTGTCGATCGCCGGCGCGCTCGCCGAGTTCCGTCCGGGTATCGAGGCGCTGACCAAGGGCCTGGGCCAGGCCTTGTCGGAGGGCGATCGAGCCGAGCTCGACGCCGCGACCAAGATCCTCGCCGATGCCGGCGTGCCGCAGGATTTGGCGCGTGCGGTCTCGCAGCTCGACTGGCTGGCCGCGGCGCCGGACATCGTCCGCCTCGGCGGCGATCCGCTCGCCGTCGCACGCGTATACTACGCGCTCGGCCAGCGCCTCGGCCTCGATTGGCTCAAGAGCCAGGCGGCCCAGCTCAAACCGCAGACCGACTGGCAGCGCCAGGCCGCCGCCGCGGTGCTCGACGACCTCTACGGCCACCAGGCGACGCTCGCCCGCCGCGTGCTCGCGGATTCGGGAGAGCTGAACAAGTGGGTAGAGAGCCGCAAGCCCGCGGTCGAACGCGTCGACCAGCTCCTGACCGAGATGCGCGCCGCCCCAGCCGTCGACCTCGCGATGCTGGCGGTGGCGAACCGGCGCTTCGGCGAGCTGGCGGGCGCCTCAGGACTCGACGGGTCGGCGCCGAAGCGCCGCGCAAACGACTAGCGCGTCCAGGAGCATGCCCCCTGCCTCCAAGCCCGCGCTCGGCGCCTGGTGCCTCTTCGACTGGGCCAACTCGGCCTATTTCACCGTCATTGTCACCTTCGTCTTCGCCACCTACTTCACCGAAGCGGTGGCGACCGACCCGACCGCCGGCACGGTGCAGTGGGGGCACGCGACCAGCGTCGCCGGCCTGCTGACCGCGCTGCTCGCCCCCATCCTCGGTGCTGTCGCCGACCAGGGCCGCGGGCGAAAGCTCTGGGCGATCCTGTTCTCGCTGCTCTGCATCTTCTGTACGGCGTTGCTCTGGCAAGTCCGGCCGATGACGTCGGATGTGACGATGGCGCTCTCGCTCGTCGTCGTGGCCACGCTCGGCGCCGAGTTCGCGCTGGTTTTCTACAACGCGATGCTGCCCGGCCTCGTCCCGTCCGAGCGGCTCGGGCGCATGTCGGGATTCGGCTGGGGCATCGGCTATCTCGGCGGCCTCGGCTGCCTCGCCGTCGCACTGGTGGGCTTCGTGCAGACCGACACGCCATGGTTCGGCGTCGGCAAGGAGCAGGCGGCGCATATCCGCGCGACCGCGCCGATGGTGGCGCTCTGGTATCTCGCTTTCCTGCTGCCGTTTGCGTTCCTCACGCCCGACGCGCCGGGTCGCGGCTATCCGCCTTCGACCGCGATCAAGATCGGCCTCGGCCAGCTCGGCCGCACGCTCAAGGAAGCCCGCCAGCAACCGGACCTCTGGCGCTTCCTGCTCGCCAACATGCTCTACACCGACGGGCTCACCACGCTCTTCGCCTTCGGCGGCATCTACGCGGCCGGCACCTTCGGCTTCACCTTCGCCGAGGTGATCCAGTTCGGCATCGCGCTCAACGTCACCGCCGCGATCGGCGCCGTCGCCTTCGGCTGGGTCGACGACCGCATGGGCGCCAAGACGGCGATCGCCGCCGGCCTGCTCGGGCTTCTCGTCTGCGGCGCGGTGGTGCTGGTCAGCAGCTCGAAGCTCGTCTTCTGGATCGCAGCCCTTCTGATCGGCCTCTTCCTCGGGCCGGTGCAGGCGGCATCGCGCACCTGGATGGCGCGCTACGCTCCCGAGGAGCGCCGCGCCGAGCTGTTCGGCCTGATGGCGCTTTCCGGGAAGGCGACCGCGTTCCTGGGCCCCCTGCTGCTGGCAGAGATCACGCGCGCGACGGGGAGCCAGCGCTGGGGGATGGCGATCATCCTCGTCTTTTTCGCCGTGGGCCTCGCCCTCCTCGCCTCGATCCGCGATCCGCAAAGGGCTTGAGCGGCGTGGCCTCCTTCGACAACACGCTCGGGCGCAGCTATGCCGAGATCGGCCAGTTCGCCTCCTATGCGCGCCGCAAGATCCAGGCGCGTCGCGACAGCCGCAAGGCGGTGGTCTATCCCTTCGGCGCGGTCGACATGTTCGGCCATGTCTGGTTCGACGCGCATGCCCTGCACGCCGTCTATCCGACTAGCGAGTATCAGGTCTTCTTCTTCCGCCCGCCGCTGCCGGCGAAATTCCAGAACATGCTCTTCGACCTGCCCTGCCGCGGCTTCGAGATCATCGAGGTCGACGACTTTTCGCGCGAGATCTTCTTCCGCCTCAGCGCCACCGTCTTCTACGACCGGCCGGACTTCCAGTTCGGAGACATCACCTTCGTCTTCGGCGGCGCCTCCAATGGCGCGCGCCATCTCTACCGGCGCGAAGCGCGCACGCGTCCCTATCGCGCGACCATGAGCCTGACCGACGAAGAGAAGGAGCAGGGCGCCCGCCTGGTCGAGAGTTTCGGCCTCGACCGCAGCCGACCCTTCGTCGTCCTCCATGCGCGCGAGACCGGCTACAACCCCGCGCATTGGCACAACGCCTTCCGCGACTGCGACATCGCCACATACCGGCCGGCGATCGCAGCCTTGGTCGAGCAGGGATTCTCGGTCGTGCGCATCGGCGATCCCAGCATGAAGCCGATCGGCCTCGACCTCAGGCATGTGCATGACGCGGTGACCGACAAGCATCCGATGCTGCATCCCTGGCTTGTGCAGCATTGCGCCTTCTTCGTGCATTGCTTCTCGGGCCCGCTCGAGCTTGCCCGCGCCTATGGCCGGCCCACGCTCGGCATCAACTGCCATCCTGGCGACCTCTATCCGCCGGAGATGGGGCAGGTCTATGCCTTCAAGAGATTCGAGGAGATATCGACCGGCCGTATGCTCGATTTCGCCGAGATCATCGGCCGACGCTTCACGATGCTGTGGCACCAGGCGCAGCTCGACAACCAGGGCCTCAGGCTGGTCGACAACACGCCCGAGGAGATCACCGAAGCCTGTCTCGACTTCGCGGCGACGCTGGAGAGCGGCCCGCCGCGCCAACCACGCTTCGAGGAATTCTGCGCCAAGGAATCCGAAGTCCGCCGGGCCTCCGGCAGCAAGCTCCCCTGGGAGCGCGACTTCTTCATGGACGTGCCTATGACTTCGATGGCGCCGGCCTTCATGCGCCGGCAGCCGGACTATCTCGACCGCGATCCCTGGCCGCTCGCGACGCGTCCGCCGCCGCCGGAGCCGATGTCCACGGTGGGCGGCGGCACGATCGCCGCGATTGGCAAGAAACCCTAGAGCCCGACGCATGTCCCACCTGGTCGTCGAGCGCCGAGACGCGGTGCTGCGGATCACCATCGACCGGCCCGAGAAGCGGAACGCGCTCTCGCGCGAGGTCCTGGCCGAGCTCCGCAGCGTCTTCGAGGCCGAAGCCGGCGACGAGACGATCAAGGCCGCTGTCCTGACCGGCGCGGGCGACGGGTGCTTCGCCGCCGGCGGCGACCTGAGGGAGCTCGAAGCCGTGCGCGAGGCGGCCGAGGCCCGCGCCTTCGCGATCGTCGCCAAGGCCGCACTCCAGGCAGTGCGCGATTTTCCGGCACCGGTGATCGCCGGCCTCAACGGTGACGCGCTCGGCGGCGGCGCCGAGCTGGCGCTTGCCTGCGACCTCCGCGCGATGGCTGTTCATGCGCGCTTCGGCTTCCTGCAGGGGAAGCTCGCGGTCACCACCGGCTGGGGCGGCGGCTACGACCTCCTTCGGCGCGTCGGCTCGGCGACCGCGCTGCGTCTTCTCTCGCAGGCTACCGTTCTCTCCGCCGAGGAGTCGAAGGCGCGCGGCCTTGCCGATGCCGTCGAAGCCGACGCGGAAGCCGCGATAGAAAAACTGCTGGCGCCGATGCTGGCGCAGAGCGCGCATGTGCTGCGCGGCTTCAAGGCGATCGCCCGATCCTATGAGCGCGACGCGCGGCGCGAGGTCGACAATGCGGAGACCGAGGCCTTCGTGAAGGCCTGGGTCCATCCCGATCACTGGGAAGCCTCGTCGAAAGCGCTCAGGAAACCGGGCTGATCGTCTCGGCGAAGCGGATGGGCTGGCCCGAGGGGGCGCCGAGCAGCTCGCCGTCGCGCATCACCGCCCAGCCGCGGATGATCGTCATCTTCGGCACGCCGCAGACGCGCATTCCGGCGAACGGCGTCCAGCCAACCTTGCTGCCCATGTCCTTGTCTTCCAGCGTCTTCCAAGCCTGCAGGTCGACCAAGGTGAAATCGGCGTCGTAGCCGCGCGCGATGCGGCCCTTGCCGGCGATTTGGTAGATGCGCTGCGGGCCGTGGCAGAGGAGATCGACGACGCGTTCGAGCGAGACCTTGCCGCGGCTCGCCGCGGTCAGCAGCAGCGGCAGCGTCGTCTGCACGCCGGGCATGCCCGAGGGCGAACCCGGATAGGTGTTCGCCTTCTCTTCCAGCGTATGCGGCGCGTGGTCGGATCCCACGACATCGACCACGCCCTCGGCGATGGCGCGCCAGAGCGCGTTCTGGTGCTTCATCTCGCGCACCGGCGGGTTCATCTGCGCGCGCGTGCCGAGCTTCTCGTAAGCGTCGGGCGCCGAGAGCGTCAGATGGTTCGGCGTCACCTCGACCGTGGCGATGTCCTTGTTCTCGGCGAGGTACTCCATCTCCTCGGCCGTCGTCACATGCAGCACATGCACACGCCGTCCATGCTTGCGCGCGAGCGAGACCAGGCGCTGCGTCGCCTTGAGGCACACCGTCTCGTCACGCCAGACCGGATGCGCACGAGGGTGCTTCGCCTCGTCGGCGATGTGCTTGCGTTCCTTCAGGCGCGGCTCGTCCTCGGCATGCACGGCAATGCGCCGGTTGCCGTTGCGGACGATGCGCTCCAGCGTCGTGTCGTCCTCGACCAGCAGATTGCCGGTCGATGAGCCCATGAACACCTTCACGCCGGCGCATCCCGGGATGCGCTCGAGCTCATGCAGCTTGTCGGCGTTCTCGGCCGCGCCGCCGATGAAAAAAGCGTGGTCGCACCAGGCGCGGCCGCGGGCGGCGGCGAATTTGGCGGCGAGATCGGCTGCGGTCAGGGTCAGCGGGTTGGTGTTCGGCATTTCGAAGATCGAGGTGACGCCGCCCAGCACCGCCGCCTTCGTCCCGGTCGCCAGGTCTTCCTTGTGAGTGGCGCCGGGCTCGCGGAAATGCACCTGGGTGTCGATGATGCCCGGCAGCACGAAAAGGCCGGTCGCGTCGATCGACTCCGCCGCCTGGCCAGAGTCGAGCTGGCCGATCGCCGCGATGCGGCCGTCCTTGACGCCGACATCGATCGCGAGGACGCCCGACGGCGTGACGACGTGTCCGCCGTGGATGACGAGCTCGAAACGGCTCACGTCGGCGAGCCTTGCAGCTTCTTCTTGAGTTCCTGGATCTGCTGGCGCGCGCCCGGCAGATACGGGTTCGCCTTGAGTGCCTCCTCGAAGGCCTTGAGCGCGTCCTGGCCGCGCTCGAGCTCCACATTGATCATGCCGAGGCCGGAGAGAGCACCGAAATGGCGCGGCTCGAGCGCCAGGGTCTTCCGGATGTCGGCGACCGACTCGTTGAAGTTGCCGAGCATGTAGTGGACCGTCGCGCGCTTGTTCCAGCCTTCGGCGAACTCGGGGGCGTACTTGACCATGCGGTCGAAGATGTCGAGCGCCTCGTTGTAGTTCTGCGCGTTCATCAGCCGGATGCCGCGGCGCATCATGTCGTTGACGTTCGAGTCGTCGGAGGTGGTCCAGAGGATCCAGATCGCCTGGGTTAGCGCCGAGGCCTCGGTCTCGGACGCCGTTTCCTTGAGCCGCGCGAACATCTTGTCGAGCTGGTCCTCGCGCGGACCGGCGAGAGCGGGCCCGGCGGCGGCGAAGCCGAGGAAAAGAAGGGCGAGGGCGAGCCTCAGGAGACGCATGGCGAGGCCAAGTATGGGACGGCTTCAGTCCCTCCGCAACAGGGTGTCTAGCCGGCCGGAACGCCCGGTAGCGACGACCGGCTGCAGCTTGACCGGCCAGCCGGCAATGCCAAGATTCCCGTTAGCTCAAGGAGGCTTCCCATGGCCGAAGGCCGGGAATCTTATGACGTTGGATCAGTAGTCTGGCGGACGCCGGCAGGCGGCATCGTCTCCTGCGTCGAAAAACTGAAGGTTATGAGCCAGAACTTCCGCGAGCTGCAGCTTCTCGCCAAGGACGCGCTCGAGGACGCCGTGCTGATGGGCTGCGAGGAGGCCCAGGTTCGGGCCGAGCTCGTCAGGATGATCGAATCCCTCGAGAGCGGCTACCGGCGCTAGGGCCGCGTCACCTTCTGCAGCAGGGCGAACAGCGCCTTCGCTTCGGCTGGCGAAAGCCCTCGCGCGATGCGGCGCTCATGCAGGCGCACGCGCCTGGTCGCCTCGCGCAACAGCTTTTGCCCCTCAGCGCTCAGCGCCAGCGCATTGGCCCGGCGGTCGCCCTCGGCCTCGCCGCGGACGACGAGGCCCCGCTTCTCGAGCCGGTCGATCACCGAAACCACGGTAGAGCGCTCGATGCCGACGGCGCGGCCGAGCGCGCTCTGGGTCAGGCCCGGATTGGCAGCGATGCGCGCGAGCACGCCGAACTGGCCGGGCGTGAGGTCGACGCCGGTCATCGATCGCGCGAAGTCGGCGAAGACCACGAGCTGGGCGCGGCGGAGGTGGTAGCCCAGGAGCTCCGGCAGGATGCCCTCGCCGGTCTCGCCGGCATTCACCCGAGAAAGCGGACGAGCCATAGCGAGACCGAAGGAAAAGCCACCAGGTAGAAGACGCGGACGGCGTCGGCGCAGAGATAGGGCATGACGCCGCGGAAGGTCTCGCTCATCGGCACGTCGCGCGCCATGCCCGAGATCACATAGACATTGAGTCCTACCGGCGGCGCCACCAGGCCGATGCCGACGACGGTCAGCACCAGGATGCCGAACCAGATGCCGACCTCGGCCCTGGGCAGGCCGAAGTCAAGGCCCATCACGATCGGGAACAGGATCGGCAGAGTCAGCAGGATCATCGACAGCTCGTCCATGACGCAGCCGAGCACGATGTAGATCGCCATGATCGCCAGCATCACCAAATAGGGCGGCAGGTCGAGACCCGAGATCGTCGAGGCGAGCGCATCCGGCAGATGGCTCAAGGCGAGGAACGAGTTGAACAGATCGGCGCCGAGCAGAATCAGGAAGATCATGCCCGAGGTCTCGGCGGTAAGGATCAGCGCGCGCTTGAGCCGGTTCCAGCCGAGCGCGCGCTTCATCAGCGCGAGGATGAAGGTGAGGAAGGCGCCGACCGCCGCACCCTCGGTCGGGGTGAAGATCCCGGCATAGAGACCACCGACGACGATGACGAAGATCGCCACGACCGGCCAGATCTCTATCAGCCCCCGGCGGCGCTGCTCGGGAGTGGAACGCGCGGCGGCCGGTGCCGCGGAGGGGTTACGGCGGACATAGATCGCGATCGCGACCAGATATCCGAGGGTGGCGAGAATGCCGGGGATGAAGGCGGCGGCGAACAGCTTGGCGATGTTCTGCTCGCAGATGAGCCCGTAGACGACGAGGATCACCGAGGGGGGGACCAGGATGCCGAGCGTGCCGCCGACGGCGAGCGTGCCGGTCGAGATCGCGCCGGAATAGCCGTAGCGGCGCATTTCCGGCAGCGCCACCTGCGCCATGGTCGCCGCGGTGGCGACCGAGGAGCCGCAGATCGCGCCGAAAGCGGCGCAGCCGACGATCGTCGCCATGGCGAGCCCGCCCTTGCGGTGTCCGAGCCAGGCATCCGCGGCACGAAAGAGCGCTGCCGACATGCCGGCCTCGGAGGCGAACATGCCCATCAGCACGAAGAGCGGGATGACCGAGAGGGAGTACCCCGAGAAGAGCGAATAAGGCGCCGTCTTCAGGTGCGCCAGCAAAGGCGTCAGGCCGGCGAGCCAGCCATAGCCCACCAGCGCCGAGACGATCATCGCGACCGCGATCGGCACGCGCAACGCCATCAGCACAAGCAGCCCGGCGAAGCCGAGCACGCCGATCCAGAGTCCGCTCACCGCTGCGCCGCCTGGACGTGGCGCAAGGTGGTGTAGGCGGTGACGAGGGCGAGCCAGGCAGCGGCCGGGATGATCAGGACAAAGCTCCACCAGAGCGGCAGCCCGAGGATCATCGTCTTCTCGCCGTAGCGAAGATAGTCGAGGCCGCCGAAGACGAGCCGCCAGGCGAAGAGCGCCGCAACCAGCGTGTAGAGGAGCCCGCCGAAAGCATCGAGCCAGGACTGGCCGCGGCGGCTCAGGCCAGTGGTGAAGAAGTCGACGATGACATTGGCGCCGTGAAGCTGACATGTAGGCAGGAAAAGGAAGATCGCCAGCCCCGTGCCGATCTCGACCATCTCGAAATCGCCGGGCAGCGGCTTCGAGAACAGCCAGCGCCCGCCGATCGAGGCGATCGACATCAGCATGAGGGCGGTGAGAACGAGCCCGCCGGCGAGTGCCAGAGCGGTCGATCCCTGCTCCAGCACCCGCCCGAGGCGGGAGTGATCGGCGGAAGACTCCGCCACTACTTGGCGTACTTCGCGATCATCGCGCGGGCGTCGTCGACCAGCATCTTGCCGTTGGCGCCCTTGCCGTCCATTTCCTTGATCCAGGCATCGATGACCGGCTGGGTTGCCGCCTGCATCTTGGCGACCTCTGCCGCCGGCATGGTGTGGAACGACACCTTCGCCGCCATCGCCGCGTCGCGGCCGGGCTTCTCGACATCGTCCCAGATCTTGCCGACCTTGCGGGCCAGCGCCATGCCGGAATTGTTGTCGATGACCTTCTTCAGGTCCGCCGGCAGGCCGTCATATTTCTGCTTGTTCATCGCGTAGAGGAAGACGGAGGTGTAGAAGCCGCGCGAGCCGGTCACCTCGGTCACATGCTTCACCATCTCGTGCGTCTTCAAGGGCAACGCCACCTCGAAGGGGATCGTGGCGCCGTCGACGACGCCGCGAGAGAGCGCCTGCGGCAGCTCCGGCACCGGCATACCGACCGGCGTCGCGCCCAGCGCCTTCAGCGCCTCGTTGATGACGCGGGTGGGGGCGCGGATCTTGAGGCCCTTCAAATCGTCGACCGCCATGACCGGCTTGGAGACCGTGAAGAAGCTCCCCGGCGCATGCGCATGCATGACCAGAACATGCACATCCTTGAACTCGTCGCGGAGATGCTTCTCGTAGAACTCCTGCGTCGCCTGCGCCGTCGCCTCGGCCGAGGCGGCCATGAAGGGCAGCTCGAAGACTTCGGACTTGGGGAAGCGGCCGGCGGTGTAGCCGGGCAGCGTCCACACCACGTCGGCGACACCGTCCTTCACCTGGTCGTAGAGCTGCGGCGGACGGCCGCCCAACGCCATGGCGGGGAAGATATCGACCTTGATGCGGCCGTTGGATTCGGCGGTGACGGCGTCCGCCCAGGGCTTGATGAACTGCGCATGCGCCGGCGAGGACGGCGGCAGGAAATGCTGGACCTTGAGGGTGACTTCCTGCGCCGAGGCCGGCAGGGCCGCGAGCGCCAAGAAGCCGAGCAGAGCACGTGCAAGCATGGCGTCCTCCCGATATTGTTTGACGTTCGAACAATTTGACAGTCGAACGTTTGACCATAGAATATTCCGCAATTCCGGCACCCGCAAGACGAGCAGCAATGGTCGCGACCGTACGCATCCGGCAATGGCCGAAACCGATCGGGCTCGAGCCCGGCCAGGTGGTCCTCGAGGCCGCGCTCGACGCCGGCGTGCCCTACCCCTTCGGCTGCCAGTCCGGGAATTGCGGTGCCTGCAAGTCGATGCTGATCGAGGGCGAAGTCACGCTCGCGGAGTATTCCGAGTTCGCACTGACCGACGAGGAACGCGCGCAGGGGCTCGTGCTCGCCTGCCGGTCGATGGCCGATCACGACATCGAGATCGCCTGGATCGAGGGCGAGGACCTGGCGCTTCACGCGCGCCGCACGCTCGACTGCACGGTCAAGGCGCTCGACCGTCTGACCCATGACATCACCGGCGTGACGCTGTCGATCGAGGGCGGCGGTCCCTTCACCTTCACCGCCGGCCAGTTCGCGCGCGTGACCTTCCCCGGCCAGAAGCCGCGCGACTATTCGATGGCGAGCCGGCCGGAAGAGGCCGACCTCATCTTCCATATCCGCCACATGGCGGGCGGCTCGGTCAGCGCCTTCGTCGCCGGCGAGCTCAAGGTCGGCATGCCGGTGAAGGTCGAAGGCCCGCACGGCATTGCGCATCTGAAAGAAAGCCACACTGGCCCAATCCTGGCGCTGGCCGGCGGATCGGGCCTGGCACCGATCAAGTCGATCGTCGAGACCGCGCTCGCCAAAGGCCGTCGCGGCCCGGTCCATCTCTATTTCGGCGCGCGCGACGAGCGCGATGTCTATCTCGAGGACCACTTCAAGGCGCTCGCCGCGAAGCACCCGAACCTCATCGTCCATGTCGTGCTGTCGGCGCCGTCGGACACGACCTCGCGGCGGACCGGCTTCCTGCACGAAGCGGTGCTCGCGGACTTCCCGAGCCTCGACGGTGCCAAGGCCTATGTCGCCGGTCCGCCGCTTATGGTCGACGCGGTGACCCCGGTGCTCACCCAGAAGAAGATGCGGCGCGAGGATATCCACGCCGATGCCTTCTACACCGAGGCCGAGAAGCCGAAGGCAGGCACATGACCGGCACGCTTTCAGGCCGCGTCGCGCTCGTCACCGGCGGCGCCCAAGGCATCGGCAAGGCGATCTGCGTGCGGCTTGCCGCCGACGGCGCCAAGGTGGTGGTCGCCGATCCCGGCGTCGGCATCGACGGGCGTGGCGGCGATGCGTCGCTCGCCACCGCGCTGGCGGAGAAGATCGGCGGCGCCGCCTTTCCACGCTCGATCGCGAATCCCGGCACGGCCGAGGAAGCGGTCGCGATGGCTGTCGGGCACTTCGGCGGCATCGATATCCTGGTCAACAACGCGGCGATCCTGCGTGACGGCTTCGTCTTCAAGCTTGAGCCGGCGGATTTCGAGGATGTGCTGCGCGTCAATCTCTCCGCCGCCTTCTATCTCACGCGCGCCGCGACCGGCGTCATGCGCGACCAGGCCAAGGCCGAGCGCGGCGGCAAGCCCTATGGCTGGGGCCGCATCGTCAACGTGACTTCGACCGCCGGGCTCTACGGAAATTTCGGCCAGGCCGCCTATGCCTCGGCCAAGGCCGGGCTCATCGGGCTCACGCGCGTGACCGCGATGGACATGGCCCGAAGCCTCGTCACCTGCAACGCGGTCGCGCCTTTCGCTGCGACGCGCATCACGGATTCGATCAAGCCGCAGAACGACGCGCAGATCGCCTACAAGGCGCGCGCCCTCAAGGCGCCGGCTTCGGCTGTCGCCGATCTGGTCGCCCACCTCGCCTCTCCTGCGGCGCAATCCGTTACCGGCCAGGTGCTCGGCGTGCGCGGCAAGGAGGTCTTCGCCTTCGCTCAAATGCGGCTCGCGAAGCGCGCCGTCGTTGGATCGGGCGGCATGGCGGCGGCGTTCGAGGAGATCAAAGGCGCCTTCGCCGATCAATCGACCGATCTCGAAGCCTTCAACACCGACCCCGTCGTCTAGGACACGCCTATGAGCCATCCGCAGGTCAAGACCATCGACGCCTTCCGCGAGCAGAGCGAGGAGTACCAGGCCTCGATCCTCAAGCTCGTCGTCAGCCATGCCGTCAACGAGCTTTACGGCGCACAGGTCTTCGACGAGCCGGCGATCGCGCTCGCGCCGACGCCCTATGCCAAATGGCTCACCTGCCGCGTCGCCATGGAGGAGTACGGCCACCATGTGCGCTTCCGCGAGCTCGGCGTGAAACTCGGCGTGCCGGAAGAGAAGATGACGCCGGCCGAGAAGAAGCCGCTCTCGATCTTCGAGTTTCCGCTGAAGACCTGGGAAGAATTCTGCGTCATCAAGCTGCTGGCCGATCTCGCCGAGATCCTTCAGGTCGAGGACCTGCTTGCCTGCACCTTCCATCCGCTGCGTGACCTCGCGCGCATGACCATGCCGGAGGAGCGCTTCCACGCGCAGTTCGGCAAGGATTTCTGCACCGAGCTCTGCGCGACCGAAGAAGGCCGCCAGCGCGTCCAGGACGCGATCGACCGCTACTACCCGTTCCTGCCGGCCTTCTTCGGCGGGTCGAAGTCGAAGAACAACGAGACCTTCCGCCGCCTCGGCATCAAGCAGCGCACCAATGACGAGATGCGCGAGGACTTTCTGGAGCGCGCCCGAGCGCTCGTCGTCGATCACCTGAAGCTCAAGATGCCGGAACTGCCCGCAGCAGCGTGAAGCACGGGAGAGGGCGATGACCGCAGCACCCAAGCTCACCAACGCCCGCGCCGATTTCTACGCCCGTATCGGCGAGCACGGGATGACGCCGCTGTGGGAGGTGCTGAAGGGGCTGATCACGCCGGAGCCGCGCTCGCCGGCCCTGCCCGCGCTCTGGCGCTATGACGAGGTGCGCCCCTACATCCTCGAAGCTGGCGAGCTGATCACGGCGAAGGAAGCCGAGCGCCGCGTGCTGATCCTGGAGAATCCCGGGCTCAAGGGCCGCTCCTCGATCACGCATACGCTCTATGCGGGCCTGCAGCTTATCCTGCCAGGCGAGGTGGCGCCGGCGCATCGCCACACCCAGACCGCGCTCCGCTTCGTCGTCGAGGGCGAAGGCGCCTACACCGCCGTCGACGGCGAGCGCACGACCATGCGGCCCGGCGACTTCGTCATCACACCGTCATGGACCTGGCACGATCACGGCAACGACTCCGACCGGCCGATGGTGTGGATGGACGGGCTCGACATCCCGCTTGTTCAGTTCCTGGATGCGAGCTTTTCCGAGCATGCGAAGGAAGACACGCAGCAGGTCTCCAAGCCCGAGGGCGATGCGCTCGCGCGCTACGGCCAGGGCCTCCTCCCTGTCGGCCACCGCACGACGACGCCGACCTCGCCGATCTTCAACTATCCCTATGCCCGCACGCGCGAGGCGCTGGAGACCATGCGCCGCGCCGGCCCCTGGGATCCGCATCACGGGCTCAAGATGAAGTATGTGAACCCGGCGACCGGCGGCTGGGCGATCCCGACCATGGCCACCTGCATGCAGCTCCTGCCGAAGGGGTTTTCGGGTTCGCCTTATCGCTCGACCGACGGAACCGTCTTCTCCGTGGTCGAAGGCAAGGGCCACACGACGATCGGCGGCCAGCGTTTCGACTGGGCGCCGCGCGACATCTTCATCGTGCCGAGCTGGGTCGAACACACGCATCACGCGGATGAGGACGCGGTCGTCTTCAGCTTCTCCGACCGCCCGGTGCAGGAAGCCGTCGGCCTCTGGCGCGAGCGCCGCTCTGCATGACGGACCTGGCGCGCGTCGAGGCGCTCGCCGCCTCGATCCCGGCAACGCCGTGGTTCGCGCGTGTCGGCCAAGCGTTGAGCGAGACCGACCGCGACGCGCATGACAGCTATGTGACGTCGCTCGGACTCGATGCCGGCGCCGTTGCTTCCGTCGCGACCTGGCGCGACGCCGCGCGCGTCTCCGCCGATCCCGACTGGGACAGAAGCTGGTGGCAGGCCGAGGCACGCGAACAGAAGCGCCTTCAGGCCTGGGCGGAGGAGCGTCACGGGCTCGAAACCACGCTGAAGGCGCTGACCAGGGTAGCCGAGGCCGCGCTCGACCCGACCCGCGCCGCGGCCGATGCAGCCGACGACGAGGCGCTGGCACGCGTCGCCGCCGGGGCGGCCGCCCAGGCCTGTCACCTGGCCGCCCTGGCGCTCGCCGCCGGGAAGCGGGATCATGGCTTCCTCGCCAAGCACCGCCTGTTCGCCGATGGACGATGGCCATTGGGCCGGATCGGCGAGCAATGGTATCTGTTCTGATCGTTTTTCCCGCTCAGAGGCCCTTCCATGTCCCATGTGATTTCCGCCTGGTCGATCCCCTCGGTCGCCGTCATCGGCGAGACCGGCACCTATCCGGTGCGCCGTATCTACTGCGTCGGGCGCAACTACGCCGCCCATGCACGCGAGATGGGCCATTCGGGCAAGGAGGATCCGTTCTTCTTCATGAAGCCGGCGGATGCGATCGTGCCCTCGGGCGCGATCATTCCCTACCCGTCCTCGACCAAGAACCTGCATCACGAGATCGAGCTCGTGGTCGCGCTCAAGTCGGGTGGCCGCAACATCCCGTCGACGAAGGCGCTCGACCACATCTACGGCTATGCCGTCGGCCTCGACATGACCCGCCGCGACCTGCAGGACGCGGCGAAGAAGGCCGGCCGTCCCTGGGACATGGGCAAGGGCTTCGACCAGTCTGCGCCGATCACGCCGATCCAGCCGGTCTCCAAGATCGGCCATCCGGCCAAGGGCAAGATCTGGGTCAAGGTCAACGGCACGACCAAGCAGGAAGGCGATCTCGCCGACATGATCTGGAACGTGCCGGACACCATCGCCTATCTGTCGGGCCTGGTGGAGCTGGCGGCGGGCGACCTGATCTACACCGGCACGCCCGAAGGCGTCGGCCCGGTGGTCGCGGGCGACCGCATGGACGGCCATGTCGACGGCGTCGGCGATCTCGTCATCACCTACGCGAAGGCCTGATGCGCCTTCGCGTCACCACCTGGAACATCAACTCAGTCCGGCTGCGCCAGGAGCTTGTCCTCAAGCTCCTGGCGGACACCAAGCCGGACGTGCTGAGCCTCCAGGAAATCAAGGTCATGACGGACCTGTTCCCGCATGACCCCTTCGAGCAGGCCGGATACAAGCACCGCGCCGTGCTCGGCATGAAGGGCTACAACGGCGTCGCCATCCTCTCGAAGAAGCCGATCGAGCGCGTCGACGGGCCGGACTGGTGCAAGAAGGGCGACTCGCGTCACCTCACGGTCCGCATCGGCGGCGTCGAGCTGCACAATTTCTATGTGCCGGCCGGCGGCGACATCCCGGATCCGAAGCAGAACCCGAAATTCGCGCACAAGCTCGCCTTCGTCGACGAGATGGCGGCGTGGTTCAAATCGAACCGGAAGCCGAAGGATCCGATGATCCTGCTCGGCGACCTCAACATCGCACCCCTAGAGCATGATGTGTGGTCGCACAAGCAGCTGCTCGACGTGGTCAGCCACACGCCGATCGAGGTCGAGAAGCTGGGGTACGTGCAGAAATCGAGCGAATGGGTGGACGCCGTCCGCCACTTCGTGCCCGAGGACCAGAAGCTCTATAGCTGGTGGAGCTACCGCGCCCGCGACTGGCTGCTCTCCGATCGCGGCCGCCGCCTCGATCATATCTGGGTCACCACGCCCTTGAAGAGGAGCCTCAAGGGCTATTCGGTCCTCAAGGACGCGCGCGGCTGGGAACGCAGCTCCGACCACGTCCCGGTGACCGTCGACCTGGCGCTGTGAGAGACCTCCGCCCGTTCTTCGCACCCAAGTCCGTCGCCGTCGTCGGTGCCGGCGAGCGTCCGACCTCCTCGGGCGGTGCCGTCCTGAAGAATCTCGCGGCGAGCAGGTTCACCGGGCGCATCGTCCCGGTGAATCCCAAGGGCGGCGTCATCCAGGGCAACGAGGCGAAGACCTCGCTGCGCGAGATCGCCGATCCCGCCGATCTTGCCGTCATCGTCGTACCGCCGCCGGCGATCCCCGAGGTCGTGCGCGACGCCGCGGCGAGCGGGCACAAGAGCCTGCTCATCCTTCCCGGCGGCTTCGCCGAGGCAGGCGAGGAAGGCCGGCGCCGCGATGCCGAGGTGCGCGGCATCGCCGAGGCCAACGACCTCACCATCGCCGGCCCCAACTGCGCCGGCATCATCGGCCCGAGCTTCGCCGCCACCTTCCTGCGCGACCTGCCGAAGGGCGGTGGTGCGGCGCTGATCAGCCAGTCGGGAGCGCTGTCCGAGGAGGCGATCTGCGCCTCGCATCTCCGCCACATCCCGATCGGCACAGTCGTCTCGGTCGGCAATGCGATGCAGCTGGGCGTCGCCGACTATCTCGCCTATTGCGGCGAGGATCCGGCGGTGAATTCGGTCCTGCTCTATGTCGAGAGCATCGACGACCCGCGTCGCTTCCGCGAGATCGCCCGCAAGGTGGCGGCGAAGAAGCCGGTGATCGGGCTCTTCGGCGGCCGCACACTCGAAGGCGGCCGCGCCGCCTCGGCGCATACCGGCGCCGCCGCCAACAGCGACGCAGACATCGCCGCCTTCGCCGAGGAGTGCGGCATCATTCGCGTCGACTCCATGCGGCGCCTGATGCTCGCGGCGAAGGGCTTCGGCCGCTTCCCGCAGGGTTTTGGGAAGCGCGTTCTCCTGCTCTCCAACTCAGGCGGGCCCGGCGTGCTCGCCACCGATCGCGCCTCGGTGGAGGGGCTGGAGCTTGTCGAGCTGCCGGAGCGGATGAAAAGCGTGCTGCGCCAGCGCCTGCCGCCCGAGGCCTCAATCGCCAACCCGCTCGACCTGCTCGCCGATGCGCGCGAGGAGCGCTTTGCCGATACGCTCGCCTCGGCCCTGGTCGATGCGGATGCCTTCGATGCGATCCTGATGATCCATGTCGTACCGTTCATGGTCGATGCCGGCCCGGTGATCCGCGCCATGGCGCCGATGTGCCGCAATGCCCGGCTGCCGATCATGCATTCCATGATGGGCACGCTGGAGCAGCGCGCCGACTGGTTCCGGACTATGGAAGAGGCGGGCGTCCCGATGTTCGAGGACGCCGAGGCGATGGCGGAATGCGCCGGGCTGCTTGCGCGCTATGAAGCGGCGCGCCGCCGCGCGACGTCGGGCGGCGATGGCCCGCCGGCGCTCAAGGGGAGAGGGTGATGGCAAAGCGGACGACGCGCGCGGAACTCAAGGGCAAGGCACAGACCGTGCTGGGCACGATCGATCCGGCCAAGCTCGGATCGACCCTCATGCATGAGCATGTGCTCTGGGATCTGCGCAAGGGCGAGACGCGTCTGAAGAACGATCTCGGGCCGGAGATCACACTGAAGAACCACTACGACATATGGTACGGCACCCAGTACTCACCGCGGAACGCGCAGCTCGACGATGTCGCGATCGCGATCGAGGAGGTCGCGCTGATGAAGGAGGCCGGCGGCTCGACGCTGGTCGAGCTCACCTGCGGCGGGCTCCGTCCCGATCCGAAGGGGCTCGCCGACGTCTCGCTCGGTACCGGCGTCCACATCGTCATGGGCTGCGGCTACTACGTCGAGGAATACCAGGACCCGAAGAACCATGAGCGCTCGGTCGACAGCTTCGCCAAGGAGATGATCGACCAGGTGCTGGAAGGGGCCTGGGGCACCGATATCCGTTCCGGCATGATCGGCGAGATCGGCTGCCAGACGCCGTGGACAGCGCTCGAGCGCAAGGTGATGGAAGGCGCCATCGTGGCGCAGAAGGAAACCGGCGCGGCGATCAACGTTCATCCAGGCCGCGATCCCGATCAGCCGCAGGAAGGCGCGGACTTCCTGGTTGCGCACGGCGCCGAGATCGAGCGCGTCGTCTACAGCCATATCGATCGCACGATCTTCGATTCCGGCCGCATGCTGAAGCTTGCCGATACCGGCTGCACGCTGGAATTCGACCTGTTCGGCCGCGAGACCTCGCTCTACACCGCCTCCGACATCGACATGCCGAACGACGCGATGCGCGTGCAGCACATCCGCATGCTGATCGACAACGGCCATCTCGACCGCGTCGTCATCAGCCACGACATCTGCCAGCAGATCCGGCTCAGGACATTTGGCGGCCATGGCTACGGCCACATCTTCACGCGCGTGGTGCCGCTGATGCGCCGGCGCGGCTTCAGCGAGAAGGAGATCCAGGCGATACTCGTCGACAACCCCCGCCGCCTCCTCACCTTCGCATGAGCACCGTCCAGACCCTCGACCGCGCCATCGCGACGGTCGTCCGCCAGCATGGCGGCATCGGCGGGGCTGCCGCGGTGGTGAAGAACGGCGAGGTTCTGCTTCGCCACAGCTGGGGCTGGGCGGACCAGGACCGCCGCTATCCCTTCACGCCGGCGACGCTGTTCCGAATCTGCTCGATCTCCAAGCAGTTCACCTGCGCCACGCTGATCGACCGTTTCCCCGATCCCTCCGCGCTCGATGGCGATGTGAAGGCCAGGTTGCCGTTGCTTGCCGAGACGGCGCCGCGCACGGCCGACCTTGCCAACAACCAGTCGGGGCTTCGCGACTATTGGGCGACCGCGATGCTCTGCGGCTCGCCGGTCGAAGCACCCTTCGGCGAGGCCGAGGCGCGCCGCCTGATCGCGCTCACGCGCAGCCTGCATTTCCAGCCGGGCACGCGCTATTCCTACTGCAATCAGAACTTCCGCCTCATCGGCGACATCCTGGCCGATCGCGCCGACCGGCCGCTCTCCGACCTGCTGCGGAAGATCTTCGATCGCGCCGGCATGGAGCGCGCGATCCTCGGCGCCGAGACCAGCGCGCTGCCGGACGGCACCGTAGGCTACGAGGGTTCGCTCGAGGAGGGTTTCCGCCCGGCGATCAACCGCATCCTGTGGACCGGCGATGCCGGCATCGCCGCCTCGCTCGACGACATGATCGCCTGGGAGAAGTTCATCGATTTGACGCGCGACGATGCGAACGGCCTCTATCGCCGCATCTCGACGCCGCAGAGCTTCCGCGACGGCGCACTGGCCAAGTACGGCTTCGGCATCAGCCACGGCAAGATGCTGGAAAAGCGCATCACCAGCCATGGCGGCGGGCTTCGCGGCTGGCGCAGCATGCGCTTCTACGCGCCGGAAGAGCGCGTCTCGGTCGTCGTGCTGCTCAACCATATGGGCGACCCGCGTCCGGCGGCGCAGGAGCTGTTCGCGGCCGTGCTCGGCGTCCCTGCGAAGGGCCCGGCGCCCGAGCCGGCCAAAGGCTGGACCGGCACCTATTTCGAGCCCGAGACCGGGCTGTCGACACGAATCGAGACGACGCCCGACCACAAGGTCCAGCTCCACTATGTCGGGCGCGCGACCGAGACCCTCGATCCGAAGGGCGAGGCCGAGGCCGGCAATCCCAGCGTGCGCCTGCGCCGCGCCGCCGACGGGCTCTGGATGGACCGGCCGGACGAGAACTTTTCCGTCAAGCTGGTGCCGAACGAGGGCGAGGCCAAGACCGACATCGGCGGCAGCTTCCACAGCGCCGAGTACGATGCGACGCTGACCATTGTGGATCGCGGCGGCCAGCTTTCTGGCGCCTTCTCGGGCTTCCTCGGCCCTGGCCTGATGCAGCCGCTGATCCCGTCCGGACCCGATGTCTGGCGCCTGCCCTGCCCGCGCGCCCTCGACTTCTCCCCGCCCGGCGACTGGACGCTCGCCTTCAAGCGCGAAAGTGGCCGAATCACGGGCGTGCAGGTCGGTTGCTGGTTGGCCCGGAGAATCGACTTCAGGCGGATGTGACGCGATTCGGAAAAACGAACTGTATCTATGGCTTAATTGAGTTATACACAGAAGCCGCCTTGAGGCACGGGCGGCGAAGGGCAGAAGGGCTCCCGGCATGCGGGTGCGCGAGGACTATCGGGCGCTCAGCGGTCCCGATAAGGCAGCGATCCTCCTGATGTCGCTCGGCGACGAGCACGCCTCGAAGATGTTCGCTCTGATGAGCGACGACGAGATCAAGGAGATCTCGCAGATCATGGCGAATCTCGGCAGCGTCTCGGCCAATGTGGTCGAGCGCCTGTTCGTCGAGTTCGCCGAGCAGCTCTCCTCCACCGGTACAGTCGTCGGCTCGCTCGGATCGACCGAGCGGCTACTGATGAAGGTGATGGATGCCGACCGCGCCGGCAACATCATGGAGGAGATCCGCGGCCCGGCCGGCCGCACGATGTGGGACAAGCTCGGCAACGTCAACGAGCAGGTCCTCGCCGCCTATCTGAAGAACGAATACCCGCAGACCGTCGCCGTCGTGCTCTCGAAGATCAAGCCGGACCATGCCGGCAAGGTCCTCAGGTCCTGTCCAGAATCTTTCGCACATTTGATCAGGCGGCGGCTCCGGATTGTGGGACCTGCGGCTGATAGAGTGGCCGCATGTTCATGTAGCACCTGGCTGACCAC
>VGEH01000024.1 GCA_016869375.1 Alphaproteobacteria bacterium | reverse complement strand
CGGGCCGGGCGTCGCGGCAGCGGGCGCGGTCGGCTGGTTCGAGACCGGGGCAGGGGCGACTTGCGCGACAGTGTTCACCTCTGGCGCCGGGGCGTCGGCGACGACGGGTGCTGGCGCCGAGGGGGCCGGCGTGACGTCCGGGGCCGGCGTGCTGGCCGCCGTCTGATCCGGCGAGACCGGAATCGTCGGTGCGGATGTAACAGCCGCGGACTGCGGCGAAACCAAGCTGGCGGGGGCGGCGATGACGTCGGTTTCGGCGGGGAGTGCGGCAACCGCCTCGACCGGGACGTCGGCTGCCGGAACCGGGGCCGGGATAACGACGGCGGCCGTCGCGGCGGGGACCGCCGGGGCCTCGACCGGAGGCTGCGGGGCAGCGACGACGGGCTCGGCCGGTGCGGCCGCGGCCTCGTCGGCGGTGTCCGCGACAGCGTCTTCTGACGTTTCAGGCGGCGGCGGCGCCTCGGCCGAGGTCTCCGGTTCCTCGATGGTCTCGGCGCGCTCGGTGTCGCGGCGATCGTTCGGGCGATCCGAGGCTTCCGTCGAGCGGCGGGAACGGGATTCGGCCGTATCGTTGCGGCGAGACCGATCCGAGTGGTCGTTTCGCCGGTCTTCGGAGCGGGCGTTGGCGGGCCGCGGGTCGGTCTCGCGCCGGCGCTCGTTCAGCGCCTGGTTCAACTCGGCCGAGAACAGCCGGCCCGAATCATCCGGAGTCTCGCCGCGCTGCGGGCGGGACGAGGCCTGAAAGAACGCCGCGTCGAGGGCCTGGAGATCCATGTGAGGTCCGCTGGGCAGAGTGAGGGCAGGGCTGGAGAAGCAAGCCCTGGGCCAGCGACCGAACCTGAGAAACGGCAGGGAAGACGGCGGGTGGGCGCGTGGCCCGGCAAATCCTGCCGGGCAGCCGGGCTAATAATGCCCGGCCAATTCGGTCTCGGTCTCGACCTCGACCAGCTGTCCCGAGTGGTAGTAGGCGCCCCGGCGATGACCGTACCAGACGATCTCGCGACACCAAGTCGCGAAATCGGCATAGGCCTCTTTCGAGCGCTCGATCCTGTAGGCCGAACGCTTGGTCTTCAGCGCTTCCGGCTCACCCTGGAGGATGCCGCGGAAGAACCGCCAGATGTCGTGCTCGAGGGTGATCTCGGCATCATCGAAGACGAAGGGCTGGCTCAGCAGCACGCGGTTGAGCTTGAAGGCATCCTCGACCGGAGCGAAGGGCGCGGGCGAGCCATGTTCGCTCCACAGATCGAGAAGGCGCTGTCGGGCCTCGGCGAAGAACGCCTCGATCTTCTTGTCATGCGTCAGCTTGATGAACATGAACTCGTCGGCCGGCCACCAGATGCCGAGGAATTCCGGCGCATAGTGCAGTTCGGGGCCGCCCGCCTGGATGATCTTGGCCTCGTTCTCGAAGAACGCGCCGATCTCTGCAATGAGCGGATACTTGGCCGGGTCGGCATTGACGAAGGCATCCAGCAAGGTCCGATAACCCAGCCCGGAGACTTCATGCGCGACGACGAGCGGGATCTGGATCAACTTGTCGAAATGCAAGAGCGCCGTGGTCCAGGCGAGCACTCGGGCGCGGCGCCAGTCGGCAGGCGGCAGGGCCGCGGTGGCGACCACCATCTGCTGCATCTCGGCGATGCCGTCGATGTCTTCCTCGAGCGAGCCGTGGACGTTGATGATCTTGGTCTCGATCAGCTGCATGCCGTACTTCGCCTGATAGGCCGGATCGCCCATCTCGGCGTTAGGCAGGATCGAGAGGTTGTTGAACTGGATGCGGTTGTGCTGGCCGCCCTCGATCACGCGGGCGATGCCGTTGGCGAAGCTTTCATAGGTCTCGCCGGGCAAGCCCAGGATCAGGTCGGAGTATGTGGCGACGCGGTCGCGCGTGAAGCGCTTCTGCAGCTCCTCATAGGTGCTGAGCGAGATGTTCTGGCGCTTGATCGCTTCGAGCGTGTGCATGTCGACGCTCTGCAGCGCCAGGGCCACACCCTTCGAGAGGCCAGCGTCGGACAGGATCTTCTGGGTGGCGTAGGCCCGCTCGGTCGCGTTCTTCGTGTTCTGAACGGAAAGGGCCTTCGGATAGCCGAGAACACGCTTGTTCTCCGCGGCGGCCTGGGCGATCTCCACATCCCGCGGAAGAATGCCGAAATTGGCATCGCAGCAGAAAATGAACTCGATCCGATGCTGGGAAAACCAGTCGAGCTCCTTCTTCAGGCGAGGAAGGTCGAACTGGAAGACCTTGCTCTGGGTGGCCGAGCCCCAGTCGCAGAAGGTGCACTGAAAAGGGCAGCCCCGGTTGGTTTCCCAAAGGACGATCCAGACCTCGTCCGGATTGGCGGCCATCAGTGGCTTGAACGTCCCTTCCAGATAGGGAGACGGGACGGTGGCGATCTCGCGCAAGCGCTTGAGCGGGGCTGGCTGATGAAGCCGTCCTCGGCGTCGATGAAGCTGGTCCCCTGGATTCCGGTGAAGTCGCGGGTGTGGGCGCGCTCGATCAGGTCGAGAAACGTCTGTTCGCCCTCGCCATGGCAGACCACGTCGATGAAAGGGTGCGCGCGAAGGAATCCCTCCGCCTTGTCGGGAACCTGGGGCCCTCCGAAGATAATGAGAGTGCTCGGCTTTTTGGCCTTCAGCCGGCGCGCGATCTCGAGCGTCAGGCGCTCGTTCCAGACGTAGAGGCTGAAGCCGACGACATCGGCGTCGAGGAGCTGTGCGACCGCGGCGTCGACGGGGATGCGCTTGTAGAGTGGCAGGAGGAATTGGAATCGCTCGGGACGAGCGGCATGCTGCTCGACATAGGCCTGCAGCAGCCCGGTCGCGTAAGGCAGATAGTTCTGTCCAGAGAAGCTGTTGTTGATTTGGGCCAAGCCCACTTTCAGCACAGCTTCTGTCGCGTTTAGCTCCGGCGCTTGGTCCATCGCCTCGTCAATCCACAATCGGTCATCCATATCAGATAGGCAAAGCCCGGGCCAGTTGCCCTATCTGATGTGATCGCGGTACCAAGCGACCGTACGTGCGATCGCTTCGTCGAAGCTCGTCTCCGGCGTGAACCCCAGAATCGCCCTCGCCCTCGCCATGTCAGCGACTTTAGACGGCTCCCCGCCCGGCTTCGTCGGGTCCCAGGCGATCGGTCCGGGATGGCCGGTCGCGGCCAGGACTGTCTCGACGACTGTTCGGATGCTGTAGCCCGTCCCGCTTCCGAGGTTGATAGCGCCTTGTCCGAGCCCCATCTCGTAGGCCAGGAGCAGCCCACGGACCGCATCGTCGACATAAAGAAAGTCGCGGACCGCCGAGCCATCTCCCCACGCGACGAAAGGGCTTTCACGGCGTTCCGCTCGTCCGATCAGGGCCGGTACCACGAGCGCGGTCTTGGGATCGAAGTCGTCGAAGGGGCCGAAGGTGTTGACCGGCCGGACGATCGCAACGTCGGCGAAGCCATGTTCGATCGCGAGCGCTTCGACGTATTTCTCGGCGATGCGCTTCGCCCAGGCGGCGTACTGGTCGCCTGGATGCGGGTTCGCCGACCAGACCAGATCCTCCCGGTAGACGGCCATCGGCGGGTAGACCGTAACGGTCGAGACGTAAACCAGGGCCTTCACGCCGGCACGCTGGGCGGCGGACAGCGTGTTGAGGCAGATCAACGCGTTCTCGCCGAGCATGGTCGCGGCCTTTGCGGTCTGAAGCCCGATCGAGCCTCGCCGTCCCGCGAGATGAAACACGGCGTCGATCCCCTGCGTGGCGGCGTCGGCGAAGCTGCGCTCGGTCAGGTCCCCGAGCATGTGCTCGCTGCTCTGAAGCGCCGGCTCGGGCGGAACGCGTGAGGTGGTCCGGACCTCGGCGCCAAGCGCAAGCAGCCGCGGAACTAGGTTCCTGCCGTAAAGACCGGAGGCGCCGGTCACGAGAAAGCGCCTGCCTTGATAGGGGCGGTCGGCGAAGGGATGCGGCCGGATCATTGGCGGCAAGCTAAGGCCTGGGGCGGGATGATGTCACGGCCGGCGCTTGGCCTCGTCAGCCGACTCGGGCTACACCGGCCGTCATGCCGACGGTTGCCGAGGTGCTGGCGGAGGGACTCGCGCATCACAGCGCCGGCCGGTTGGCGGAAGCGCGCCGCATCTATCGTCGCGTTCTCTCCTTCGATCGCAGCCAGCCGGATGCCCTCCAGCTGCTTGGCGCGCTCGAGTTGGAGGCGGGATCGCCCGAGCTCGCCGCGGCCTTTCTCGACCAGGCGGTCGCGGCGGCGCCGGCCAACGCCATCGCCCATGCCAATCATGGACGGGCTCTGCGCCGCGTGGGGAAGCCGGCCGCAGCCGCGGTCGCCCTGAAACGCAGCCTCTCCCTGGCACCCGACACCCCGGCTGCCTGGATCGAACTCGGCTTTGCCGCGCCCATGACGGTCTCCTTCGGCCGAGCCTTGATGCTCGATCCGCAGGCGGTCGACGCCCTCAACAATTGGGCAACGCATCTTCATGGAAAGGGCGACTCGACATCGGCTGCCCGCCTGCTTCGGCGTGCCCTCGCGATCCAGCCCGCCGGCTCCGGCCTCTGGCAGAATCTCGGCCTTGTCGTCCGCGGCGCCGGTGCGCTCATGCGCGCCATCGTCTCCTTCCGACGAGCCGCGGCGCTGCAGCCCGGGAACGTGGTCGCGTTCGAAGCCCTGGGTTGGACGCTGCACCTATCGGGCGACGCCCGGGGAGCGGCATCGGCCTATCGGCAAGCGCTTGCCGTCGATCCCGATCGGGCTGACGTTCACGCCGGCCTGATTCTCACGCTCAACTGCCTTTCGGAGGTCGGCCCCGAGGCGATCCTCGGGGAGCAGCGCGCATGGGACGCGCGCTTCGCGCGTCCGCTCGCGGAGAGTCCTGCCATAACGGTGCCCGATCCGGAGCGTCGGCTTCGCGTCGGCTATGTCGCCGTCGAAGGGTTCCGCGCGCATACGGCGGCGGTCACCTTGCTGCCGCTGGTCGAAGGACATGATCGGCAGGCCGTCGAGATCGTCTGCTACTCGGACGTCGTTCGCCCTGACAACGTGACGCGACGTTTCCGCGAGCTCGCCGATCTCTGGCGCGACACGGCCAGCCTCGACGACCAGGCATTGGCCGAGCAGATCCGCGCGGATCGAATCGACGTGGTCGCCGACATGTATGGCTATCCGCCCGGCTCGCGGCTTCTGGCGCTAGCCCGCCGACCTGCGCCGGTGCAGGTCAATCTGCTGCCGATGGGCAGCTTCGGCCTCGACGCCGTGCCGTGGATGGTCGGCGACGATCGCTTGACGCCGCCGGGCTCCGCCTCGTGGTTCAGCGAAACGGTCGTCAGCCTCCCGCTCGCGTTCTGCTACTGGCCGCTTCGGCCGACGCCCACCATCGCATCAGGCCCGACGTCGCGCGGCGAGCCCGTCACCTTCGGCAGCTTCAACCAGCCCGCTAAGCTCTCCGACCGCGCTCTCGCTCTGTGGGGAAGAATCCTGGTGGCATTGCCCGAGGCACGGCTCATCCTCAAGGGCATGGCTTTCGCTGACGTGGACGCGCGACACGCGCTCTTCGTCCGGGCGGCGGCGGCGGGGCTGGACCTCGCCAGAGTCGAGGCGCTGCCCTGGATCGACGACGGCGCGCAGCATCTCTCCGCCTACGGACAGATCGACATCGCGCTTGACCCGCTTCCCTATAGCGGCGTCATCACCACCTGCGAGGCGCTTTCGCTCGGCGTGCCGGTGGTGACGCGCGCGGGCGACCGTCTTCTCGGACGCTACGGTGCGACTCTTCTACCGGCAGTCGGCCTCAAGGATCTCGTGGCCGAGAGCGACGAGGGCTACGTCTCGACCGCGGTCGCCCTGGCTAAGGATCGCCCCCGCCTCGCCGAGCTCCGCAAGACTCTCGGCAAGCGCTTCGCGGAGTCGGCGATCTGCGACGCCGCGGGCTACGCGCGCTCGATCGAGGCGGCGTACCGCCAGATGTGGCGCAGCTGGTGCACCTCCGCATGAGCGAGGTCTTTGCCGAAGCTCTGATGCTGCATCGCGCCGGGCGGCTCGCCGAGGCGGAGACCCGGTATCGTGCCGTCCTTGATCGCGATGCCGCGCACGTCGATGCGCTCCATCATCTCGGGTTGATCGCGCTCGAGCGCGGCGACGCCGGCCGCGCGCTCGATCTGATCGGGCGGGCCGTCCGCGCCCGGCCGGAAGACGCCATCCTCAACAACAATCTCGCCAACGCGCGACGTCGCCTCGGGCACAGGCAGGCGGCCCGCGCGAGCTACCGGCGGGCGCTCGCGGCCGAGCCGGGACTTCCCGATGCCTGGGCCAATCTCGGCGCGCTGCTGGCCGAGACCGGCGAGCCTGTGCCCTCGATCCTGGCGCACCGCCGGGCGCTCGCTCTCGACGACGAGATTCCGGAGCTGCACTTCGCCCTTGCCCTGGCGCTCGGCGCGAAGGCGACGGGACCGCTTCACCGTACCCTCGCGCTCGACCCGGGCTTCGCGCAGGCCTGGGTCGTCGAAGGAGATTTCAGGCGCGCCCTCGCGCTGCGGGCCGATCTGCCGGAGGCGCTGGTCGCCGCCGGCGCGAGCACGCTTGCTGCCGGAAGGCCGCGCGAGGCGCTCGCCCTGCTCGACCGCGCGCCCACTCATCCGGCCGCGGCTTTCCATCGCGGCAACGCGCTCTTTCAGCTGGCCCGTCTCGACGAGGCGGCTCAGGCCTTCTCTGCCATCGCGGATCGCATTCCCGAAGCGAGGCTCAATCTCGCCGGGGTTTTTCGCGACCAGGGACGGACCGAGGAGGCGCGTGCCCTCTATGATCGGATCGCGAGCGACAGAGGCCTTGATTCAGCGAGGGTCAAGCGGGCGTTGCTGCTGCCGATCATTCCGGAATCGGCCGAGGCGATCGCAGCGGCGCGCACGCAGGTCGCGGTGGACCTGGCGGCCTGCGCTGGCGTGCGGCTGGACGATCCGGTCGCCGAGGTCGGCCACGGAAACTTCTACCTCGCCTATCACGGATGCGACGACCGTCCGCTGCAGGAGGCAATCGGCCGCTTCTACCGGGCAGCCTGTCCCGCGCTCTCGGAAGATCTCGCCCGTCGGCCGGTCCGTCCGCACGGGCGCATCGCGGTCGGCTTCGTCTCGACGCTGCTTCGCACCCACACGATCGGTCGGCTCAACCGAGGCCTGGTCGAGAGCCTGGATCGACGACGCTTCCACGTCACCTTGATCGCGCCGGATCATGGCGACGACCCGCTGGCGGCGTCGCTCGCACGATCGGCGGATCGTGTGCTCCGCCTCCCGCCACGGCTCGCCGAGGCGCGGCGCGCGATCGCGGACCTCAGGCTCGATCTTCTTTACTTCCCCGACATCGGCATGGAGCCGACGACCTACTTTCTCGCCTATGCGCGTCTGGCGCCCGTGCAGGTAATGAGCTGGGGTCATCCCGATACCACCGGGCTCGGCACAATCGACTGGATGCTGTCGGCGGCGTGCATGGAGCCCGACGACGGCGAGGCGCACTACGTCGAGAGATTGGCGCGGTTGCCGGGACCGACGATACGGATCGCCCGCCCGCGAGCGCCGACGAAGCCGAAGACGCGCGGCGAGCTCGGGCTTCCGGATGGGCATCTCTATGTCTGCCCGCAGAGCCTGTTCAAGCTTCATCCGGAAGGCGACGCGGTGATCGCGCGCATTCTCGCCGAGGATCGGCAAGGAAGGTTGGTTCTCATCCATGGGCGGCATCCGAACTGGGCGCGTCAGCTGACGCGCCGGCTCGAGAGCGCCGGCGCCGATCCCGGACGCATCGTCGTCCTCCCGCATCTAAGCAGTCAGGACTATCTCTCGCTGCTTGCTGCCGCCGATGTGGTCCTCGACCCCATCCATTACAGCGGCGGGCATTCGAGCCTGGAGGCGTTCGCCATGGGCGCGCCGATCGTCACCTGGCCCGGCCGCTTCATGCGCGCACGCCACACCGCCGGCTTCTATCGGCTCACGGGTCTCGATGCGCTCGTCGCCCAGGACTTCGACCACTATGTCGAGCTCGCTCTTCGTGTCGCCAACGATCCGGCTGAACGAGCCCGGCTCTCGGCCGGGATCGTCGAAACATCGAGCGGGCTCTTCGACAATGCATCGTCCGTTGCGGCGATCGAGGATTTCCTCGAAAGCGCCGTCACGGCGGCGTAGCGTCAGGGCCATGCGCGTCGTTCTCCTCGATCCGGGCCTGCAGTCGGCGATCGGCCACCATTACAATCTCGACCTCGGGCTGGTCGCTGAGCTGCGGCGCGTCGGCGTTCCATATCGCCTGTTCGTGCACCGGGACGTGACCCCCAGCCTTGCCGAACGCCTCGGCGCGGAGCCGTATTTCGGCTTCCATCCCTACATCCGGAGCTCGTTGGACAAGTACATCGCCGACTTCGACGACTACTTCATCCTCAATGAGCGCGCCTTCGCGGACCTCACCTCGCTTTCCGAGACGGTCGATCTGTCCGACGCTCTGGTCGTCATTCACACCGCGACCAACCGGATGCTGCTCGGGCTGGCACGCTGGTTGAGCGCGAACGGGCTGCCCTCCTCGTCGAAGCTCGCGATCGTGCTCCCCCATGTCTCCGGCATTACCGCCGACGAAAGCTTCTCGCTCGACGCGACCCTCTACCGCCATGCGTTCAACCAGCTGCGGGTCCATCAACATCAAATCGCGCTGATGACGCTTTCCGAGCTCCAGGCGCGCGAGTTCGAGATGCTGGCCGAGCTTCCGGTCGAGGTCATGCCCTATCCGAACCCGGCATCGGGATGGTTTCGGGACCGCGTGCGGCCGAAACGGCCGCCGCGCGCCAAGCGCCGCATTCTGTTCTGCGGCGAGGCCACGCTGCGGAAGGGCTTTCATCTGCTCCCCGATATCATCCGCGCGGTCGGCGAGGCACGGAATGACGTCGAGTTCGCGGTCCAGCTCAACGGATGGCAGTCGGACAACGAACGCATCGCCGAGTTCCAGAAGTTCGCGCGCGCGCGCTACGACACCAAGACGATCACCGGCTTCATCGGCGAGGACGGCTACTATCAGCTGATCGAGGACGCGGACGCGATTCTTCTGCCGTATCAGTCGCTGGTCTACCGCAAGGGAACCTCGGCCGTGTTCGAGGAGGCTATGTATCTCGGCAGACCTGTTATCGTGCCCCCGGATACGATGATGGCGGATCAGCTGGCCCCTCACCGAGGGGCCGGCCTAGTGGCCGATGGCCATGATCCGGCCGCCTACGCAAGGTCGGTGCAGGCGCTCGTCGGAGGCTACCCCGGCTTCGCTGCCGGCGCCGTCGCGGCCGGCGAGACTTGGCGCGCGCGCGACGGAATGGATCGCTTCATCCGCTTCCTCCTCGATCGCGCGCCGTCGTCATGAGCGCGGAGGCCGAAGGCTTCGCCGAGGCGGTCTCCGCCCATCAAGCAGGCAAGATGGCCGAAGCGGAGAAGGGATATCGCCAGGTCCTCGCGAGCATGCCCGAGCATCCGGACGCCCGGCGGATGATGGGCTTGCTCATGGCCCAGCAGGGGCGTCCGGCCGAGGCGCTGGCGGAGACCGCCCTGGCGGCGAACCGCCCCGACGATCCGGACCTGCATGTGGCAGTGGCAGGCGCGCTCAAGACCGGTGGATGGTTGCTTGCCTCGATCGCGGCGCTTCACCGTGCTTTGGCGCTGCGACCGGACTTCGTCGAAGGGGCCTACAATCTCGGCAACGCCGAAGCGGCGCGCGGGCGCCATGACCGGGCCGCCAGCTCCTATGCTCGCTCGCTCGTGCTGCGCCCCGGCTATACCGAGGCGCTCAACAATGCCGGTCCGGTCCTGCTGGCGGATGGGCGCGTTTCCGATGCCCGGCGGTCGCTGGCGTGCGCGCTCGCGCTCGAGCCGGCGCATGCGGGCGCGTGGTCGAACCTGGCGGTGCTCCATCAGGCGCTCGGCGGCGCGGAGATGGCCATCGTCGGCTTCCGTCGCGGGCTTGCGATCAATCCCGGCCAGTCGGCGATCCACTCGAATCTTCTGTTCACGCTGAACTATGCCGAAGGCGTCACGGATGATGCCCTCTATCGCGGATTTCGCGACTGGGAAGCGCGCCATGCGAGGCCGCTTTATGCCGAGGCGGCACCGCATGGCAATGACAGCGATCCGGAGCGTCGGCTACGCGTCGGCTACCTCTCGGCGGATTTCCGCGACCACCCGGTAGCGCACAGTCTCATCGCCTCGTTCGAGCGGCACGACCGCAGCCAAGTCGAGCTGACGCTCTATGCCACGCCGCGCAGCGGCGACGCGATGACCGAGCGCTTTCGCCGCGTCGCCGATCGTTGGCGCTGGGTCAGCGGCGAGGACGAGCGCCAGATCGCCGCGAGAATCCGAGCCGACGAGATCGACGTGCTCGTGCTCGTGGCGCCGCATACGGCCGACAACCGCCCGAAGGTCGCCGCCCTCAAGCCGGCGCCGGTCCAGGTGGCGCTCTACGATCTCTCCACCACCGGCATGCAGGCGGTCGATGTCTGGCTGACCGATGGCGAATTCCACCCGCCGGGTTCGACGAGCGAGCGCTTCGCCGAGACGCTCGTGCGTTTGCCTTGCCTCATCAATTTTGCCTCGCCGGCGCGGTCTCCGCCGCTGGTGCGTCCGCCCTCGGCCGCGACCGGCCGGATCACCTTCGGCTCCTTCAACAACCCGGCGAAGGTCACGCCGTCCGTCGTTGCCCTCTGGGCGCAAGTGCTGCACGCGGTTCCCGGATCCCGTCTCCTGATGAAGTACCTGAATCGCTTCGCCAGCCCCGAGGTCAGCCAGCTGATTCGGAGCCGATTCGCCGCTCACGGGATCGCGCCCGACCGGATCGAGCTCCGCGCCGGCCGGCTGCCGCGCATGGCCCAGCTGGCGTTGCTGAATGAGATCGATATCGCGCTCGACCCTTTCCCCTTCAACGGTTGCACGACCACTTTCGAGGCTCTGTGGATGGGGGTTCCGGTGGTGACGCTCGCCGGCCGCCGTTTCCTCGGGCGGATGAGCGCGAACTTCTTGCGTCACCTAGGTCTCGGCGATCTGGTCGCCGCCGATTCGGACGAGTATGTCGCGCGGGCCGTGGCCCTGGCGGGAGACGTCGATTTCCGGGGCCGATTGCGCCGGGAGCTCCGCGACCGGCTGCTGGCGTCGCCGCTCTGTGATTCGGAAGGGCATGCAAGAGCGTTGCTCCGGGCCTACCGGAGTCTCTGGCGCGACTGGTGTTTGGCTTCGCGAAATCAATCTGTTATAGAGGCGCACCGCCAATCCTGAGGGGCGGGACCGGGTGCCTAGACAGCGATCCGACCGGGTGCCCTAGAAGGGGAGCACGTGATGGCATCAGGGGCGAATATCGGACCCGCGATCGATTTGGCGACGATCCATCCCGATGGATATGCGCGCCTCGCCAGGGTGAAGAGCGGGGTCCTCCTCTACAATCGCTTCGACCAGTTCGTCGGCCGCTCGATCGAGTTCTATGGCGAGTACTGCGGCGGGCGTCTCGACATGTTTCGCGAGATTCTTCAGCCCGGCGATATCGCCGTCGAGGTCGGCGCCTATATCGGCTCGACGACGCTGGCGCTCGCGCAGGCCGTCGGCTCCAGCGGCGCGGTGATCGCGATGGAGGCCCAGCGTCTCGTCCACCAGATGCTCAACGCGAACCTCGCCCTCAACAACGTCACCAATGTGTATTCACCGCTGATGGCAGCCGGCGAGGAGCCGGGTCAGATAGTCGTGCCGATTCTCAGCCCGACGGTCGAAAACAACTTCTCTGCCCTCGGTCTCAAGGATCAGGAATGGGAAGGAGGCGATGCGGTCCCGGTCAACACGGTCGACTCCTTCGAACTCCGTCATTGCCGTCTCCTGGTTGTCGACGCCGAGGGGATGGAGATCGAGGTGCTGCGCGGCGCGGAAGCGACACTCGCAACCTGCGCGCCGCTGGTGCATGTGGCCAATTATCGCCGTGACAGGTCGACGGCGCTGATCTCGCACCTCCTGGACCGGGGCTATCAGCTCTATTGGGACATCGTGCCGATCTGGCGACCGGGTAATTTCGCCGGCAACGACAAGGATCATTTCGACGGTACCGTAACTGTCGGAATGCTGGGTCTGCCACCGGGAGACACGACTCGCATCGAAGGCCGCAAGATCTCCAGCCCGAACGACGTCTGGAGCGGCGCGTCGCCGGTGCGGACCTTCGTGCCTGAAGCGATGAAGAGCTAGGCTCGCGCGCGTCGCGCCGTTAGCCTGACTTTTCGCCGGAGCCAACCCAGACGATCGTCGTGACGCTCCGACAGGAGGCCCGAACGGCGCCCTTTGCCGCCCCCGATCTGCGCAGTGCGGCCGCCCTCAGTAGTGCCGGGCTCTCGCTTCTCATGGCTGGCGACCATGGACGCGCGATGTCGCTATTCGCCGGAGCGCTGGCGCTCGATCCCGGCTTCGTCCTGGCGCTCAATAACCTTGCCAGGACGCTCGCTCATACCGGTCAGCATATCGCGGCCCTTCGTGTCCTGGTTCGTGCGCTTGCGGTGCGCCAGGATGCGTTCGAGACCCATCTGAACTGCGGCAGCGTGTTGTTCGAGCTGGCGGAGTGGGATCAGGCCGTCGGCTGCTTCGAACGAGCTCTTTCGATCGATCCGAATTCGCCCGACGCGCATGCCAACCGCGCCAGCGCATTGCAGATGGTCGGACGCCTAGCCGAGTCCTGGGCTGGCTATGTCCGCAGCCTAGTGATCAAACCGGATCACGGCCACGCTCATGGAAATCTCGGCGTTCTCGATCAGGCGATCGGCAATCCGGAGCGCGCCAGCCGGCGATATCGTCGGTCGCTCGCGATTGCTCCGGGGCAGCCGGGGTTCCACTCCAACCTACTGTCTGCCCTCGCCAATCTCGAAGCGATATCTAACGAGGACCTTTACGGCGCCTTTCGACGCTGGGAAGCGATGCAAGCGGCTCCTCTCTACCACGAAGCGGTGGTGCCGGCCAATTCGCCCGATCCGGAACGGAAGCTGCGGATTGGCTACCTCTCGGCGGATCTCCGCGACCATCCGGTTGCCAACAGCCTGGTCGAGTCCCTCGAATGCCATGATCGCAAGGAAGTCGAGCTGACTCTCTACTCGCTGCTGTCGAGCAATGACAACATGACGAGGCGCCTGCAGCGGACGGCCGATCGCTGGCGCCTCGTTCATGGTTGGGCCGAGCGGCAGATTGCCGCGCAGATCCGGGACGATCAGGTTGATGTCCTCGTGCTGGTCGCATCGCACACGGCGGACCATCGTCCGTTGGTCGCCGCGCTCAAGCCCGCCCCGGTTCAAGTGAGCCTCTACGACCTCACGACGACCGGCATGGCGACCGTCGACGCCTGGATCACGGATCCTCTGATCCATGAGCCGCGCGGGACGACCGAGCTCTTCACCGAGACGCTCGTCCGGATACCTGCGCTGTGTGTTCATCTCGCACCCGACCCGGCGCCATCGGTGTCGCCGCTGCCATCAGCAACGAGGGGGTATGTCAGCTTCGGTTCGTTCAACAACCCGGCCAAGATGTCGGAAGGCGTCATCGGGCTCTGGGCGCAGGTGCTGAACGCGGTACCGGGCTCGCGGCTGCTGCTCAAGTATCTCGAACGATACGCTGACCCCGAGCTGTCCCAATCGGTTGCGGCGCGCTTCGCCGCGCACGGCATCGACCGTCAGCGCCTCGATCTTCGTGCCGGGCGCGTATCCCGTTTCGACCAGCTCGCGCTTCTCGGCGAGGTCGATATTGCGCTCGATCCCTTTCCGTTCAACGGCTGCACCACCACCTTCGAAGCGCTGTGGATGGGAGTTCCCGTCATTGCGCTCGAAGGTACTCGCTTCCTCAGTCGGATGAGCAGCAGCTTCCTTCGTCACGCCGGGCTCGACGAGCTCGTGGCCGGCGACCGGGCCGACTACGTCGCCAAGGCGGCGGCCCTGGCCAGAGATGCGCCCCGGCTAGCGGCCTTGCGCGGCTCGCTGCGTGAGCGTCTGCGCGCGTCGCCGCTGCGCGATCCGGATTCACACGCCAAGTCGCTTGTCGCCGCCTATCGTAGCCTCTGGCGTGACTGGTGTGCCGCTGGCGTGAGGCAGGCCGAAAGCGTGACGCGACCGGAAGCCACCTAGATGATACGAGAACAGGAGATCAATGCGGAGCGCTTGGCCGAAGGCATGGCTGCCCATGGGCAGGGTCGTCTCGACGAAGCGGCTGAGTGCTATCAGGAGGTGCTGCGTAGCGACCCCCGGCATGTCGATGCGCTTCACCTCTCGGGTCTCGTCCGCGTTCATGCGGCAGCGTTCGTCGCGGCGTATCCCTACCTGAAACGGACGATCGCGCTGGATCCGGGCTTTGCCGAGGCGCTGAACCATGGCGCCCTGGCCTTGCTGCGGACCGGCTATAATCTCGATGCTCTGCGCCTGCTGCTGCGTGCGATCGCTATCCGCCGCGACTTTGCGGAGGCGCACGCCAATTGCGGGGGCGTGCTGTTCGAGCTTGCCGAGTGGCGAAAGGCGATCGACGCTTATGATCGCGCCCTCGCGCTTCGCCCGGACTACGCCGAGGCGCATGCCAACCGCGCCAACTCGCTCCAGCTGCTGGGTGAGCTCGACGAGGCCCGCCCTGCCTATCGGCGGGGCCTCGTACTCAAGCCGGATCTCGCCGAGGCGCATAGCAATCTTGCGAGCCTGGACCAGGCGGAAGGCGAATTGATCGCCGCGGTGCGCGGCTTCCGGCGGGCGCTGGCGTTGAAGCCGTTGCCATGGGTTCACTCAAACCTGCTCTTCTGCCTCTCCTACGACGGTCGCGTTTCGCATGAGGCGTTCTTCGCCGAATTCAGGCGCTGGGAGGCGATGCACGCGAAGCCGCTCTACCCGGCGACCTCCACGCCGATCATGGACCGAGATCCTCAGCGTCGGCTGAGAATCGGTTGGATCTCCGCCGACTTCCGCGAGCACCCGGTCGCGCGGAACGTCATCGGCATTCTCGAACATCGCGACCGCACCAGGATCGAGACGGTACTCTATGCGAGTCCTCGCGCCGTCGACCCGATGACCGATCGTTTCCGCGCGACGGCGGATGCCTGGCGCGACATAGTCGGCTGGCCCGACGCTGACGTGGCCCGTCAGATGCGGGCGGACCGGCTCGACATGCTGATCGTTCTTGCCGGGCACACCGGCCACAACCGGCTCGGTGTCGCGGCTCATCGCCCGGCGCCGGTCCAGGTGAGCTTTCACGATCTGGCGACCTCCGGTCTCTCGGTCATGGATGCTTGGATCACGGATCGCGTGCTGCATCCCGATGCCACGACGGAGCGTTTCACCGAGCAACTGATCCGCCTGCCGTGCTTCTATCTGCATGATCCGCCGGCGGATGCACCGGAGATCGGTCCGCTGCCTGCATCGGTAGCCGGCCGCATCACCTTTGGTTCCTGCAACAACACCGCCAAGCATACGCCCGAAGTCTTCGCGCTGTGGGCGGAGGTATTGTCGGCCGTGCCGGACTCCAGGTTGATGCTCAAGTACCTCAATCGATATGCATCGAGGGGGCTCCGCCAACGCGTCCAGCGGATGTTCGCGTCCAACGGCGTCGACCCGGCACGGATAGAGTTCGTTGCCGGCGAGCGGGGCCGTCGCGATCAGCTTGCGTTGCTGAACTCAGTCGACATCGCGCTCGATCCGTTCCCGTTCAACGGATCGACGACGACCTTCGAGGCGCTATGGATGGGCGTTCCTGTCGTCACGCTGGCTGGTTCGCGCTTCCTGAGCCGCGTGGGCGCGAGCGTGCTGCATCAGGTAGGCCTCGACGATCTGGTCGCCGATGATCGGGCCGGCTACGTCGTGCGAACGATCGCGCTTGCCAACGATCGCAACAAGCTGGCGACGCTGCGGACGGGTCTTCGCGGGCGCGTCGCTGCGTCGCCGCTCTGCGATGCGCCGGGCTATGCGCGATCCTTCTGGGCGGCGTTGCGGCGGCTATGGATCGATCGATGCCGCCGACAGTGACCGAACTGGTCCAAGCGGCGCTGCTTAGGCGGCAGGCAGGCCAGATCGACGAGGCCGCGTCTTTGCTCGAACGCGCCGCCGCGGCCGATCAAAGCTTGCTGCCGGCGGTCGGCGCGATCCAGGTCGAGCGCGGCAATGCGCGATTGGCCGATGGCAACGCGGAAGCGGCTGCCCTTGCCTTTCGACGGGCAACGGACCTTCTCTCCAACGACGCCGCGTCTCCCTTCAATCTCGGCGTCATGGAAGAGCGGCTGGGTCGCCGAGCCGAGGCAGTCGCCGCCTATCGCGAGTCGCTCCGCCGCGATCCGCTTCTGGCGCCCGCCTTGAACAACCTGCTTCTGCTGGAGAAGTCGGCCGGCCGCGTCTCCGAAGCAAGGCGTTCCGGACGCAGCGCGCTCGCTGCCGATCCCGGCCACTACGAAGCCATGGTCAATCTCGGTGAGATGCTGGCGTCGATCGGGGAGATCGACGACGCTCGACAGCTTCTCATGCGAGCAGGCGGCCTCTCATTGGCTCCTTGGGCTGCGCTCGGCAGTCTCGGCCTCGCCGAGTCCCTGGCCGGGAAGATCGAGGCGTCGCTCACGGCGATACGACGCTCGCTCGCGCTCCAGCCGTCCTTTCGCGGAACCTGGAACAATCTAGCCGGCGCGACGCCGGACCTTGGCGAGGTCGTGGCGGCGCTCCGCCGGACTCTGGCGCTGGTTCCCGACGACATGGTAGCGCACAGCAACCTGATCTTCGCGCTCGCCTATGCGCCGGACCCCGATGGTCGTCGCTTCCGCGAAGCGAAGAGATGGGGAGAGCGTCACGCGCCGCCGCGAACCTCTCTCTCATTCGAGAATCCGCGAGATCCCGACCGGCGTCTTCGCATCGGCTATCTCTCGGCCGATCTGAGACAGCATCCGATTGCCTACAATGTCGAGGATCTGCTTCGCTGCCACGATCGCAACGGCTACGAGGTTCTTGCCTACAGCGCGGCAGCGCCGGCGGATGCGGTAACGGACAGGATCGCCGCCGCCGTCGATCATTGGCGCGAGATTGCCGGTCTGACGACGGCAGAGATCGCTGAGCGGATCAGGCGCGACCGCGTCGACATCCTGGTGGTCCTTGCCGGACACGCGGGCGCCAATCCGCTGGCAGTCGCCGGCCTGGGTCCGGCTCCGGTCCAGGTGAGCTTCCACGACGTATCGACCTCCGGTGTCGCGGCCATCGATGCTTGGCTGACCGATCCGGTGATGCATCCGGACGATACCGTGGAGGGTTTCGTCGAGAAGCTGGTCCGACTGCCTTGCTTCTATCTGCATCGTCCACCGGCGGAGGCGCCTTCGTCCGAGGCGCGCATGCCGGACCGGCCAGTCACTTTCGGTTCCTTCAATAACCCGCTGAAGCTCGGCAGGGATGTGCTCGATGTCTGGGCGGGAATCCTCGATGCGGTTCCAGGCGCCCGCCTGCTCCTCAAGTACAAGAATCGTTTCGCGAGCCCGCTCGTTCAGGCGCCGATCCGGCATAGGCTCGGCGACCGGGTCGACTTCCTTTCGGGCGACGTCGGACGTGCCGAGCAACTCGCCCTCTGGAACCGTGTCGATATCGCTCTCGATCCGTTTCCGTTCAACGGGTCGACGACAAGCTTCGAGGCGCTGTGGATGGGAGTGCCCGTAGTGACGCTGGCCGGCGATCGTTTCGTCGGTAGGGTCGGCGCGAGTCTTCTTGCGCAGATCGGGCTCGATGACATGGTCGCCCCCGATGTTGCCGGCTATGTTGGGCTGGCGGTCGCGCTGGCTGGCGATCGCGCCCGCCTCTTCCGGCTGAGAGGAGAGCTGCGAGCCCGCGTCGCGGCGTCGCGGATCTGCCGGCCCGATGACTACGCGCGATCGGTCGAAGCGGCCTATCGAGGCCTATGGAGAGACTGGTGCAGCCGGGCGTGAATGCCGATCCATTAGCCGAGGCCCTGGCGCTGCACGCGGCGGGCCGCTCCGACGATGCGCTTGCCGCGGGACGGGCGGTCTTGCGCCGCCGGCCCGGTGATGCCCGCACCCATCACTTCGTCGGCTCGCTGCTGGTACGTCTGGGCCGGGGGGCCGAGGCGATCACGCATCTGGAAACGGCGACGCGTCTGCAGCCGGCGAACGTTCAACCGCTATTGCAGGCTGGGGTGGCGCTTCATCATCTTGGACGCCTAGCCGAGGCGGGGCGCGCCTATCGACGCGTGCTGACGGCCGCTCCCGCCGCGACGGATGCTCATTGCAACCTGGGTCTTGTCGAGGGCTCGCCCAGGCACATGGCGCGCGCGGTCGCCTTGAACCCGGCACACCCGGCGATGATCAGCAATTTGGGGGCACTCGCGAACGCGCTTCATCATCTCCGACGTGCGGTTGCACTCGACCCCGGCGACGCCGGATGCCACCTCAATCTGGGGAACGAAAGACGCTTTCGCGGCGATGTCGATACGGCCACCCGGGCCTATCAGCGCGCGCGCGATTGCGGGCGCGAAGCCGATGGCCTGGCGAATCTCTCGCTGGCAGCCTATGACGCCGGCCGGATGCTCGACGCCGTGCGCTGGATGCGACGCTCGATCGCCTTTGCGCCATCGGGTGCGTTCATGCTCTCGAATGCGTCGGTCACGGCGAAGCGCATGGGCTGGATCGGTTTCGCCGCGGCGTCGGCGAGACGTTCGTTGGCCTGCGCTTCGAGCGCCGAAGCCTGGAACAATCTCGGCGATGCGCTGCAGGGCCTGGGCGAGGTGAAGGCGGCGATTGCCGCCTATCGCCGGAGCGGCGAAGCGGGAGACGCCGCAGGCTGGGCGAGCAATCTTCTCTTTTGTCTCTGCTACGATGCGGACACCACGGCGAAGAGCCTGCATCGCGCTGCGACCGAATGGGCTAGGCGTTACGCTCCGCGAGGCCGATCGAAGCCTGGGCGTCGGTCGGTTTCTGGCCGGCTGAAGGTGGGCGTTCTGTCGGGAGATCTGCGGGATCACCCGGTGGGCCGGAACGTGTTGGGGCTCTTCGAGCACCATCGCGAGGTGTCGCTGCATGCCTATGCCGAGGTGACGCGAGGTGACGCGACGACGGAGCGATTCCGCGCGGATGCCGATGGCTGGACCTCGACGGTGGGGCTGAGCGACGAGGAGGTGGCCGAGCGGATGCGACGCGACGGCGTCGACGTCCTGGTGGTGCTGGCGGGGCACACGGCGAGGAACCGTCCGCTGGTTGCGGCGTGGGGAGGGGCGCCGGTGCAGGTCAGCTTCCACGACCTGACGACCTCGGGTCTGACGTCGATGGACTGGTGGGTGACGGACGGTGTTCTGCATCCGGAAGGCACGCGGGAGCGGTTCACGGAGAAGCTGTGGCGGTTGCCTTGCTTTTATCTGCATCGTCCGCCGGAGGAGGCGCCGGAGGTTAGGGCGCTGCCGAGCGAGGAGAGGGGCTGGGTGACGTTCGTGTCGTGCAACAACCCGGCGAAGCTGACGGTCGAGGTTGTGCGGCTGTGGTCGCGCGTGCTCGCCGACGTCCCTCGCTCGAGACTCCTGCTGAAATATGTCGACTGGTTCGCCGATCCTGCCGTGCGCGCCCGCTATGTCGGGATGTTCGAGGCGAATGGCGTCGCCGGCGACCGGCTCGACTTTCGCGGTCGCGATCTTCGGCGATCCGACCAGCTCGCGTTGCTGAACGAGGCGGACGTCGCGCTGGATCCGTTTCCGTTCAACGGCTCGACGACGAGCTTCGAGGCCTTGTGGATGGGGGTGCCGGTGGTGACGCTGGCGGGAGAGCGCTTCGTCGGCCGGGTCGGTGCCAGCGTGCTCACGGCGCTCGGCCTTGATGAGCTCGTCGCGACCGACGAGGAGAGCTACGTCGCCAAGGCTGTGACGCTCGCCGAAGACAGGGCGAGGCTCGCCGGCCTGCGTCGTTCGCTCCGGGCAAGGCTGCAGGCATCGCCTCTCTGCGACGCACCCGGATATACGAGAGGCTTCGAGACCGCGCTCCGCGGGATGGCGGGCTAGGTCAGTAGGCTCAGGACGTAGGCGTTGCGGCCTCCGCCGCCGCCGAGAAGCCCGCTATTCGCCTCCGCGTCCTTCTTCAGAAGGTAGCGCTGGATGAACTTGTCGATGAAGGCATTGTCTGTCGGCGTATTAGCCTGCGCCGCTTCCGCATCCTGCTTCGCCTGATTGACCTGTGCCTTCAGGTTGGTGAAGACGGTCTGGTCGGTCTTGAGATTGCTCTGGAAGCGCCGGGCGAAGAATGCAGCGTCGTCGAGAGCGCGACGAGCGCCGGCGAAGTCGGTCAGCAGGATGTCGGCTCCGCCCGACAGGCCGGTCTCGACGAAGCTGCGGAACGAGGTCTGCGCATGCGCGGTCACGGCCCCGCCGGTGATGAGCGAGCGTATGGTGAGATCGCTTGCGATCGACTCGAGAAGATTGACCTTGTCGGACGCCGCCCCCTTGATCAGCGCGTCCATCTCCTCGACGATGTCGCGATACTCGGCGTCGAGCTTGCCACGCCGATCGAAGGTCTCCGCTTCCAGAGTGAAGACACCGTTGTACGGAGCGAGGATACGCATCGTGCGTCCGAGCTCCGGATTGATATCGGTATCGATGCTATCGACCACCGACTGGGCGCTCACCGCCGAGGTGAGGTCCAGATTGTAGAGGCTTTCCGCCGGCGGGGCGGTGTCGTCCGCGAAGCGCTGAATGTTGTTGCCGCCGATCGCGAGGACGCTGCCGCCGCCGTCGATGACGACCTCATTGGCGCCGGCGCCGCCACCGATGCTCACGGTAGAGCCGTCGAGCAGGCTATTGCCGGAGTAGGCGCCGTTGGCGATCGCGTCGCGGAGCTGGTCGCGGAGCACGAGGTATTGGTCATTGAGCGTCGTCCGCTCGGCCGGCGTAATGCCCACATCGGCGGCCTGCGCCGCGAGTCCGCGGATCTGGTTGACGAGACCCATGGCGACGCCGGTCGCATTCTGCGCCGACTTCACCGTCTGCTGGGCCGTGTAGATGTTGGCGGTATCGAGGGTCGGGACCCATACCGGCACCGCCGCTATGCCCGAATTGAGGATCTGCGTGTCCTGGTCTATCTGAATCTTGACGCTCGAAAGCGCGCTGGCCGAAGCCTGCTGCGAGGTACTGGCGGCGCCGAAATTGTCGGCCTGGAACGCGGCGTTGGCGGCCGCGAGGTTGTCGAGCACGCCGTTGTTGACGTCATGCGTGCGGATGGTGATGCCCTGTCCGCTCGACTGCGTGGTGACGGTGATCGTGCCCGTCAGCGTGCCGTCGAGGATGCTTTCCGCACCGAACTTGGCGTCGTTCACTCGCTCCGTCGCCGCGTCGACCGCGTCCTGGAACAGCGTCTTCAGCTCGGTGATGCGCGCTGGCGTCGTCGACGGATCGAGCGCCTCCTGAATGTAGCTGGCAAGGGACGACTGGATGTCGCTAAGGGAGGAGACCGCCGTGCCAGCCGCGCCGATCAGGCCCTGCTGCCGGCCGACGCCATGAGCCGCCGTCGTCTGGGTGGGGATTTCCGCCGCGTAGGGGCCAGTCGGGCTGGTCTCGTTGGCTAGCCGGTCGTAGCTGGCGCGAAGCGCTTCCAGGCGCTTGACGATCTCCGTCACCTGCTCCTGGGCCTTGTCCACCGCCTTGGTCAGCGGTTCGAGCCGCTTCAGGTCGTCGTTGGCGTCGGAGAGCCTCTTCGATGCGGCCGTCGCCTGGACATTCTGGAATTTCTTGAGATCGAGCTTGGATTCGATCAAGGCCTTCTGCTTCTCGACCGACTGCACAGCGATCTGCGGCGGCAAGTCGAGGGCGTACGTGACGATCGCGCGCAGAACGTTGTCGCCGAGGATGTCGTAGCCGGTCTTGATCTTGCTGGCATTGCGCTCGAAGTAGAGCGCATCGCGGAGCGCCGGATTGACCTGGCCCTGAGACCGTTCGAAGGCCGCCGTCTGGTATTTGCCGATCAGCTCGTTCTGGCTGACGCTCACCTTGACCTTGGTGAGGCCGAGCTCGCCGAACTGGAAGAACTTCGCCATCTCCTTGTAACGAGGGTCGATCAGCCGGTTGGCGAGAGCGTCCTGGTCGGAGAGGCTCTCCTTGAGGACCTTCTTCAGGCGCGCCGGATATTTGAGGTCGTTCTCGAGGTTGAAGGCGGTCGCGGCGAAGGCAAGGAGCTTCGGATCGTTGACGAACTCGTCAATGCTGTTGATCTGGCCGACCTTCTTCTGGAAGTAGGCGATGTCCTTCTTGACCGTCTCGGAGTTCTTGAAACGGTTGAAATAGAGGTCGCGGTTCTTGTCCAGCGCTAGATACGCGCTGAGCGCATTCGTCTGGGGAATGGCACCGGTCACGGATGCACCTCCTTTCTAGAGGGCGGCCTCGAAACGAAGGCGGCCGCCATTCGCGGCCTAAATATGCACTTCGAGTCTAGCCGACCTCCAGCCAACCGTCTACCTCCCGCACCATTGGCGCCAAAGGCCACGGTAGGCCTGTTCCATCTCCGATGCAAAAATCCGGCCGTTGGAGACCGAGGCTTTGTCCAGGCGGCTTCGCATTCCGGCGCGCAGTGCCGCCAGCCGCGCCGGATCGGCTGCCAGCCGAGTCGCTATCGCGACGTATTCCTCCCCTGATTTGGCAATGAAATCAGCGAGTCCCGCACGGGCCAGCATCGAGGCGCCGATCCGCCCGACGAGGCTTGAGCCCGCCATCGTGACCAGGGGGACGCCCATCCATAGCGCATCGGCCGAGGACAGCCCGCCGCAAAAGGGGATCGGGTCGAGAGCAATGTCGGCGCGGGCCAGGGCGGCAAGATTTGCCGTGTCGCCGGGAACACGGCCCTGGAGATCGATGCGGGCCAGGTCTAGCCCGGCGCGCCGCGCCCGCCCGAGGAACCGTTCCCGCGGCTCGTCGTCGGAGAGCGCCATCGCCTTCAGGTAGAGGCGGCTTCGCGGTACTGCCTCGAGCACGCGACGGAAGAGGGCGAGCGCGTCGTCGGTCAGCTTCGCGAGGTTGTTGAAGCAGCCGAAGGTGACGTACCCGCTGGTAGCCGACGGGGCTTCGGATAAGGCGGGCGCCTCGGCCGGCGGCCAGAAGACCGCAAAGCCGGCACCGAGGCGGATGAGCCGCTCCGGGCCTGGGTCTCCGAACTCGGGCGGATCGAGCCAGCGATCGGTGATGCGCGCGTCGAATGCTTCCAGGCCGGGACTCGAGACCTGGTTGATCGCGGCGATCTGCATCGGCGCCTTTCGCGGCACGAAGCGACGGCGATAGGTCGCGAGATAGCCGGTGACGCAGACCAGCACATCGACCTTGTCGGCGCGGACCTGCCGGTCGAGCGCATCGTCGTCGACGCCGTGTATGGGTCGCCACGCATCGAAGAGCGGCTTCAGCCGCTCGGTCTCCGCGTCTGGCCGCGCCACATCGGCATAGGCGATCGGCCTCACGCGCGACCGATCTTGGTTCTCGAGCAGCGGCCGGAGCTGCATCAGGAACTGGTGCTTGCGGAAGTCCGGCGACAAATAGCCGACCGTGAGCCGGCGCTCAGGGTCTCGATCGTTGTCGAAAGGGGCGGCCTGCGATGCTGCAGCCTCGACACGCCGGCCCCAGGCGCGGTTGGCGGCATGAATGATCCTGTCGTCGGCGACGAAGGAGAGCGCGAACAGCAGATTGGACGCCGCGCCGTCATTGTCGGGTTCGACCGCGATGGCCCGCCGATAGTGCGAGAGCGCGAGCTCGACCTCGCCGAGATCGCGCAGCGCGTTGGCGCGATTGAACCACGCCGAGGCACGAGCGGGGGCGAGGGCGAGGCTGCGTGCAAGCACGCCAATTGCCGTGCCGAGGCGGCCCGTATCGGCGGCCGCCTGGGCTAACACGAACCACGCGTCGGGATCGTTGCGCGACAGCCGGGTGCTGCGTTCGGCCCATCGGGTCGCTTCCACACCGTCGAGCCCGCCGGCGAGGTTGACGATCAGCTCAGGCCGTCCCGGCTCGAGGGCGACGGCGCGGCGATAGGATCCCTTCGCCATCGCCTCGTCCCCGAGTGCCTTGGCGGCATTGCCAAGATTGCTGTGGATCGCGGCGTCGGCGGGCTTTCGGCGCGAGGCTTCGGTCAGGAGCGGGCGCGCGACTTCGGGTCGGCCGCCGTCGAGGGCGGCGACGCCGAGCCCCGCCATCGCGTCGGCGTTGCCGGGTGAGCGCGCGAGAATCGCCTGATAGATGCGCACTGCATCGGCGAGCCGTCCCTGCGCGTGGTGCGCGAGTGCTTCGGCCAGGCCGGGCGCGCTCATGCGAGGGCTGGCCGCTCCCGGCGCGTCGGGCTAAACATCGCCTCCGCGCCCGAGGAGAAGTCGATGTCGGTCCTTTTCGGCACGTGCATACCGGTCACCATTGCCGAGACCATGCCGCGGTACAAGCTCATCCGCGGAGCCCGATCGAGGACGGCTTCATGATCAAGGCTAGGCTTCGTCTTCGGCTCATGGCCGGCGAGGAGATCGCGATCGGGCCGGGCAAGGCCGATCTGCTGGCCGCGATCGCCGAGACCGGGTCGATCTCGGCCGCCGGGCGCCGGCTCGACATGAGCTACCGGCGGGCCTGGCTCCTGGTAGAGACGATGAATCGCTGCTTCCGCTCGCCGCTGGTCGAGGCGGCTAAGGGCGGCGCCAAAGGTGGCGGTGCTCGATTGACGAGTCTCGGCGAGGAGGTGCTGGAAAGCTATCGCCGGATGGAGGCGAAAGCTGACAAGGCGATCTCCGGAGAGGTCGCGCGGCTTCGTCGACGGATGGTCGAGCGCTGATGGAGTGGACCGACGACGCCTTCGTGCTGGGCGCCAGGCCGCATGGCGAGACGTCCCTGATTGTCTCGCTGCTGACACGCACGCGGGGCCGTCACGCCGGCCTCGTCCAGGGCGGGGTCTCGCGGACCAAGCGACCGCTGTTCGAGCCGGGCAACCGCGTGGTCGCGACTTGGCGCGCGCGCCTGGCCGAGCATCTCGGCTCCTGGCAGTGCGAGGTCTCGGATACGCCGTCGGCACGCTTCATCGACGATCCGGTGCGCCTGGCGGCGCTCGCCTCGGCCGCCGCGGTTGCCGATCAGGCGCTGCCCGAGCGTGAGCCGCATCCGCACGCCTATGACGGCTTCCTCGCCTTCATCGAGGTTCTCTCATCCGAGGTCTTCGCCGCCGCCTATGTCGGCTGGGAGCTGGGCCTGCTGGCCGAGCTCGGCTACGGCCTGGACCTTTCGCAATGCGCGGCGACCGGCAGCAATGACGAGCTTGCCTATGTCTCGCCGCGCACCGGCAAGGCGGTGTCGCTCTCGGCGGGCGAGCCCTATCGCGACCGCCTGCTGCACCTGCCCGGCTTCCTGATCGGCCGCGGCGAGGGCGGGCCGGAAGCGGTCCTGGAGGGGCTGACGCTGACCGGCCACTTCCTCGAGCGACACGCCTTCGCACCGCATAACCGGGGGATTCCGGCGGCTAGGACACGATTTGTTGACCGCTTGGGGCGATCGTCTACTATATCTGGTAAAGCTGAAGTCTGAGGTCTGGAGATGGTTGCGGCTCCTGAAGGCGATATTCGCCCGACGCAGCTCGCCGAGGCACTGAGCGAGCGATATCTGTCCTATGCGCTGTCGACCATCATGGCGCGCTCGCTGCCGGATGTGCGCGATGGCCTGAAGCCGGTTCATCGCCGGCTGTTGTATGCGATGCGCGAGCTTGGCCTTGCCTCGACCGGCGGACCGAAGAAGTCGGCGCGCGTCGTCGGCGACGTCATCGGCAAGTACCACCCGCATGGCGACGTCGCGGTCTATGAGGCGCTGGTTCGCCTCGCGCAGGACTTCGCCCAGCGCTACCCGCTGGTCGACGGGCAGGGGAACTTCGGAAATATCGACGGCGATAACGCCGCGGCGATGCGCTACACCGAGGCGAAGCTGACCGCGGTCGCCGAGCTGCTTCTGCAGGGGATCGACGAGGACGCGGTCGATTTCCGCTCGACCTACGACGGTGACGGCAGCGAGCCCATGGTGCTGCCGGCGGCCTTCCCGAACCTGCTGGCGAACGGCGCGCAGGGCATCGCGGTCGGCATGGCGACCTCGATCCCGCCGCACAACGTCGCCGAGCTCTGCGACGCGGCCATCCACCTGATCAAGCACCCGAACGCCAGCATCGAAACCCTGGTGCAGAAGGTGAAAGGGCCGGACTTCCCGACCGGCGGCATCCTGGTCGAGCCGCAGGCGAGTGTCGTCGAGGCCTACAAGACCGGCCGCGGCAGCTTCCGCCTGCGTGCGCGCTGGAAGACGGAGAAGTTCAGCCACGGCCAGTATCAGGTCGTCGTCACCGAGATTCCGTATCAGGTGCAGAAGTCGCGTCTGATCGAGAAGATCGCCGAGCTGCTGGCCGAGAAGAAGCTGACGGCGCTCGCCGATATCCGCGACGAGTCGACCGACGAGGTCCGCCTCGTGCTCGAGCCGAAGAGCCGCACGATCGAGCCCGAGATGCTGATGGAGACGCTGTTCCGTCAGACCGATCTCGAGGTGCGGATACCGCTAAACCTCAACGTGCTCGGCGCCGACGGCACACCGGGCGTGCTCGATCTGAGGGCGGCGCTCCGAGCGTTCCTCGATCACCGGCATGTCGTGCTCACGCGGCGCACGAAGAACCGCCTGGAGAAGATCGAGCGGCGGCTCGAGATCCTGTCCGGCTACCTGATCGCCTACAAGAACCTGGACGAGGTCATCCGCATCATCCGCGAGGAGGACCAGCCGAAGCCGGTCCTGATGAAACGCTTCAAGCTGAGCGACATCCAGGCCGAGGCGATCCTCAACATGCGGCTCCGCGCATTGCGCAAGCTCGAAGAGCAGGCGATCCGCAAAGAGCACAAGGAGCTGTCGGCGGAGAAGGCCGACCTCGTCGACCTGCTGGCGAAGGAGCCGCGGCGCTGGGTGAAGATCGCCGAGGAGATCGGCGACGTGAAGAAGCGTTTCGCCCTCAACACGCCGCTCGGCAAGCGCCGCACCGAGATCGCGGACGCGCCGGCGATCGCCGAGGTGCCGCTGGAGGCGATGGTCGAGCGAGAGCCGGTGACGGTGATCGTCTCCGACAAGGGCTGGGTCCGTGCCGCCAAGGGGCACATCGAGAACGAAGGCGAGATCAAGTACAAGGAAGGCGATCACAGCCGCTTCGTGATCCGCTGCGAGACGACGGATCGCCTGCTGATCTTCGCCTCGAACGGCCGCTTCTACTCGATGCCTGTCGACAAGCTGCCCGGCGGGCGCGGTTTCGGCGAGCCGCTGCGCCTGATGATCGACCTTCCGAACGAGCACGAGATCGTCATTGTCATGCTGCACCGGCCGGAGGGCGGCAAGCTGCTGGTCGCTTCCGACGACGGTCGCGGCTTCATCGTCGAAGAGGCAGAGGTCGTGGCGCAGACGCGCGCCGGCAAGCAGGTCATGTCGCTGGCCGAAGGCGCGCGCGCCGTGGTCGCGATCCACGTCGTCGGTGATGCGATCGCGACGATAGGCGAGAACCGAAAGCTCCTGATCTTCATGCTCGACGAGGTGCCGGTGATGGCGCGCGGCCGCGGCGTCACCCTGCAGAAGTACAAGGATGGCGGCCTCAAGGACGCGATCACCTTCACGCTGAAGCAGGGGCTGTCGTGGATTCAGGCCGGCGGCAAGACCCGGACCGAGACCGATATCGCCGAATGGGTCGGCAAGCGGGCCCAGTCCGGCCGCCTGCCGCCGCGCGGCTTCCCGAGCAACAACAGGTTCAGACCTGTTTAGGGGTAAGCGTATTTGAGCTCGCGCGCCGTCGCAAAGCCCTGATCGGCCGTTCGCGTCCAGGCAATCAGGTCGCGGCGTTGCGCAAGATAAACTTGCGCCACCTTCCTCACTTGCGGGTCGGCGTCCTCGGCAAGCTCACGCATGAGCTGGCCTGAGGCATTGCCCTGGGCGATCAAGACCTCTCGCGGCATCTGGCGCAGCTGCGTGCCGTTCTGTCCGGTCAGCGTCTGAAGCGCGGGGCCGGCGCGGAAGGCGAGCTCGGCCAGGATCTCGGCATTCTCGGCCGCCGCTGCGGCATCGAGAATAGCTCGGAGGTCGGGGGCGAGCGCGTCGAACTTGGCCTTCGAGACCAGGAGCTCGACCGCGACCGAGGGCTCGTGCACGCCGGGCCAGTAGTAGAAGCGTGCGGATTTGTGCAGCTCGAGGCCGAGATCTGCGGCGGGGCCGAAACCGTCGGCGGCATCGATCGCCTTCGCCTGGAAGGCATCGGCGATCTCGCCGACCGGCACGCGCACCGATTTTGCGCCGAGCTTCTCGAAGACCTGCGCCCCGAAGCCGGCGCTGCGAATCTTCAGTCCCTTCAAGTCGTCGACCTTCTTGATCTCCTTTCGGAACCAGCCGGCCATGCGCGCACCGGTGCCGCCGCAAAGGATCGGCTTCACGCCGAAGGGCTCGGCCAGCTCGTCCCACAGGCGCTGCCCGCCGCCATGACGAAGCCAGGCGACGTGCTCCTCGGCGGTGAGGCCGAATGGTACCGCGGCGAAGAAGGCGAAGGCCTTCGACTTCTCGGTGTGGTGATAGGCGATGCCGTGGGACATCTCGGCCGTGCCGTTGGCGACGGCGTCGAAGCCTTGAAGCGGCGCCACAAGCTCTCCCGCCGGATGAACGCGGATCACCAGCCGTCCGCCCGACATCTCGCCGACCCGGCGGGCGAAGCGCTCGGCGCCGGTGCCGAGGCCGGGCATGTCCTTGGGCCACGACGTGACCATGCGCCACTCGGTGCGGGTCTGCGCGGTCGCGGAGCGCACCAGGGCCGATGCCGTGACGCCGGCGCCGGCCGCGCCGAGAAAGGACCGCCGCCTCATCCGCCTGCTCCTCCCACGGCCTCCGCGAAGGGCCGCCACGATCCGGCGACCATCACTTCGGAGGGCCTGAACTTGATCTTGTAGGCCATCTTACGGCTGTCGGCGATCCAATAGCCGAGATAGACGTAGGCGAGGCTTTCAGCCTTCGAGCGCTCGATCATGTCGAGGACCACATGGGTTCCGAGGCTGCGGCGCGGCTGCGTGGCATCGAAGAAGCTGTAGACGGCGGAGAGCCCGTCGGACAGGCGATCGATGAGGACAACGGCCACCAACCGGCCGCTCGCGTCGCGATGCTCGATGGTCCGCGTGCCTTCGACCGCATCCTCGATCATCGAGCGGAAATCACCGAAGGTCATGCTCGCCATGTCGCCGTCGCTGTGACGGTCGACGACATAGGACTTGAACAATGAAAAGTGCTCGCGATTCGCGATCGCGGGTCTTTCCTCGCTGACGAGGTCGGTGTTGCGCCGGAAGAGGCGTCGCTGCGTGCGATCGGGGGCGAAGGTGGCTACTGGGATGCGAATGGGAATGCAGGCGCTGCAGCCGCGGCAGGCTGGCCGGTAGGCGAAGGCGTGGCTGCGGCGGAATCCGGTGCGGCTCAGGCGATCGAAGGTGCCGGCCGGGGTTTCCTCGAGCGATACGACGACGCGTTGCTCGATACGGCCCTTGAGATACGGACAGGGGGCCGGAAGCGTTCGATGGAGGACGAGAGGCGGCGCTGCAATCCGCACGGTCGAGGCCGGGGCGGCCCTAAGGCCGTGCCGTCGGCTGCGGGGACGACGGCGGCGTCACCTGGCTCTGCTGACGCGGCGGCGCGGCCGGCGCCGCCGCGGCGGACGGCTTGTCACGAAGCACGACGATCGAGATGCGCCGGTTCTGGGCGGCCGCCGGGTCGTTCGGGAAGAGCGGGTCCTTGTCGGCCTTGCCGACAACGAGTTCGAGGCGCGAGTCAGAAACGCCGCTGGCGACGAGCGCGCGGCGGCTGGCATTGGCCCGATCGGCGGAGAGCTCCCAGTTGGAGTAGCCGCCGACGCCGCCTTTGAACGGTGTCGAGTCCGTATGGCCTGAGATCGTGATCTTGTTGGGAAGCGAGGCAATGGCTTTCGCCACCTCTTCCATCAGCTTCCGGGCCGAGTCCTGCATGTTGGCGCTGCCGAGCGGGAACATTGAGCGCTGATCCTGGTCGATCAGCTGGATACGCAGCCCTTCCGGCGTGATCTCGAGCTTCACGTTCTCGGCGACCGACTTGAGATCGATGCGATCCTGGATCGCCTGCTTCACCTGCTCGGCGGCCTCCCGCAGCTTCTGCTCTTCCCGGTCGGAGAGCAGCCTGTCGAGCTGGGCGCGCGAAAGCGAGGCGAGCTGCGCCTGCGTGATCTGGCCGCTCTGCGCCATCTGCTGGAGCTGGGCCATCTGCGCCTGGGTCAGCTGGCCGGGGTTGCCCGGCCCTCGATCTGGCCCGGGCTGCCTGCCTGGTCCGCTGCTGTTCCGGCTCGACCATCTTCCTGGCCGGTCGAGCCTGCCCGGCCCATTCCGGCCTGATCGCCAGCCGCACCCGGCTCGCCCGGATTGCCCGCCTGGCCGGCCGGGCGGCGCATCTCGGTCCCGCGCATGATGAACTCTTTGGCGTCCGCGCCGCGCTCGCCGGCCTTGGCGTCGCCGATGCCGCGCTGGGCTTCCTCGCCTTCCGGGTTGGTGTCCTTGCTCGGGTCGTTCGCGGGGCGGGCGACGAGCGGTGAGGAGATCATCGGCGGCGAGGTCGCGCTCTTGAGCGCGCCGGGGACGGTGATCGAGGTGCCGCCGAGCACGCCGCCCGAGCCCGAACGGGCCGAGCGCGAGATCGCGGTCGGGTCGAAATAGTTCGAGATGCCCATCTTCTGCTCCTCGGTCGTCGCGTTGAGGAGCCAGAGGAGAAGGAAGAACGCCATCATCGCGGTCACGAAGTCGGCATAGGCGACCTTCCACGCGCCGCCATGCGGCGCGCCGTGGCCGCCCTTCTTGATCTTCTTGATGATGGTGGGTTGGTTGTCCATCGACAGTTAGACCGGCGGCAGCGCCGCGACCGCTTCTTCAACCTCGTAGAATGTCGGCCGGACACCGGACATCAGCGTCTTGCGCGCGAACTCAACGGAGACTGCCGGCGCGTAGCCCTGCATGTGAGCGAGAAGCCCGCTCTTCATGCACTGGTAGTATTTGCCGTCGGCATTGGCCGTCTGCTCGATTGTATTGGCCAGCGGCGAGACGAAGCCGTAGGCGGCCATGACCCCGAAGAAGGTTCCGACCAGGGCCGCACCGATAAGCTTGCCCAGCACCTCCGGCGGTTCGGTGATCGAGCCCATGGTGTGGATGACGCCCAGCACCGCCGCGACGATGCCGAGGGCCGGCATGCCGTCGCCCATGGTGCGGACCGCGTTGGCGACCGCCATCTCCTCGCCGTGATGGGTCTCGATCTCGGCGTCGAGCAGCGTCTCCATCTCGTTCGGATTGTCGGTTCCGAGCGTCATCATGCGCAGATAATCGCAGAGGAACTCGACCGCATGATGGTCGCCGGCGAATTTCGGGAACTGCTGGAACAGGGAACTCTCTTCGGGCCGCTCGACATGGCTTTCGATTGCGAGCATGCCCTTGGTCTTCGCCAGCTTGAAGATGGCGTACATGAGCGAGAGCAGCTCGAGATAATGCTCCTTGGTGTACTTAGGCCCCTTGAGCGCGGCGCCCAGGCCCTTGCCGGCGCCGGCCAGCACATGCTTCGGGTTGGCGACGATGAAGGCGCCGACCGAAGACCCGAGGATGATGACGTACTCGAAGGGCTGCCAGAGAACGCCGAAATGCCCACCGCCGCCGGCGTAACCGCCCGCAACGCACCCCAACACCACCAGCCAGCCAATGATCGGAAACATGGGACCTCGCTCGCCCGAGCGCTATCGGCTCCACCCCGAGCGGATATTGGGGAATTTCCCCACCGCTAACAACGGTTTAGTGGAACGTTCCGAGAATATTGGCCGATTCCCGCCTGACCCCACAAGTAAGTTAGCGTAATTTTGAGCGATTCGGTCGTCACAGCACCGCTCCGGCTTCCTTAGTTGCCGATAGGAGGCGAGGCGGGAAGCCGGCCTTGGCGAGCCGATCCAAGATCTCGCGGACATGATCGGCGTCGCGAGTCTCGATCACCACGTCGAGCTCGGCGTGCTTGATAGGCACATCCTGGAACAAGCGCTGATGATAGCACTCGACGATGTTGCCGCCGGCCTCGGCGATCAAGCTGGCGACCGCGGCGAGGCGGCCCGGCGCATCCGAAAGCTCGACCCGGATCCGCGCCATACGTCCGTCGCGCACGAGGCCGCGCATCAGCACCGAGGCGAGAATGCGTGAGTCGATGTTGCCGCCGCAGATGATCGTGCCTACGCGCCTGCCGCGGAAACGGCTCGGGTCGCCGAGGATGGCGGCGACGCCGGCGGCACCGGCGCCCTCGGCGACGATCTTCTGGGTTTCGGCCAGGCGCTGGACGGCGCGCTCGATCGCGCTCTCCTCGACCAGGAGGATCTCGGACACATGCTCGCCGATGATCGCGCGCGTGATCACGCCGGGCGACTTGACGGCGATGCCTTCGGCCAGCGTGTCGCCGCCCGATGTCGGCGGCTGGTTGCGCAGCACCTCGGTCATTGCCGGGTAGAGACGCGCCTGGACGCCGACGATCTCGATGCCGGGCTTCAGCGCCTTGGCGGCGACCGCGATGCCCGAGGCCATGCCGCCGCCGCCGATCGGGATGACGAGGCAGTCGAGATCGGGCGCGTCGGCGAGGATCTCGAGCGCCAGCGTGCCCTGGCCCGCGATCACCTTCTCGTCGTCATAAGGATGGACGAAGGTGAGGCCGTTCTTTCGCGACAGTTCTTCGGCATGGGCCGCGGCTTCGCTCAGATTGTCGCCGTGAAGCGCGACCCTGGCGCCGAGCGCGCGGGTGCGCTCGACCTTCGAGAAGGGTGTCATCTTCGGCATAACGATGGTCGCCGGAATGCCGAGTCGTCCTGCCCAGAACGCGACGCCCTGCGCGTGATTGCCGGCCGACATGGCGACGACGCCGGCCTTCCGCTGCGCCGCCGTCAGGCTCTGGATCTTGGTGAAGGCGCCGCGCGGCTTGAAGGAGCCGGTGTGCTGCTGCGTCTCGAGCTTGAGCCAGATCTCCGCACCGGTCTCGGCCGAGAGCGCCGGCGCCGGCACGGTCGGCGTGCGGATGATGTGATCCTTTAGGTCCTTCGCCGCGGCCTCGATGTCGGAGAGGGTGACGGTCATGGCCGCAGCGTCAATGTCATGGTCGGACCCTCCGGCTCCTTGCCGATGACGAAGGGCGTGCCGTCGGCCCAGGCGCGGGCGAGGTCGGAGAAATGCGGCGAGAGGCGATGCCCCGACTGGCCGAGAGACATCTGAAAGAGAGAACGATCGAGATCGGCGAGATCGTAGACCGCGCGATATCCCGCGCCGTGCACGTCGCCATAGGGATCGAAATTGTCGAGCAACCGGCTCTGCGCGCGGTTGACGGTCCAGTTGTCGCCGTCGGTCTCGGGCTCGACCTTGAACAGGAGGCCGACGCCCGGGATGCGCGAGAGCAGGGGATGGGCGAGGCGGGCGCGATGCGCCGTGCCCCAGCGCCACTTGTCGGGGTTCGGGCCGTAGCGAAGCGCAAGATCCTTGAGCGCCTCGTCGAGCGATTGCGCGAGCTTCTCCGGGCAGGTCTCGATTGCCGGCGTGCGCTGAACGTCGCACCAGGAGGTGCGCTCGGTCAGCGCGCGCGCGACCACGCCCGGCCGCGGCAGCACCTCGCCCCAGCTCTCGCCGAACTCGTCGGCGAAGATCGCGTGCAGCAGATGGCGCCACCAGGCGGTGAAGATCAGCGGCTCGCCGCGGTCGCGGCGCATCTCGCCGTCCCAGGCCGCGAGGCGATCGAGCGCGCGTGCGTTCGCTTCGGTACGCGGCGTCAGCTTGAGCAAAATCGGCAGCACGTCCTTGACCATGGTCGAGACAACGTCGCTCTGCAGCGCCGCCATGTCGCGCGCCGTCGCCTTCCGCGGCGTGTCGAGCTTCTCGGCGATGCGGCGCGCGCGATAGCTGGGGTCGAAATCGTTGCCGTAGCCGCGCGCGAGCGGATCGGCGACCGGCGTGTTGTTGGCGTTGATGATGCGACCGGAGGGCGGATCGAGAACGGTGAAGTCGGGATCGGCCGCACGCCAGCCCTTCCAGGCGCGCGCGGGGTCGGTGGCTTGCGCGGGCATCCAGCCATCGCTGTCGCGCGCCGGAACGCGGCCGGAGACGAAGAGGCCGATATGGCCCGCCGTATCCGCAACGCCGACATTCTGCATCGGAGCCTGGAAATCGGCGAGCGCCGCACGGGCTTCCTCGATCGAGCGGGCGCGCAGCATGCGGAGGATGCCGTCGGCGGTGCGGTCGTCGGCCTGCAGCGCGGCCGAGGCGAGGGCGACCGCCTGGCCCTCGGCGGCGACGCGCTTCAGGGAGTCGGAGATCACCGGGCCATGCAGGCTTTCGCGCAAGGTGAGCCGGACGGGCTCGCCGCCCTTCACCATGATGACTTCCTCGCGCTTGATGAAGTCGCGGGGACCGTCGACCGAGAGGTAGCGGCCGTCCGATGTCACCTGAAGAACGAAGAGGTCGGCGGCATCGGCTTGCGTGGTGGTCATCCCCCAGGCGACGCGGCCGTTATGGCCGAGGATGGTGAAGGGCACGCCGGGCGCGGTGGCGCCGACGACGACGCGGTCGGGCATCTCGATGCGCGCGAGGTACCAGAGGTTCGGCAATGTGAGCGCCAGATGCGGGTCGTTGGCGAGGAGCGGCTTGCCGGTCTCGGTGCGCGACCCGGCGAGCGCCCAGATGTTGGAGGCGCTGCGGGGTTCTGCCTCGGGCGGGATCGCCGCGAGAAGGTTCTTCGCGAGATCCGGATCGAGCGCGGCCAGAGGCACATGCGGGCCGTCGGCCTCGCGGTCAAAGAGATCGCGGAGCTGGTCGGGGCTCAGAACCTGCGCGAGACGAAAGCGCGCGAGCTCGTCGCGCCAGTTCCAGGTGAGCTGAAGCGCCATCAGCCGCGCCCACATCAGCGTGTTCGCCGGCTGCCAGGGCTCGGGCGTGCCGTTGAGCAGGAGTTCCGCCGGCATCACGCGCTGGTTTCCGATCCACGCATTGACACCCTTCGCATAGGCGCCGAGCAGCGCCTGCGCGTCGGCGGAGAGGTTCTTCACGCCTTCCTCGGCGAGGCGGCCGAGGCCGAGGGTGCGCATGAAGCGGTCGGATTCGATCGTCGCCGCGCCGACGACCTCGGAGAGCCGGCCGGCGACGAGGCGGCGCATGATCTCCATCTGCGCGAAGCGGTCCTGGGCATGGACATAGCCGAGGGCGAAGGCGGCGTCGGCCTCGTTCGCGGCGCGGATATAGGGAATGCCGCGCTTGTCCCGCGTGATCGCGATCGGCGCCGAGGGTCCGTCGAGCTTCACCTCGCCCGCATGGTTCGGCATGGCGAGCCAGAACATGGTGACGACGCCGGCGACCGCGACGAGCGCGAGGCCGAAGAGACCAGCGAGGATCCAGCCGAGGATGCGCATCTGTATCCCTAGAAACCCAGACCCTATTGCAGGTTCACCATCACCATCTTCTTGCGCGTGAAATGCTCCAGCATCGCTTCCAGCGAAGCTTCCTTGCCGAGGCCGGAGGCGCGGAAGCCGCCATAGGACATGCCGGGCTGGACCACGAGGTTCTGGTTCACCTGGACGAGGCCGGCATCGATGCGGCGCGTCGCATCCAGCGCCCATTTCAGGTTCGTGGTCCAGATCGAGGCGGCGAGACCGTACTCGGTGTCGTTGGCGGCGGCGATCGCCTCGTCGAATTCCTTGAACTTGATGACGCAGGTGACGGGGCCGAAGATCTCCTCGCGCGCGACGCGGCTCTCGTTCTTCACATTGGTGAAGATCACCGGCTGCACATAGAGCCCGTCCTTGAGCTTGCCGTCGGAAGGCTTCTGCGAGCAGCGATTGGCGACGGCGCCCTCCGCTTCGCCGATCTTGATGTAGCTCTGCACCTTCTCGAATTGCTGGGTCGAGATGATGGTGCCGATGTCGGTGGACTCGTCCAGCGGATCGCCCATCTTCATCGCATCGACCTTGGCCTTCAGCTTCTGCACGAAGGCGTCGTGGATCGACTCGTGCACGAAGATGCGGGACGCCGCGGTGCAGCTCTGGCCCTGGCGGGTGAAGCGCATGCCGACCACGGCGCCATCGACGGCGCGCTCGAGATCGGCGTCGCCCATGACGATCATCGGCGACTTGCCGCCGAGCTCCAGCGTCACCGGGATCAGCTTTTCCGCCGCGGCCTTGTAGACGATCTTTCCGGTTTCCACGGAACCGGTGAAGGTCACCTTGCCGACATCCTTGTGCGCGACCAGCGGCGCGCCGCATTCCGGGCCCATGCCGGAGAGGATGTTGAACACGCCCGGCGGCAGGATGGTGTTGAGGATCTGGCAGACGCGAAGGACCGCGAGCGGCGCTTCCTCGGCCGACTTCACCACCACCGCATTGCCCGCGACCATCGCCGGCGCGATCTTGAGCGCCATCAGCATCAGCGGCACGTTCCACGGGATGATGGCGCCGACGACGCCGATCGGCTCGACCACCGTCATCGACAGCATGTTCGGGTTGAAGGGGATGGTCTCGCCCTTCAGCTCCGATCCGAGCCCGCCATAGAAGGTGAAGGCATCAGCCAGGACGGAAGCCTCGACGCGGCTCTCGGTGCGGAGCGCCTTGCCGGTCTCGAGCGCGATCAGCCGGCCGAGCTCCTCGACATGCCCGGCGAGGATGCGCCCGCATTCGGCGATCAGCTTGCCGCGCTCGCGCGCCGATTTCTTCGACCAGCTGCTTTGAGCCTTCTTCGCCGCGGCGACGGCGAGATCGACATCCGCCTTCTCGCCGTAAGCCGCCTTCGCCACGGCCTCCCGCGTCGCCGGGCTCACCACGTCGAAGGTCTTTCCCGACGCCGCCGGAACGAGCGCGCCGTCGATGAGGTGTTTTCCGGACAGCATGCCGGCGAGCACGCGGGGATCGAGATTGGGCGAGAGCTGGTTGGTCATTCGTGTGATTTCCTTAAGCGACGCCGAGTTCTTTCAGGATCTGCGCGCGGTTGCCGTCGAGATCGGGAGCCGGAGCGCGGGTGTTCGGATCGGGGTATCCGGAGACCTTCACCGGGTTGCCGACGAATTTCATCTCGCCGCAGACCGGGTCGGTCATGGTGATCACCATGTTGCGCGCCGCCGCCTGGCGATGGGCGAGCGACTCCTTCATCGTGTTGATCGGGCCGGCGGGGATGCCGGCCTTGTCGAGCAGCGCCATCCAGTGCTCGACCGGCTGCGTCTTCAGCACCGCCTCGATCTCGCCCTTGAGCGCGTCGACATTCTGGTTGCGGAGATCGTTGGTGAGGTAGCGCGCATCCTTCGCCATCTCCGGGCGGCCGAGCGCCTCGGCGAGCTTGACGAAGAGGCCGTCATTGCCGGCGGCGATGATGATCGGGTTGGTGGCGGTGTCGAAGGCCTCGAAGGGCGTGATCGAGGGATGGCGCGCGCCTAAGGGACCCGGCGCCTTGCCGGAGACGAAGTAGCGCATCGCCGCGTTCTCCAGCAGGGCCAGCTGGCAGTCGAACATCGAGATGTCGACCTTCGAGCCCACGCCGCTCTGCGACCTGGCGAACAGCGCGGCATTGACGCCGAGCGCGGTGTAGAGCCCGGCGCCGATATCGCCGATCGACATGCCCGAGCGCGTCGGCGGCCCGCCGGGATGGCCGGTGACGCTCATGATGCCGCCCATGCCCTGCACGACCATGTCATAGGCCGGGCGCTGCGAGTCCGGCCCGGTATGGCCGAAGCCCGACGCCGCGGCATAGATCAGCCTCGGGTATTTGGGATGCAGCGCCTCCCAGCCATAGCCCAGCTTCTCCATCGTGCCGGGGCGGAAATTCTCGACCAGCACATCGGCCTGGCCGAGCAGCTTCTCGAATACGGTGCGGTCGGCGGGCTTCTTGAGGTCGAGGACGATCGACTCCTTGCCGCGGTTGACCGACATGAAATAGGCGGAGCGGCCCTTCACGAAGGGACCGTATTCGCGCGCATCGTCGCCCTTGGCCGGCGCCTCGACCTTGATCACGCGCGCGCCCAGCTCCGCCATCATCAGCGTGCAGTAGGGCCCGGCGAGGATGCGCGAGAGGTCGATGACGGTGATGCCCGAGAGCGGGCCGGATACGGCGGAGGGCTTCATCAAGGGGGTTCCGGTTGGGAGCGGGAAGACGACAGGGTTTCCGCGGCAGTCCTACTGCATTCTCGTCCTTTCCTCTGTCGGTTTTTGGGGCGGGGTGCCCGGCGGCGGCACCTCTGACCAGTAGCGGCGATCCTGTCAAAACAAGGCTCTCTCGTCAAGGATAATTTTCCGCAGAGTGCAGATTTTTTTCTGCATCATCCCGACCCCCCACCCTAACCCTCGCCCACCAAGGGGGGAGGGGATACGAGGCGGCGCTCCTCTTACTCCCTCCCCCCTTTGTGGGGGAGGGTTGGGGTGGGGGGAGGCCGCGAGACTCCGCTGTCGGGAGGACAATATGAAAGTTCTCGATCAGATCTTCGCCTGGCTCCTGCGCCACGCAACGAACCGTGCGCTCGCACGCATCCGCGAGCGGCATGGCATCGCAGTTTACCAGGAGAGCCTTGCCGCGCTGGAGCGCGAACGCGCGCGGATGCTGGCGCCGTAGCCTAGCCAAACAGCGAGAGGGGCGCCGTCACGATGCTCAGATAAGTCAGATCTCCCACGATCTCCGCCGAGTACAGCAGGACGGAATAAACGCAGTTGGCGATGCCGAAATAAAGGATCCATCGAAGGGTGCGCCGATGTTCCTTCGGCCTCGCCTGATGCGCGATCGCGACGAGAAGCGTGATGTTCGCGGCGACGAAGAACCAGACCAGCCCGATGAATGAAATGGCCCCGGGCAGGCCATGGGGCGCGCCTATCGGGATGAGCTGCATTCCCCCGATCATCAGGGCGCAGAAGGCGAGGATGCCGAAGACCCCGGCGAGCCATCGGGACAGGCGCGACGACCATGTCATGGGGCGATCCCTGCTTTCCTCACCGATAGTCTCCGCCGCCTGCTAGCGTAGCGTCAGCTCGGCATCGCCGCGCTTAGACATAGGTCAGCGACTGCCGGATGCTCTCCGAGATCGAGCGCACGCGGATGCTGTCGAGGCCTTCGGGCGTGATGATCTCGACCTTGCGGCCGAACAGTTTTTCGAGCGCCCGGGAGAGCCCGAGGAAATTGTCGTAGGTCGGATCGTCGAACGCGACGAGCAGATCGATATCGCTCTTGGGCTTTGCCGTGCCCGTGGCGTAGGAGCCGAACAGGCCGACGCGCACGACCGAATAGCGGTCGAGCAGGGCCTGGCTCTCGCGCAGGCGGCGGAGAATCGCGTCTCGGTCCAGGCTGGTTCGGCGACGGGTCGGCATGGCGATCGGGAACCGTAGGGCGGCCGGCTATGCGAAAAGCATAGCAGATTCACCCGATCGCGCCGCCATTGGCGACGATCACCTGGCCCGAGAGCCAGCGCGCCTCCTCGCTGCAGAGGAAGACCACGACATCGGCGATGTCCTCAGGCTTGCCGATGCGCCCGAAGGGCGAGCGCTTCGCCGCCTCGGCGCGCGAGGCCTCGGTCGAGAGGCCGAAATAGAGCTCGGTCTCGGTGGCGCCGGGCGAGACGACATTGACGGTGATGCCGCGATGCCCCAGCTCCTTCGCCGCGGCGAGCGAGAACTGCTCGAGCGCCGCCTTGGTGCCGGCATAGAGGATCGTGTTCGGCCGCCCGACCGTGGTCATCGCCGCCGAGATCGAGACGATCCGCCCGCCATCCTCCATGCGCTTCGCCGCCTCTCTTAAGGCAAAGAACGGCGCCTTCATGTTGACTGCGACCGTGGCATCGAACTCGGCCTCGGTGAATGTCGCGACCGGCGCGAAGCGCGCGATCGCCGCGTTGTTGACGAGGATGTCGACGCGCCCGAACGCCTCGATCGCCGCATCGAACAGGCGCTTAATCGACGCCTCGCCGTCCAGCCTCTCCTGCACCCTAAGTGCCTTGCCGCCGGCAGACTCGATGGCGGCGACGGTTTCCGCCGCTGCCTCATGGTTGCCGGCATAGCTGACGAGGACGGATGCGCCCCGGCGGCCGAGCCCGATCGCGATGGCTCGCCCGATGCCGCGGCCTCCGCCGGTGACGATGGCGACCCCGCTAAGGGTAGCCACGACGGGAAAATTCAAAACGATGCACCTGATTCCCGTTCAGCCGCGCAGTATCCCTATCCAAGTAGCGTGTCTTCGCGACGCATTCTCATACACGCTCACCTTCGTCCTTTCCGTGGTGTCCACTCACAGGGAAGGCCAATACACCCTTCTTCTCCCAAGGAGTGATACCAATTTAGGAACTCTTCGATCATCTCCGGAGGGAAGTTACTCCTGTGTCCTCGTCCGGCGCAGATGTCGTGGCCGTCAAAGTCACGAAATCTAGAAGGTATTCTAGGCGCGTCCGCTCCCCAGTAGGTGAAGCGTTGACCCAGTAACATCCGGTCAGTTTGCGTATCGTTCCGAATGTTGCGGGGATTGGGAGTGCCATCCGTGAAACTGTGGTGCGAATTCTCTTGGATCCATTCTCCGGTCCGAGCGCTTTTGTGGTAAATGTTGTCTCCGAAGGATTGTTTAATGCTGCCTCGCAAGTTCGGCCTTTTAAACTTTAAGGGGCTGTCCCAGATAACTACCTGAGATGACGCTTAACCCATTGTTTGATCTGGGTTAGTTGCTTGGATGGGTCACTGGTGTTGAAGCGCCACT
>VGEH01000023.1 GCA_016869375.1 Alphaproteobacteria bacterium | reverse complement strand
GATCCACATACGAAAACAGTGAACCAGACCGATCGTCAGATCCGCGCATCTCATCCTCCTGACAAACTAAGGAGAATGAATCACCCTTCAAACCCGATTCGCTACAGACTTCTTCAACAGCCTGCTAGGCGCGCTTGGCCGCCTTGCGCTTGGTGACGTAGGGCGCGAGGTATTGGCCGGTGTAGCTGCGCGCGACCTTGGCCACTTCCTCGGGCGTGCCGGCGGCCACGACCTCGCCGCCGCCATCGCCGCCCTCGGGGCCGAGATCGATGATCCAGTCGGCGGTCTTGATGACCTCGAGATTGTGCTCGATCACCAGCACGGTGTTGCCCTGGTCGACCAGCGCGTGCAGCACCTCGAGCAGCTTGCGCACATCCTCGAAATGCAGGCCGGTGGTCGGCTCATCCAGGATGTAGAGCGTGCGGCCGGTGGCGCGGCGCGACAGCTCCTTCGCCAGCTTGACGCGCTGCGCCTCGCCGCCAGAGAGGGTCGTCGCCGGCTGCCCGACATGGATGTATCCGAGGCCGACGCGTTCGAGGGTCTCCATCTTCTCGCGGATCGAGGGAACGGCGCGGAAGAACTCGGCCCCTTCCTCGACGGTCATGTCGAGCACGTCGGCGATCGACTTGTCCTTGAACTTCACCTCGAGCGTCTCGCGGTTGTAGCGCTTGCCCTTGCAGGCATCGCATTGCACGTAGACGTCGGGCAGGAAGTGCATCTCGATCTTGATGACGCCGTCGCCCTGGCAGGCCTCACAGCGCCCGCCCTTCAAGTTGAAAGAGAAGCGGCCGGGCGCATAGCCGCGCGCGCCGGATTCCGGCAGCCCGGCGAACCAGTCGCGGATGGGCGTGAAGGCGCCGGTGTATGTGGCCGGGTTCGAGCGCGGCGTGCGCCCGATCGGCGACTGGTCGATATCGACGATCTTGTCGATATGCTCGATGCCCTCGACCGTGTCGTGCTCGGCTGCCGGCTCGCGCGCGCCGTTGAGGCGGCGGGCCAGCGCCTTGTAGAGCGTCTCGATCACCAACGTCGACTTGCCGCCGCCGGAGACGCCGGTGACGCAGGTGAAGGTGCCGAGCGGGATCTCGACATCGATGTTCTTGAGGTTGTTGGCGCGTGCGCCCACCACCTTGATCGACTGGCCTTCGCGGCCCTGGCGGCGGCGCGCCGGCACGGCGATCTGGCGCATGCCGATCAGATACTGTCCGGTCAGGCTCTCGGGGTTGCGCATGACCTCGGCAGGCTTGCCGATGGCGACGACCTTGCCGCCATGGACGCCGGCGCCGGGGCCCATATCGACGAGATAGTCGGCCGTGCGGATCGCATCCTCGTCGTGCTCGACGACGATGACCGTGTTGCCGAGATCGCGCAGGCGCTTGAGCGTTTCCAGCAGCCTCGCATTGTCGCGCTGGTGCAGGCCGATCGAGGGCTCGTCGAGCACATAGAGCACGCCGGTCAGGCCAGAGCCGATCTGGGATGCGAGCCGGATGCGCTGGCTCTCGCCGCCCGAGAGCGTCGCCGAGGCGCGTCCTAGCGTCAGATAGTCGAGGCCGACATTGACGAGGAATCCCAGCCGCTCGTTGATCTCCTTCAGGATGCGGGCGGCGATCTCCTGCTGCTGCGCCTTCAGCTTCTTCGGCAGCGCCGTGAACCAGTTCGACGCTTCCGAGATCGACATCAGCGCGGTCTCGCCGATGTGCTTGCCGCCGACCTTGACCGCCAGCGCTTCCGGCTTGAGGCGGTTGCCGTCGCAGGCCTCGCATCGGGCCGAGGCCTGGTAGCGCTCGAGCTCCTCGCGGACCCACGAGCTGTCGGTCTCCTTCCAGCGGCGCTCCATGTTGGGGATGATCCCCTCGAAGGGCTTGGTCGTGGTGTAGCTGCGGAGACCGTCATTGAAGGTCATCGACACCGGATCTTCGCCGGTGCCGTGCAGGATCGCCTTCTTCACCTTCTCGGGCAGCTGCTTCCACGGCGTGCCGGTCGAGACCTTGAAGTGCTTGGCGAGGCTGTCGAGGGTCTGGTCGTAGTATTTCGACGAGGAGTTCGCCCAGGGCGCCACCGCGCCTTCGCGCAGCGCGCGGCGGTCGTCGGGAATCACCAGCTCGGGGTCGAAATACATCTTGGTGCCGAGCCCGTCGCAGGTCGGGCAGGCGCCGAAGGGGTTGTTGAAGGAGAAGAGACGCGGCTCGATCTCGTCGATGGTGAAGCCCGAGACCGGGCAGGCGAATTTGGAGGAGAAGATCGTGCGCTCGCCGCTATCGGCGTTCTCGGCGAAGACCAGGCCCTCGCCGAGCGTGACCGCCGTCTCCATCGAATCCGCAAGCCGGTTGCCGAGATCCGGGCGCACGACGATGCGGTCGATGACGACCTCGATGTCGTGCTTGAGCTTCTTGTTGAGCGCCGGCACGTCGCCGATCTCGTAGAGCTTGCCGTCGACCTTGACCCGCTGGAACCCTTTCTTCTGCAGCTCCTGCAGCTCCTTGCGGTACTCGCCCTTGCGGCCGCGCGCGATGGGCGCCAGCAGATAGAGGCGCGTGCCTTCCTTCATCGCCATGACCCGGTCGACCATCTGGGTCACGGTCTGGCTCTCGATCGGGAGCCCGGTCGCCGGCGAGTAGGGGATGCCGACGCGCGCATAGAGCAGGCGGAGATAGTCGTGGATCTCGGTGACCGTGCCGACGGTCGAGCGCGGGTTCTTCGAGGTGGTCTTCTGCTCGATCGAGATCGCCGGCGACAGGCCTTCGATCAGGTCGACATCCGGCTTGCCCATCAGCTCCAGGAACTGGCGCGCATAGGCGGACAGGCTCTCGACATAGCGGCGCTGGCCCTCGGCATAGATCGTGTCGAAGGCGAGCGAGGACTTGCCGGAGCCGGAGAGGCCGGTGATCACCACCAGCTCGTTCCGGGGCAGGTCGACGTCGATATTCTTGAGGTTATGCTCGCGTGCGCCGCGGATACGAAGCTGGCCGGACATAGACGATCCCATAGCAAGAACAAATAAGGAACGCAACCGCGGAGGCGGTTAACGACACCCAACGCCGGGATGAGCTGCGGGTGCTGCCCTGGGGGCGGCCGGTGAAGTTTACGCGCCGCGCAGCCAGTTCGCGAGTGGAAGTCCATCTACACGGGAGAACTCGCGCTCGTTGTCCGTAACCAGTGTGAGCCCGAGTGTCAGCGCATGCGCGGCAATGAGAAGGTCATTGTTGCTGATGGTCTTCCCGGACCGCTGAAGGTCTGCGCGAAGCTGGCTGTAGACTCGGTCCGCCGGTGCTTCGAAGGGCGAAATCTTCATTGGCTCCAAAACCGCTTCTATTCGTGCTGTCAGCCGAGCCGATCCACTCTTTGCCGCTCCGTATCTGAGCTCAGCCGCGACAATGATGCTCGTGCAGACACCCGCCTCGCCAATCTCGTGAATTCTTGAAGCGACCGCGCCGCGTGGGTTTCGGATCAGATCTGAGATGACGTTCGTATCGAGAAGATAGCGGATCAAAGGTCGACAGGGTCCGGAGGACCGTCTTCGATCTCGGGGAATTCCTCGTCGAGCGGTTCCCAGCTATCCAGAAGCTCCAACAGCGATTTGCGTCGTGCAGGCTCGATGATCAGCCGCTCGCCTTCCTTGCGCATGATCGCGTCCTCGCCCGGCAGCTCGAATTCCCGGGGGATGCGTACCGCTTGGTTTCGGCCGTTCTTGAACAGCTTCACGTGGCGCTCAGGATACGTCGTCGCCTCCATGGCATATGCCTTAGCATAGGCTATATGGGAGCCAGCCGCGAGAGGTTCAACCGCTAGCGCCGCCCGGTGCGCGGATTCGCGGCGTCGGTGAGGCCTTCGCCGACCAGGCTGACGGCGAGAACCGTCAGCAGGATGGCGAATCCGGGGATGGCGGAAACGTACCACGCGCTGCGGAAGACGGCGCGGCCGCCGGCGATCATCTGTCCCCAGGTCGCGCGGTTGGGGTCGCTCAGACCCAGATACGACAAAGCCGACTCGATAAGAATCGCGGCAGCGACGATGACGCTGCCCAGCACGATGATCGGCGCCAGCGCGTTGGGCAGGATCTCGCGGAAGATGATGTGACCGTGGCCCTGGCCGAGGACGCGCGAGGCCGAGACGAATTCGCGCTGCTTCAGGCTCAGGAACTCGGCGCGCGTGATGCGCGCCGGGCCGGTCCAGGAGACCAGCGCGATGGCGATGGCGACCGAGACGACGCCCGGCCCCATCACCGCGACGAGGGCCAGCGCGAGGATGAAGCCGGGCACGGTCTGGAAGGTCTCTGTGAGCCGCATCAGCGCCTCGTCGATCCAGCCGCCGAAGTACCCGGCGACCGCGCCGACCAGGATGCCGATCAGGATCGCGCCGCCCGCCGCGACGAGGCCGACGAAGAGCGAGGCGCGTGCGCCGTGCACGAGGCCGGCCAGCATATCGCGGCCGAGCCGGTCGGTGCCGAGCGGGAAGCGCCAATCCTCGAAAGGCTCGGTCAGCGGCCGGCCGACGATGTCGAGCGGATCGCCGGGGAAGAGGAGGGGCGCGGCGAGCGCGGCGAGCACGACAAGGCTGAGGATCGTCAAGCCGGCGAGCGCGCCGTTGTTGGTCGAGAACCGCTCCCTGAAGCTGCGCTGGTTCATGCGCTCTCGATCCTGGGGTCGAGATGCGCATAGAGCAGGTCGACGATCAGGTTGACCGCGATGACCAGCAGCGCGCTCATGAAGACGATGCCGAGCAGCAGGTTGAGGTCGCGCCCGACCACGGCCTCATAGGCAAGTCGCCCGATACCGGGGATCGAGAACACGCTTTCGATCACGACGCTGCCGCCGAGCAGCGTGCCGAACTGAAGGCCCAGCATCGTCACCATCGGCAGGATCGCGTTCGGCAGGACGTGGCGATAGGCGATCCGGTCGTCGCTGAGCCCCTTGGCCCTGGCGGTGCGGATGAAATCCAGGCCGAAGACCTCGAGCATGCCGGCGCGCATGAGCCGCATGTAGATCGCGACATAGACGAGTGCGAGCGAGGCGGTCGGCAGCACCAAATGGCGGGCGATGTCGAGGACGCGCTCCCAGCCGGTCAGGGACGACGCGATGGTCTCGATGCCGGACAGCGGCAGCCAGGCGAGCCTGACCGAGAAGATCACGATCAGCATCAGGCCGAGCCAGAATCCCGGCGTCGCGTAGACGATGAGGCCGAGCGTGATGATCGCGGTGTCCTCCGGCCTTCCGGCGCGGCGGGCGGCGGCGACGCCGAGCAGAACGCCGAGGCCGAAGGCGAAGCCGATCGAGCTCATCATCAGCATGAGCGTGTTCGGCAGGCGCTCGAGGATCAGGGAGAGCACCGGCTGGCCGAGCAGCACGGACTGGCCGAGATCGAGGCGGACCGCCTTCCACAGGTAGAGGCCGAGCTGCACGATCACCGGCTGGTCGAGCCCGTATTCGGCGCGGAGCTGGGCGACGAAGGCGCGGTCGCCGCCGCCCGCCGCCGCGACATAGGCGTCGATGACGTCACCCGGCGCCAGCTTCAGCAGCAGGAAATTGCCGACCAGGACCAGCAGGATGACGGGCAGCGCCTGCGCGAGGCGACGGCGGAGAAGGACAGCCGCGCGGCCGGCGAAGAAGCCGGCCGCGCGCGCGTCCCGGTCAGGCGAGGCTGACATCCGCCCAGGAGGCGCAGGGCCAGCGCGGCGTGTTGTGGTGGTTGACGACCTTGTCGGAGACCACCGACAGGAATGGGAAGTCGATCAGCGGGATGATCGGCAGGTCGTTCATCACCTTCTTCTGGAAGGCGACGTAGAGCTTCGTGCGCTCCGCATCGTTGACCTCGCTCGCCGCCTGGTCGATCAGCTTGTCCATCTCCGGATCGGCATAGCCGTACTGGTTGGCGAAGGGCACGCCGGCAGGCGTGCCGGAGCGGTAGAGCACGGTGGTCGAGATCGCCGGATCGTTGCGGTAGACCAGCGCCGCCACGGCGAGGTCGAAGGCGTGCTCCGTGTATACCTTCCTGATATGGCCCGGCGCGTCGTTGCCCTCGATCTGCGCATCGATGCCGATGCGGCGCAGCGCCTGGCGGAGATAATCGCCGGTGAGCCGCGTCTGCTCGAAGAAAGGCGCCGGCAGGAGCTTTAGCGCGAAGCGCATCCCGTCCGCGCCCTTCTTGTAGCCGGCCTCGTCCAGCAGCGCCTCGGCGCGCGCCGTGTCGAAGGCGTATTGCGGCACGTCGGTGGTGTAGAACGGCGCGCCGCTCGCCGGGATCGGGCCGGTCGCGATGGCGCCGAAACCGTTGAACACGGTCTCCAGCATGAACTTCGGATCGATCGCATGCCGGATGGCGCGGCGTACGCGGGCGTCGGCCAGCTCCTTCCGGCGGTGATTGATCTCGATCGTCGCGGTGTAGAGGATGCCCTCATAGCCCTTGGTCGAGACCTGCAGGCCTTTGACCTTGCCGAGCCGGATCGCATCGGGCGTCGACACGGCGCTGAAGCAGGAGAGCAGGATGTCGCCGGATTCATGCGCGGCGGCGATGGCGCCCTTGTCGGCCATGCGCCGGTACAGGATGCGGTCGACCAGCGGTTGGCCCGATGCCCAGTAGCTGGGATTGCGCTCGAGGCGGACGAACTCGCCGCGCTTGTGCTCGGCGAAGGTGTAGGGGCCGGTGCCGACCGGCTTCTGGTTCTGCGGGTGTGCTGCTTGCGTCGCGTCCGTGTTCTCGTAGAGATGCTTCGGCACCACGGTCGAGACCGCCGGCAGCGCGTTGACGATGAGCTGGCTCGGGATCGGCTTGGCGAAGCGGAAGATTGCGGTGGTCGCGTTCGGCGTTTCGACCGCCTCCAGGTCCTTGAAGAGGACGCGGCCGAAATTCTGCAGCTTCTTCCAGATCTCCATCGCCGAGAAGGCGACGTCGGCGGAGCTGAAGTCCTTGCCGTCGTGCCATTTCACGCCGGAGCGGAGCTGGAAGGTGATGCTGCGGCCGTCGGCGGCCGGCGTCCACGATGTCGCCAGCACCGGCTTGATGCCGTTGCCGCCGAAGGCCTGGTCGGCGAGCGGCTCCAGCACCTTGCTCGAGACGAAGAAGACGCCGTTGCTGGCGAGGATCGCGCCGTTCCAGTGCGCGGGCTCGGTGTCGGCGGCGACCATCAGCACGCCGCCGCGCTTGCCTTGCGCATAGGCGCGCCACGGCACGAGGCTCGAACCGGCAGCGCCGAGCGCGCCTTGAACGAGAGTACGACGGGTCAAGCGAGGCGCCATCGTCGGCTCCTTGTGGGGAAGATGCCGGGGATTGCGCCACTCGCGGCCACCAATGTCAACGCGGACCGGATGAAGGTGCAAGGAGGGAAGGAAAAGTGCGTCAGCTGCCGCTTCTCTAGGCGTTTTTTTCTGCCTGGACGAGGTTGGCAAAGAGGCGGAAGGCGCCCGGCACGAGCTCGTCCATCTGATGCGAGAGCGTCAGGCTCACATGCGTGTGCCGGCCTTCGCCGATCCGTGCCGAGAGCAGTCCGCCCTTTAGCGGCGCCTCGCCCGGATCGGCGAGCGCGAGCAGCGGCTGATACGCGTCATGCCAGGAGGCGGCGAAGTAGAGGCCGCGCTCCTTTTTCCATCCCTGCCAATCCTCAGGCCCGATGCGATTGGGATAGGTGAGCAGCGGGTGATCGGGCACCAGCACGATTATTGGTGCGGCCGGATCGCAGACGCGCCAGCGGATCGAGGGATGGCCGATCTCCAGCCGCTCGGGCGCGGCGCCGTCCCAGCCGTCCTGGGAGCGGTGGAACTGAGTTACCAGATGCCCGCCGCCGCGCACGAAGTCGTGGAGCCGGCTTCGCGATCGCGCCAGCTCCGGCCGCGAGAAGGCTTTGACGCCGACGACGATCGTATCGAAGCGCGCGAGATCGCCGGCCGCGAAATCCTCGCTGTCGAGCGGCATGACATCGAGGCCGAGCTGACCGAGCCAGAAGGCGGTGCGATCAGTTCCGGCATCGACATAGCCGATCCGTACGTGATCCGGGATTGCCGAGTCGATGACCAGCAGCTCGACCTCCGCCGGCTCGATCCAGCTCGTGCGCCCGACATGCGGATAGGCCTGTGAGCGTGCGCGCCCATGCTCGACGCCGGCCGCGGCGACGGCAAGCCGATGGCGGCCGGGCCGCGGCGCAGCGACGCGGAGATCGACATCGGTTGATCCGCCCGGAGCCAGGGTGAGCGGCGTTCGCGCCTCGGCGACGGCGATCGTGGTCTCGATCTTGTCGCCGGTGTTATTGCGGACACCGATGCGGAGATCGAAGGCGGGCGTTCCGGCGCGGACCACGAGGCGATCGGACCGCGGCTCGAGTGCGACGGGCGGCACGATCATCGGGGCGTCGTCGGGAGCCAGCGTCTGCTCGATCTCCTGACCCTCGACGAAGTAGCGAAGGCGGGCGACGACGGGGGCGGCGGGCGACAGCGGGTCGAAATGCGAGCGAAACGGGCGCGATTGCGGAAGCATCATCCGCGCGACGCCGTGGTCGTCCGGCTCCATGGTCACGCCGTCGCCGGTGACCGCGGCTAGCGAGGCGAGGACCTTCGGCCGGCCGTAGAAGACCGACAGCCTCGCTTCTGCGAGCTTGCCGGCGACGATGGTGTCCGGAAGTTCGATCCGCGCGACCAGCGAGAGCGCGATCCGGCTTGTCCGTGCGAGCTGGTGGCGCTTGATCGCCAGGCGATGGCTCAGATCGTCGGCATGCGGGTCCGGCGGCGGATCGAGGCGCGCTTCCGCCTCGTCGACGGCACGCAGGCCGGAATGGATCGCTGCGGCGACGCCGTCGAAATCCGGGAACCGCGCGAAGGCCAGGTCGATGGCCGCGTCGATGCGGCGGAGCGCATCGCCCTGCGCCGCATCGAAGCGCTCGGCGAGATCGCCGAGGCGTTGCGGCAGCCCGTCGAAAAGAGAGGTCTTGGCATTGCCGGACGAGAGCCGGCTTTGCAGCCGGTGCAGCGGCACATGCGCTGGCCTTTCTCCGCGCCACAGGCCCATCTCCTGGGTCCGATGGCAGGCGCGCGACCATTCGCCGATCTGCGCATAGGTGGCACCGAGAACCCGGTCGTAGCCGCCGATATCGACCTCGACCGTCGCCGGCGGAGGCGGCTCGGCGTCGTCATAGCTGCCGCCGGCGCCGGAGAAGGCCGGGAGGTAGAGCTTGGCGATGCGCCAGGGCGCGAGTCCGGCTGCGAGATGCTCAGGGAAGGCCTCCGGATCGGCGGCGACGTCATAGGCGCGGAGTGCCGCGCGCGTCATCGCGCGGTGATGGCCGTGCTGGCCGCCGACATCGAGGAAGGTCGGGCAGATAATGTCGGGGCGCGCCGTCCTTATCACGCGCACCAGCCGCTCCATCAGGCGCTCCTCGCCCCAGATGGCGGTCGTCGCCTCGGCCGTCTTGGCGAAGCCGAAATCCGAGATCGGATCGCCGAAGCCGCGATCGAGCCAGTGCACCTCCATGTCGAGGATGCGCGCCGCTTCCTCCATCTCGCGCGTGCGGATGGCGGCCAGCGCATCGCCGGATTCGGACCCGAGCGCGTTCTGGCCGCCCTGGCCGCGCGTGGCGCAGACATAGATGGTGCGGGCGCCGTCCTTCTTGGCGAGGCGCGCGAGAAGGCCGCTCGCCTCGTCGTCCGGATGCGCCCCGGTCATCATGAAGCTCAAGGCCGAACGCAGCGGCAGCAGCGCGTTCCACAGCTCGACCAGCGGGCTCGTCGCCGCCTGTCGCGCGATGCGGCGATGCGCGCGGGCTTGTTCGTCGGAAGAATCCATCACGGGCTGCTATGCTTATTGACGTGCCCGCTTATGTCCACGAGCATCCGCCCGCTTTCCGACCAAATATCGCGAAAAGGCTTGGTATCTGATGGCCGCGACGAAGGACGACAGTGTTTTTCCGGCACCTGTCTACAAGGACACGGTGCTGGCGCCGCTGTTCGAAGGCGTGAAGAAGCATCACTGGCAGCATCAGATGCGCATCAACCGCGCCAGCGCGGTGATGCTTGCCGAGAAGAATCTCCTGAGCCGCGCCGAGGCAGGCGCGATCCTGAAGGCGCTCGACGACATCGTGAGGACGGTCGACGTCGCCAAGCTCGACTACACCGGGGAGCACGAGGATTTCTTCTTCTATGTCGAATCGGAGCTGAAGCGCCGGCTCGGCGTCGAGGTCGCCGGCAAGCTGCATACCGGCCGCTCGCGCAACGACATCGACCACACGGTCTTCAAGCTGGCGCTGAAGGAACGCCTGATCCCGTTTGTCGAGGCGATGATCGGATTGGTCGAGACGGCGCTGACGGTGGCCGAGAAGAACCGCGACACGCTGATCGTGGCATACACCCATGGCCAGCCGGCGCAGCCCTCGACCTTCGGCCATTACCTCGCGGCGCTGGTCGAGATGCTGATCCGCGACATCGAGCGCATCACGCATGCGGCTCGTTATCCCGACAAGTCGAGCATGGGGGCGGCGGCGATCACGACGTCCGGCTTCGACCTCGACCGTGCGCGCATGGCGGATCTGCTGGGCTTCGCCGAGGTGCAGGAGAATTCCTATGGCTGCATCGCCGCGGTCGACTACGCGACCAGCGTCTATTCAGCGCTCAAGCTGGTCTTCGTCCATCTCGGCCGCTTCGTCCAGGATCTGAACGCCTGGACCGGCTTCGAGATCGGCCATCTCTACGTGCCGAACGCCTATGTGCAGATCAGCTCGATCATGCCGCAGAAGCGCAACCCCGTGCCGGTCGAGCATCTGCGGCTGATGCTGTCGCTGGCCTCCGCGCGTGCCGAGGCGGTGATCACCGCCGTGCACAACACGCCCTTCACCGACATGAACGACTCCGAAGGCGAGGTGCAGGCGGCGGGCTACGAGGCCTTCGATACCGGCCACCGTGCCATCGCGCTGCTCGCCGGGTTCATCGGGTCGGTCCGCATCGACGAGGCGAAGGTGCGCAAGCACATCGAAGAGGCCTGCATCACCGTGACCGAGCTCGCCGACTCGCTGGTGCGCGCCGAGGGATTGTCGTTTCGACAGGCGCATGAGATCGCCGCCAAGCTGGCACGGCGTATGATCGATACCGGCGAGCGCTTCGGCACCGTGCCGATGTCGGCCTTCGCCGAGGCCTTCCGCGAGGTCGCCGGTCGCACGCCGAAACTATCCGAGGCCGAGTTCCGGCGCGTCACCACGCCGGAGCACTTCGTCGCCGTGCGTACCATGCCGGGCGGCCCGGCGCCCGAGGCGTTGAAGGCTGCCTTCGCCTGCTATCGTAACGAGATCGGCCAGGCGCGCGGCTGGCTCGACGCCTATCGCGGCCGCATGGAGAGCGCGGCGCGGCGGCTCGATGCCGCCGCGACCGGGCTCAAGCAGGTCTAGTTCCGCACCTTCTCGATGTTCCAGAGCGTGATGTCCCAGGAGGGATGCACGATGCCCTTGAGCTCCTTGCGGTAGGCGACCGGCCGGGTGAACTGGCCGATCGGTACGTAGGGCACGACCTCGAGGAACTTGGCCTGGAGCTCGTCGATGATCTTCTTCCGCTCGTCGGCGTTAGGCGCTTCGAGATAGGAGAGGCGCAGCTTCTCCATCGCCTCGTCGCAGGGAAGGCCCCAGGAGTTGCGGCCGTCGCAGGAGGTCGAGGCGAAGAGGTTGGTGAAGGGGTTCGACTGGATGCGGCCGGGCCAGGTGGTCTGGGCGATGTGCCAGCCGGCGCGGTCGATCTTCGGATCGTTCTTGTTGAGCCGGCGCTGGGTGACCGCGCCCCAGTCCATCGCCTGCAGGTCGACGTTGATGCCGGCTTCGCGCAGCAGCTGCGCCGTCACCAGCGTCATGGTGTGGATCAGGAACTGGTCGGTCGGCGTCATGACGACGATCGGGTCGCCCTTGTAGCCGGCTTCGGCGAAGAGCTGCTTCGCCTTCGCCACGTTCTTCTGCTTGATCGCGTCGACGCCGACACTCGACTCGCCGGGCGAGCCGCAGATGAAGGCGGCGAAGCAGACGCGCTGGTACTGCTTGTCGGACCCCACCATCGCGGTCAGGTAGTCGGTCTGCTCGCCGATCAGGAAGAGGGCCTGGCGCGCCTTCGGATTGTTGAAGGGCGGCACCAGGTGATTGGGGCGGATTGTCGCCTGGAAGCCGATCGGATCGAGGATATGAAGCTGAATGTTCGGGTCCTTGGACAGAGCCGGGATCATGTCGTGGCTGATGACCTCGACCATGTCGACTTCGCCGCGCTGGAGCGCCTGTACGGCCGTGTTGGTGTCGGGGATGTAGGGCCACTCGACGCGGTCGACCTTGACCACCTTGCCGCCGGACTGGCCGTCGGGCGGCTCGGCCCGTGGCACGTAATCGGTGTTCTTGGCGAAGGCGACCATGGCGCCCGGAACCCAGGCCTCGCGGATGAATTTGAACGGGCCGGAGCCGACCGATTCCTTGACCTCGGCGAAGGCGTCGGTCGCCGCGTCCTTCTCGCGCAGGATGAAGAAGGTGTTGGCCGCGCCTGCCAGCGTCTCCAGCATCATCCCGTAGGGTTGCTTCAGCTTGAAGACGAAGGTGCGGTCATTGGGCGTCTGGAATTCGGCGATGCGCGACATCAGCACCTTGCCGTCGACGGCGCGGGTCTGCCAGCGCTTGAAGGAGGCGACGACGTCCTTCGAGGTGACGGGCGAGCCGTCATGGAATTTGAGGCCGGGACGCAGCACGAAAGTCCAGATGAGCTTGTCGTCGCTCGCGGTGTAGGACTCGACCATCTGCGGCTTCGGCACGTATTTGGAATCCATGCCGAACAGCGTGTCGTAGACCATGCGCGAGTAGTTGTTGGTGATCGTCACCGTCGTATAGACGGAGTCGAGCACGCGCAGATCCGCCTGCGGAACCATCTTGAGCGTGGTCTGCGCCGAGGCGCCGGAAGCGGCGAGGAGGGCAATGGCAAAGGCTGACGCTAGGGCTCGATGCATGCGACGTCTCCCATGCTGGAATGATCTTAAGTGTCGCATCAGGCGGGTTGCCAGGCGACGATTTCGCAGTTTGCCGGAACGCGGCCGATCAGGTGGCTGAAGAAGGCGCCGTGGCCGACGACGACGATCGAGGTCTCCGGTCGCGCCATCACCCATCGCGGGAACTCGGCGAGCCGCGCATGGAGCGAGTCCGTCGGCTCGATCACGACGCCGTTGGCGTCCGGGTCCTCGTGGTGCCACCAGGGATCGTCGAGGTGATCGAAGGCGAGGCCGGGGAACTCCCGGGCCAGCAGCTTGGGCGATCGGCCCATGTCGCAGCTGTGCTCCTGCCATTCCCGGTGAAGGCACTGCACCTCGATCCTGGCATGATCGCCGAAGAGGCCGGTCGCGGTCTGCAGCGCGCGGGTCAGCGGCGTCGTGATCACGACATCGCAAGGCAGCGCACGGGCGCGTGAGCGGGCCTCCTCGACCTGGCGGAGGCCGAGGGGAGACAGCCGCGCATCGAAATGGAAAGGATCGGCGGCCGCCTCGATCCAGGCGGCATTGAAGGTCGACTGCGCGTGGCGAATAAGATGGATGGTCTTGGCCATCGTCCTAGTCGATCATGGCGGGGACAGGCTGCCAAGAGGCCGTCATGCCTGGACGGTCGAGAGGTTGCGGTAGAATTTGAGCGCCGAGGCCAGAAATTCGGCTGCCGGCGGCGTCAGGGTTTCTCGGCCCAGATGGGCGATGGCGATGTCTGACGAAGGCTCCGCGGTGGCGAGCGGGCGGCAGGCGATCGGCTGGCCATCGTAGCTGAAATCGGGTTTCGGCCTTATGCAGGAGAGCCCGACGCCCCAGCCGTTCGCGATCAGGCCGCGCTGCATTTCGAAGCTGGGGGTGAGCTGAACGCTCGGCGGCTCTATGCCGCGGAGCCGAAACATCGTGATGAAATACTCATAGGTCAGCGGAAAGTCTTCGAGCACCAGCCGTTCGGAGGCCAGCTCGACCAGCCGCACCTTGCTGCGACGGGCAAGACGATGATTCTTGGGCAGGAGTGCGTGGGGGAAGAGGCGATGGATCGTGCTGCGACTGATCCCGTGGAGGTCGAGCTCTATATCGTAGGTGATGGCGAGATCGCAGCGTCCGTCGGCGATGTCGGTGCGAACCTCCGCCAGGTTGCCCTCGGCTAGCCTGAAGGTGACGTCCGGATAGCGTGCGGCGAAGGCCGCAATCAGTCGTGGAAGATAGTAGGCGCCGATGTCGCGAAAGCACGTAATTGCGATCTCGCCTTTGATCTCGGTCCGGTCCCTGTTGCCGCTCGCAATCCGCTGCGCGGCGGCGAGGGCCGTTCTTGCGTGGATGAGAAGCTGCCGGCCCGCCGGCGTGATCGCGAGCCTCTGGCCCGGTCGCCGCCGGAACAACGACTTGCCGAGCGCTGCCTCCAACTCGCCCACGGCGATCGAGACCGATGGCTGCGCGACATTGCGGACCGCAGCGGCAGCCGTGACGCTTCCATGCTCGGCAACGGCGACGAAGTAGTCGAGTTGGCGAAGCGTAAAGGGTATAGCCATTCCCAATGCTAGCATTGCCAGTCGGTATTTCCAGCTATCGCCCTGGGGTTGCTAGGCTCGCGAAAGTCGATTGGCGAATTGGGCAGGATGCTGGACTCGAAGGCAGACCAACGGAGCACGAATCCGACGCTGACGTCCGTCGTCTCGCAAAGGAAGATCGACGACTTCCGGCGAGACGGCGCGGTCTGCGTTCGCGGCCTGTTCAGTCCGGATGAAATCGAGCGATGCCGCGCAGGTATCGCCAAGAACATGGCGGCCCCGAGCCACCGGGCCATCGTCGCGAGCCAGCCGGACGACCCCGGCTATTTCATCGAGGATTTCTGCAATTGGCAGCGCATCGATGAGTATCGCGAGCTGATTTTCCGGTCGCATGCCGCGGAAACCGCCGGAGCCCTGATGGGATCGAGCACCGTCCGGCTCTACCACGATCACCTGCTGGTCAAGGAGCCGAACACGCGGCAGAAGACGCCGTGGCATCAGGATCAGCCCTACTACAACCTCGACGGCCGTCAGAATTGCAGCATGTGGGCGCCGATGGATCCGGTAGGCCGGGCCTCGACGCTCGAGTTCGTCGCCGGCACCCACAACGGCCCGTGGCTCATGCCTCGCACCTTCATGACGAGCGAGGCGAAGTGGTTCCCGGAAGGAAGCCTGGCGGATCTGCCGGACATCGAAGCTGATCGCGGCGTCTTCGACATCATCGGCTGGGAGCTCGAGCCTGGCGATGCTGTCTTCTTCCACATGCTGACGCTGCATGCTGCGGGCGGCGTTGGCAGCGGCCGACGCCGCGTGTTGTCCGTGCGCTTCCTTGGAGACGACATCCGGCACGCGCCTCGCAGGTGGAAGACGTCGCCCGACTTCCCGGGGCTGGCGGACGAGCTTCCCGCCGGCGCTCCGTTCGATCATCCCAGCTTCCCGATTCTCTGGCGACGCCCGGAGCGCATCTGAATGCCGAGCGAGCATGGCGCCGATGGATCGGAACCCTGGCTGGCGCTTTCCGATATGGGTTCCTTCCATGTCGGCGGGCGTAAGGCGATCATTTCCGGCAAGGCTCCTCGGTTGGCGACGCTGCGCCCGGGCGATGCCCCGGTGACCATTGATCCGAACGGGACCTATCAGGTCGATCAGCTCTACGCGCAGTACTTCATCCCGCATCGCGTACGCGGCGAGGCAGCTCTCCTGCTTTGGCATGGAGCGCCGCTGACCGGTGTGACCTACGAGACGACGCCGGACGGCCGCGAAGGGTGGGCAACCCACTTTGTCCGCCTCGGTTGGAGCGTCTACGTGTCGGATGCCGTCGAGCGCGGACGCTCCGGCTGGGCGCTCTTCCCCGATATCTGGCCCGGCGACCCGGTATTCACGCGGCACGACCGGTACTTCGACACTGATTTCCGGATTGGAAAAGGGCCGGGCGCCTACAGCCCCGACCTGGAAGTCCTGCGGGCGAACCTTCTGCCCGGGAGCCGCTTCCCGGCGGAAGCCTATGAAGGCCTTGCGAAGCAGCTCGTGCCGCGGTGGCGCTGCAACGACGAGGCTATTCTCGACGCTTATGTCGCGCTCGTCGATCGCGTCGGCCCATGCGTGATCGTCGCGCACTCGCAAGCCACTCGTTACGTCTTCCGAGTAGCGCAGCGTCGGCCGGGCCACGTGCGCGGAATCGTCGCCGTGGAGCCGATACCGATCGAGGGAGACGACGGGCGGATCGACGTGCTCCGCGATACGCGCATGCTGTACCTCTGGGGCGACTTCCTCGAGACGGATCCGGAATGGCCTGCGATCCGCGACGGGGCGCATGCCTTTCGCGACCGAATGATCGCTGGCGGCGTCTCCGTCGAGACGATCGAGTTGCCGAAGATCGGAATTCGCGGCAACTCGCACATGATGATGATGGATACGAACAACCTGGACGTGGCCGACGTCATCCAATCGTGGTTGGCGAAGCAAGGTCTCTATCGTTCGTGAGCGAAAGCGAAGGGATGATGGCAAATCGCCTCGATACGGGCACCAGGGCAGAAGCGGCCGCGGCTTCGCGCTTTGTCGACCTCTCCCAGACCTTCTATGACGGGATGCCGGGCGTTCGTCGCCGCGCTGCCGATGGCGGATGGAAAGAGGAGACCGTCCGGCTCCGCATCGCGCGTGCTCGATCCGAGTCTGCCGCCGGCTTCGAGTCGACTGACGTCTCCTTTCCTACGGCGGTCGCCACCTATATCGACGCTCCGTACTGCCGCTACGCGGAAAAGCGCGACATCGCCGGTCTCTCGCTGGAGGACGTCATCCTCCCCGGCATCGTCGTCGATTGTCGCGGCGTCGGCGCGCGCGAGACCGCGACCATAAGCCTCCTGCCCGAATCCAGCCTCACAGGCCGCGCAGTCCTTTTTCACTTCGGCTGGGACAAGCACTGGGCAACCGCGCGCTACGATGAGCACCCGGCCATCGGTTCGGATGTCGTCGATCGCCTGATCGCGGATGGCGCGAAGCTGATGGGCGTCGATACCGGAAGCGCGGATGCACCTGGCACGACGATGGCGCCTACCCATTCGCGCCTGCTCGAGCGCGACATCGTCATCTCCGAGAATCTGGTCGGCCTCGGGCTGCTGCTGAACAAGCCGTTCCGCTTCTTCGCCGTGCCGATCAAGGCCAGGGGCGCGACCTCGATGAGTGTCCGCGCCTTCGCCGAATTGCTTTGAAGAGGTCCTCCCGTTCCGTCACCTGAACCCAGTCCTGCGATCGAAGGAGAGCCAAGATGACACGCTTACGAAGTGCCTCGCGTACCGCAAAGACTTTGGCTGCCGGATTCGTTGTCGCCGTGGCCGCCGGTTTCGCGTTTCCTGCCGACGCTCAAAAGGTCCTGAGGGTCGTACCGCACTCGGACCTCCGCGTGCTCGACGGCTACCAGACCACGACCGCTATCACGACCATGCACATGGCGATGGTCTACGACACGCTGTTCTCGTGGGACGCGAAAATGGAGGCGAAGCCGGACGCGGTCGGCAGCTGGTCGGTCACGCCGGATAACCTCAAATACACCTTCACGCCGCGCCCCGGCCTGAAGTTCCATGACGGCTCGCCGGTGACGGCGAAGGACGCGGTCGCATCGACCAAGCGTCTGATCGCGCGGGAGAGCCTGGGCCGCACGCTTGAGCCATTCGTCGCTTCTATCGAGGCCGTCGACGACAAGACAATGACCCTGACGCTCAAGGAGCCTTTCGGCTTCACCACCTTCACGCTCTCCGGCATGAACAACGCCGCGGGCATCATGCGCGCGAAGGAGGCGTCGATCGATCCGGCGACCCCGGTGACGGAAGCGATCGGCTCCGGTCCGTTCAAGTTCCCGAAGGACCAGTGGAATCCCGGCGCGCGTGCCGTCTACACGAAGAACACGGACTATGTTCCGCGCTCGAAGCCGCCGTCGGGATTCTCGGGCGCCAAGCTCGTCAAGATGGACCGGGTCGAGTACGTGGTGATGCCCGACTATGCGCAGGCATATGCGGCGCTGGTTCGCGGTGAGGTCGATTTCTTAGACTCGCCGTCGTTGGACCTTGTGACCACGGTCGACAAAGACCCGAATATCCAGGTCTCGATCATCGCCTCGGTCGGCAATACCGGATACATCCGGATGAACCACCTGCATCCGCCCTTCAACAACGTGAAGGCGCGCCACGCGCTGGCGCTGGCGGTCGACCAGACCGAGTACGGACAGGCCGCCTACGGCGACCCGCGCTTCTGGAAGGATACGACGCCGTGCTGGTCGCTCTGGACCTGCGGCACGACCTTCGGGACCGAGATCGGGTCCGAGCCGATCAAGCAGCGCAATCTCGAGCGCGCAAAGCAGCTGATGATCGAGTCCGGCTACAAGGGCGAGAAGGTCACGATCATCGGCGCCACCGATATCGGCTACATCAGGGCGCAGAGCCTAGTGACGGCCGAGAACCTGAAGAAGATCGGCGTCAATGTCGACCTCGTGCTGACGGAGTGGGGCAACGTCGTCGCACGTCGCGCCAAGAAGGATCCGCCAGAGCAGGGCGGGTGGAACATCTTCCACACCAGCTCCGGCGGTTCGACGATGTCGCTTCCCTTCGTCAATATCGGCACCTTCACGCTCTGCGACGCATCATGGTTCGGCTGGCCCTGCGATGCCGAGGCCGAGAAGATGCGCCAGACATTCATGCGCGAGCCCGATGCGGCGAAGCGCAAGCAGCTTGCCGACAACCTGCACAAGTACCTCTGGGAGAACGTCGTGCCGTTCATCCCGATCGGACAGTTCTATCAGGCCATGGTTCATCGCAAGAACGTGACCGGCCTCATCAAGGCGAACACCGTCGTCTATTGGAACGTCGACAAATCGTAGTTGAGGCGTTTCGCAGGCCGTCCCGGGACGATCGCTCGCCGGGACGGCCTGCCCATCCTGAAATGAGACGAGGCAGAAGACGATGACCAGCTCCGTGTCCTCGCGTCCCGACGTGACGTCCAATGCCCTTCACACGGCCGCCCTTCCGGAACGGGCGAGGAGCCTGCTGCGCGATGCGCTCGTGTGGGACGCTCACTCTGGCTTCTCGCCCAGCCCGAAGACCGATCTGAACGAGCTGTCGCGATGGGAGAAGGCCAACGTCGACTATCTGTCGATCAATGTGGGTTTCGACGGCTACCCGTGGATGGAGACGATCCGGACCCTGGCGGCGTTCCGGCATTGGCTCGAACTCCGTCCGGACCGGTTCATCCTGGTCGACAAGGCAGCCGATGTGCTCCGGGCCAAGAAGGAAGGGAAGATGGGGATCACCTTCGACCTGGAAGGGGCGGTTACCCTTGGCGGCCAAATCGAGATGGTTGCGCTCTACCATCGCCTCGGCGTCCGCCAGATGCACTTCGTCTACAACATCAACAACGAGGCTGGCGGTGGCTGCCACGACGACGATCAGGGCCTGACTGATTTCGGCCGGGAGATCGTCAAGGAAGCGAACCGCCTGGGGGTCCTGATCGACCTTTCGCATGTGGGCTACCGCACGAGCCTGGAAGTTTGCGAGCGGTCGCAGAAGCCCGTCGTCTACTCGCACTCCAATCCGAAGGATGTCGCCGACCATCCGCGCAACATCACCGAGGAGCAGATGCGCGCCTGCATCTCGACCGGCGGACTTATCGGTGTTTCCGGGGTGGGCCGCATGATCGGAGACCTCTCGGCCTCGTCGAAGCACTATGCGCGCGCGATCGACATGACGGTCGAGCGCGTCGGCATCAAGAATGTCGGCATCGGCCTGGACCATACCTGGGAGGTGTTCGACGACGTCGGTACCCCGTCGAAGTTCTGGCCGATGGAGCATTATCAGCAATCGTCGAAGTTCGTGAACCCGGGCCAGCTGCCCGAGATCACTGAGTTGCTCCTGAAGCTCGGCTATGGCGACGAGGACATCAGGGATGTCTTCGGCGCCAACTATCTGCGCGTCGTCGAGCGCGTCTGGCGCTGACGCGCGAGCCTGCGAGAGAGGGGATCGAGCATTGAACGAATTCCGGCCGCTCAACACCGGCGTTCATCGGGCGTCGACGCTGCTGTTCGCCAATACCGAGGAGTTCCTGAAGAGGGGCGACCGCCTCTTCGACGGCTACATGTACGGCCTCTACGGAACGCCCACGACTCGGGACCTGGAGCACCAGGTCGCGGCGATCGATGGGGGAACCCGCACCGTGGTCGTGCCGTCAGGGCTCGCCGCGATCACCTTGCCGCTGGCCGCCTTCGCCCGATCGGGTGGCAACGTCCTTGTCGCCGACTGCGCCTACGGTCCCAGCCGATCCTTCGCCAAGACGTTCCTGGCGAGGCTCGGCATGACGACGGAGTACTTCGCGTCGGGAGCGTCGTCGATCGCCGACAAGATCAGACCATCGACGCGCTTGGTTCTGCTCGAGTCGCCTGGCTACTACACGATGGAGATCCAGGACATCGAGGCAATTGCCAGGGAGGCGCATGCGGTCGGGGCGCTCGTCATGATCGACAACACCTGGGGCTTCGGCGCCTCGAACATGTTCTCGCACGGCGTGGACATCTGCTGCACCGCCTTGTCCAAATACGCCTCGGGTGCGGGCGACCTCTGCATGGGCTCCATCTCGGTCAAGGACGAGGGCCTGTTCCGCGAGCTCAAGTCCTTCTCCTCGAACCTCGGAATCGGCGCTTCCTCCGACGAGGCGTACTTGGTCCTGCGCGGCCTTCCCAGCATGCGCGCGCGCGTTCGCGAGCATGACGATCGCGCTCGCGAGATCTGCGCATGGCTTGCCGGTCATCCGGAGGTCGAACGTGTCCTGAATCCGGTCATGCCGGCCGACCGGTACCACGAGCGCTATCGGCGGTTCTTCAACTCGGGAAACGGTCTCGTGTCGGTCGTTTTGTGGAAGGCGACCATCGAGCCCCTGCGAACCATGATCGACGGCTTCCGCCACTTCAGGATCGGTGCGAGCTGGGGCAGCTCCCATAGCCTCGTCGCGATCTCGGAACCCGCATCCAGCCGCAATGTCGACGTCTGGCCGTCCGGCCAGTATATCGTCCGGTTCCACATCGGTCTGGAGGATATCGGCCTGTTGAAGGCGGATATCGAGAGCGGGCTGGAGCGTCTGGCTCGCTGGAAGCCGTAAGGAACTTCGACAAGCCGTGGCGGCCTGCCGGCTTCGGCGGCATCGCGCCGCGACGCGGGTGACGTGCTGCCACGCTTGCCTTCGGGAGCGTGCTGCATTCTCCTTTCATGGGATCACGACAGGAGCGGAGCGGTCGATGGCGACTGAGGAGATCGTCCTGGTTCCCGGCAAGCTGACGCTGCGCCAGCTCCGCCGGATCGGCGCCGGTCCGGCGCGTTTCGCGCTCGATCCCTCGGCGGACGGGCCGGTCCGGGCCGCGCATGCGCTCGTCGAGCGGATGGCGCATGGCGGCGGCGCGGTCTACGGCGTCACCACCGGCTTCGGCAAGCTCGCCCAGACGCGCATTGCCGAGAACCAGCTCGAGCAGCTCCAGCTCAACCTGCTGCGCTCGCATGCGGTCGGCGTCGGGGCGCCGCTGCCGGGGGAGGTCGTGCGCCTGATCCTGGCGCTGAAGGCGGCGAGCCTGGGGCGGGGCTATTCCGGCGTGCGGCCGGAAACCATCGCGCAGCTTCTCGCCTTCGCCGACCGCGACCTCCTGCCGGTGGTGCCGGGCAAGGGCTCGGTCGGTGCCTCGGGCGATCTGGCGCCCTTGGCGCATCTGTCGCTGGCGCTGATCGGTGAGGGCGAGGTCCGCTACGCCGGCGCGACCGTGCCGTCGCGGGCGGCGCTCGACGCGGCCGGCCTCAAGCCGCTCAGCCTCGGCCCTAAGGAGGGCCTCGCCCTGATCAACGGCACCCAGGTCTCGACGGCGCTGGCGCTGACCGGGCTGTTTGCGACCGAGCGCCTGCTGGCGGCGGCGCTCACCGCCGGCGCCATGTCGGTCGATGCGGCGCGCGGCACCGATACGCCTTTCGATCCGCGCATCCATCGCGTGCGCGGCCAGCCGGGGCAGAGGATCGCCGCTGCGATCCTGCGCGATCTCCTAGCCGGCAGCGCCATCCGCGCCAGCCATGCCGATTGCGACCGCGTGCAGGACCCTTATTGCCTGCGCTGCCAGCCGCAGGTGATGGGCGCCTGTCTCGACCAGCTCCGCTCGGCGGCGGCGCGCCTCGTCGACGAGGCGAATGCCGTCTCCGACAACCCGCTGGTCTTCCCGGAGGAGGGCGAGATCCTCTCCGGCGGCAATTTCCACGCCGAGCCGGTTGCCTTCGCCGCCGACGGCATCGCGATTGCGCTCGCCGAGATCGGCAACATGTCGGAGAGGCGGACGGCGCTGCTCGTCGATCCGGTGATGAGCTTCCTGCCGGCTTTCCTGGTGAAGACGCCTGGCATCGACTCAGGCTTCATGATGGCGCAGGTGACGGCGGCAGCGCTCGCATCCGAGAACAAGATGCTGGCGCATCCGGCCAGCGTCGACACGATCCCAACCTCGGCCAACCAGGAAGACCATGTGTCGATGGCGACGCATGCCGCGCGCCGGCTCCTCGACATGGCCGACAATGTCGGCAATATCGTCGCGATCGAGCTGATGGCGGCAGCGCAGGGTGTCGACTTGTTGGCGCCGTTGAAGACCTCGCCGAAACTGGCGACGGTGCATACCGCGCTCCGCGATCACGTGGCGCCGCTCGACCACGATCGCATCATGGCGCCGGACATCGCCGCGGCGCATGCGTTCCTGCACCGGCATCCCTTCCTCGACCTCGTCGGCGGCCTGCTCGACCGCCCGGAGACCGCCTGATGGCTACCCGTCTCGACAACTCCCGTGTGATCCGCGCTCCTCGCGGCGACAAGCTCTCGGCGCTGTCCTGGGCGACCGAGGCGCCGATGCGGATGCTGATGAACAACCTCGATCCCGAGGTCGCGGAGAAGCCGCAGGAGCTGACCGTCTATGGCGGCATCGGCCGCGCCGCGCGCAACTGGGAATGCTTCGATGCGATCGTCGCCACGCTGAAGCGCCTGAAAGGCGACGAGACGCTGCTGATCCAGTCGGGCAAGCCGGTCGGCGTCTTCCGCACCCATGCCGACGCGCCCCGCGTCCTGCTGGCGAACTCAAACCTCGTGGCCAACTGGGCGAGCTGGGAGCATTTCAACGCGCTCGATCGCCAGGGCCTGATGATGTACGGCCAGATGACCGCCGGCTCCTGGATCTATATCGGCAGCCAGGGCATCGTGCAGGGCACGCACGAAACCTTCGTCGAGATGGGCCGCCAATCCTATGGCGACTTGAAGGGCCGCTGGATCCTGACCGCCGGCCTCGGCGGCATGGGCGGCGCGCAGACCCTCGCGGCGACCTTGGGCGGCGCGTCGATGATCGCGATCGAGTGCCGCCCTTCCTCGATCGAGTTCCGCCTCAAGACCCGCTATCTCGACACGCAGGCGAAGACCCTCGACGAGGCGCTGCAGATCATCGAGAAGGCGAAGGCCGATGGCAAGGCGGTCTCGGTCGGCGTGCTCGGCAATGCCGCCGAGCTCGTGCCGGAGATCGCGAAGCGCGCAAAAACCGATCCGCGCTGGCGGCCGGACGGCGTCACCGACCAGACCAGCGCGCATGATCCGCTCAACGGCTATCTGCCGATCGGCTGGACGCTGCAGCAATGGGAAGAGCGCCGGCAGAGCGACCCCGCCGGCACGGTCAAGGCGGCGAAGGAGTCGATGCGCGTCCATGTGCAGGCGATGCTCGAGTTCCACAAGATGGGCGTGCCGACCTTCGACTACGGCAACAACATCAGGCAGATGGCGAAGGAGGTCGGCGAGACCCACGCCTTCGACTTCCCTGGATTCGTGCCGGCCTATATCCGCCCGCTCTTCTGCCGCGGCATCGGGCCCTTCCGCTGGGTGGCGCTTTCCGGCGATCCCGAGGACATCAGGAAGACGGATACCAAGGTGAAGGAGCTGATGCCGAAGGCGGCCCATCTCCACACCTGGCTCGACAATGCGTCGAGCAAGATCAGCTTCCAGGGTCTCCCGGCGCGCATCTGCTGGGTCGGCCTCGGCGACCGGCACCGCATCGGCCTTGCCTTCAACGAGATGGTGAAGCGCAAGGAGATCGGGCCGATCGTGATCGGCCGCGATCATCTCGACTCAGGCTCGGTCTCCAGCCCCAACCGCGAGACCGAGGCGATGAAGGACGGCACCGACGCGGTCGCCGACTGGCCGTTGCTCAACGCGCTTTTGAACACAGCGTCGGGCGCGACCTGGGTCTCGATCCATCACGGCGGCGGCGTCGGCATCGGCTACAGCCAGCATTCCGGCATGGTCATCCTCTGCGACGGCACCGCCGATGCGGCGCGGCGGCTGGAGCGCGTGCTGTGGAACGATCCCGCTTCCGGCGTCATGCGCCATGCGGATGCCGGTTATGACGAGGCGATTGCCTGCGCCAAGGAACAGCAACTGGATCTGCCCATGCTCAACCGCTAGGGGAACGCACCGCCCTTATGCGGCATTTCATCGGTGCCCAGGAGGCGCGCCCATGAAAAGCAGCAACTACAAGAGCCGCACCTTAAGGAACCATCTGCTGCGGCCGGAAACCTTGATGATGGGCTACGGCTATGCGCCGGGCCTCTCCGAAGGCGCGCTCAAGCCGCCGATCTTCCTAACATCCACCTTCGTCTTCGAGTCGGCCCAGCAGGGAAAGGACTTCTTCGACCTGACCGCCGGGCGGCGCAAGCAGCGGCCAGGAGAGAAGGCCGGCCTCGTTTATTCGCGCTTCAACAATCCGAATTTCGAGATCCTCGAGGATCGCCTGGCGATCTGGGACGAGGCCGAGCGCGCCGCGGTCTTCGCCAGCGGCATGGCGGCGATTTCGACCCTGCTGCTGACCTTCCTCCGGCCCGGCGACACTGTGCTGCACAGCCGGCCGCTCTATGGCGGCACCGAGACGCTGATCCGCAACCAGCTCACGCTTTTCGGCATCACGCCCTTCGGCTTCACCGACGGCACCGACAAGGCGCAGATCGCGCAGACGGCCGAGGCCGCTGCCGCCACCGGACGCATCGGCTTCGTCATGCTGGAGACACCGGCCAACCCGACCAACGGTCTCGTCGATCTCCGTGCCGTCGCCGAAGTCTGCGACGAGATCGGCAAGCGCCAAGCCTACCGCCCGCCGATCGCCGTCGACAACACGCTGATGGGACCGATGTACCAGCAGCCTCTCAAGCATGGCGCCGACCTCGCGATCTATTCGCTGACCAAGTATGCCGGCGGTCACAGCGACCTCGTCGCTGGCGGCGTCTGCGGCTCGGAAGAGCTGATGAAGCGCGTCGTCCAGCTCCGCGGCGCCCTCGGCACCCAGCTCGATCCGCATTCCTGCTGGATGCTGCTGCGCTCGCTGGAGACGCTCGGCATCCGCACCGAGCGCGCGAACGAGAATGCCCGGATCGTCGCCGAGTATCTGCGCACTCATCCCAGGATCGACGACGTGCACTATCTGGGTTTCCTCGATGCCGACGATCCGCGCAAGGCGGTGTTCGACCGCCAATGCGTCGAGCCCGGATCGACCTTCTCCTTCGAGGTGAAGGGCGGCGAGAAGGAGGCCTTCGCCTTCCTCGACCGGCTCGAGATCATGAAGCTCGCCGTCAGCCTCGGCGGCACCGAGACGCTGATCTCGCACCCTGCCTCGACGACGCATTCCGGCGTGCCGAAGGATCTCCGCGAGGAGATCGGGCTCACCGACGCGACGATCCGGCTGTCGGTTGGGATCGAGAACCCGAAGGACCTGCTCGCCGATCTGGAACAAGCTCTGGCTTGAGGCTGCCAGGCTTCGTCTTTCGACAACCTAAGCTTGCCAAACGTCGCAGTCTGAGGAGAAATTGCTCTCGGGGGCGACATCATCCGATGGGTGGCGGGCCAGCCGCGATGGAACCGCCGGCCGGGGATGTTGATGACGAGCTTCAAGACGACGTTTGCGGAAGTGATCGGCCGCGTGAACAAGGCTTGCGTGGTGCCGCACGGAGGCAGCCAAGGCTATGGCTGCGCGTGGGGTCCGCAGCCCGGCGGCGGGAACCGCGCCATCATGTCTTTCAACTATCTAGGCTGCTCCGGAATCTTCACGTTCACGCCTGATCCCACTACCGGTTCGTTCACGTTCACGTTGAGTCACATCCCGCCCGCCGGGTTAGCGGGCGCCGCGCTTGATCGCCACGCTCAATTCCTGGTTCAGCACGCAAGCCCGCACGCATCGCTCGTATTGCTGGTCGGCGCCTGTGCTTCTGGACGCGCCGCCGATGGCGATGCATCCGGGTCTCCCTGTCAGGAGGTGTTGGCCGCGGCGGGATTCCCCAGGGTATCGAACTATACAGGTCCCGCCGGCAGGGCCTGCGATGTCGCCGTCGGAACGTCCACCGGCCTTTGGATCGACACGCGCGGACCGTGCAATCTGACCTATCTGGGCTTTGCCGGAGGATTGGGGCGCGCCACTACCGTTCCCGCTTCAACAAAGCCGACGTGGTTTGTGAATCGCTGACGTAGTGGCAAAGAGGATGCGCATCGCGATGCGAGTGGACGATGGCGGCCTCGGCAAGACTCTAGATCGGCGCGATGTTGGTTCCGTCGCGGAACCAGGCCTCCAGCGTGCGGATCGTCAGCGCTACCGCATCGTCGGAGGTCTCGTGCGTGGAGCCGGCGCGATGCGGCGTCAGCACGACATTGTTGAGCTCGAGCAGGCGCGGCGGGACCGCCGGCTCGCCATCGAGCACGTCGAGCCCGGCGCCCCAGAGCTTGCCCGAGGCGAGCGCTGCGATCAGGGCGTCCTGGTCGATGATCGAGCCGCGGCCGATATTCACCACGATGCCGTGCTTCGGCAAAGCGGCCAGCACTTCGGCATTCACCAGATGCCGCGTCTCCGCACCACCCGGTGCGGCGATGGCGAGATGGTCGCTCGTCGCCGCGAGCTCGCGCACACTGTCGACATAGCGATAGGGCACGTCGCTGCGCTTGCGGCGGTTGTGATAGGCGACGCCCATGCGGAAGCCTTCGGCGCGCTTGGCGATGGCGAGGCCGATGCTGCCGAGGCCGATGATGCCGAGACGCTTGGCGGTGATGCGGTTGACGAAAGGGAAGGCCTCCTTGCCCCATTTGCCGGCGCGGACGAAACGGTCGCCGCGCGTCGTGCCGCGCGCCACGTCGAGCAGCAGCGCGATCGCCATGTCGGCGACGCATTCATCGGCGAGACCCGCGAGATTGGCCGCGGCGAGTCCGGCGCTCTTCAGCGCCGGGAGGTCGAGCTGGTCGTAGCCGATGCCGAGATTGAGGACGAAGCGAAGGCTCGGCAGCATCTTCGGTGTATGCGCGCCGATCTTGTTGGCAGCGATGATGACGGTCGCCTTCCGCCTGACATCGGCAGGCAAGGTGTCGAGCGCGGCCTCGTTCGGCACTTGATGATATGGAAAGCGCTGGCGAACGCCCTCGCTCATGCGCGGCGACATTGCGCCGATCAACGCGATCTCTTCTTTGCTCATTATCAGCCTTGGAAGGGTGGTTTCGCCAGCGGCGTGACCTTCACGCGCTCGCCGGCAATATCGATCTCGTAGGCGCCGGTCATCACATGGTCGCGGTCGATCTTGTGATCGGCGCGGACGTAGCTCATCACCAGCGAAGTCCCGAGCATGTCGCTGAAGCCGGCGGAGGTCACCTCGCCGACCGGCTTGCCGTCGCGCAGCAGTCCTTCGCCACCCCAGGGGAAGACCTTGGGATCCTCGACGCGGAAGAGGCCGAGCCGCTTCTGGCAGCCGCTCTCGCGCTGGCGCATGAGGGCGTCGCGGCCGAGGAAATCGGAATTCTTGTCGAGCTTGACCGCGTACATGAGGCCGGCTTCGAGCGGCGTGTCATCAGGCGAGAGCTCGCCGCCAAAGCCGCGGCGACCAGCCTCGATGCGAAGCGCGTCGAGCGCGTGATAGCCGCAATTCCTGAGTCCATGCGCGGTGCCCGCCTCGATCAGCGCGTCATAGGCGGTCGCGGCGAATTCGGTGCCGACATAGAGCTCGTAGCCCGGGCCGCCGGCATAGGCGACGCGCGATGCCATGGCGATCGCATGGCCGACATCGATCGTCGCGGTCATGTTCGGCGCAGGCAAGTCGCGGGCGCCGACCGATTGCAGCAGAGCGTCCGCTCTTGGTCCCATGACCGAGAGCACCGACCAGGACGAAGTCACGTCGGTGAGAACGGCGCGGTCCTCGCCGATGCGGCGCCGGACCCAGTCGGCATCGCGCGTCGCCTGCGCCGTACCGGTGACGATGAAGAAGGAATCCTCGCCGAGGCGCGTCACCGTAAGATCGCTCTCGAAACCGCCGCGGCGGTTGAGCAAGGCAGTGTAGACGACCCTGTCAGCCGGCACATCCATCTGGTTGGCGCAGAGGCGCTGCAGCACTTTGAGTGCGTCCGGCCCCTGCAGGCGGAACTTGGCGAAGGAGGTCTGGTCGAAGATCCCGACATCCTTGCGCACCGCGCGCTGCTCGGCGCGGACGGTGTCGAGCCAGCCGGGCGCGGAAAAGCTGAGCCTGCCCTCGGGGCCGAAGTAGAGCGCGCGCTCCCAGCCCAGCTTGGCACCGAACTGCGCGCCTGCCGCCTTCAGGCGATCGTAGAGGGGCGAGCGCCGGAGCGGCCGCGCCGACTCCATCTCCTGCTTCGGCCAGCGCATGGCGTAGTGGAGGCCGAGCGTCTCGACCGTGCGCTCGGCCAGGTGCCGCGTGTTCGCGTAGAACGGCGCGAAGCGCCTGATATCGGCTTCCCAGAGATCGGCGGTCGGCTCGCCGGCGACGATCCATTCCGCGGTCAGCCGCCCGGCGCCGCCGGAATTGGCGATGCCGCCGGAGTTGAAGCCGGCGCAGACGAAGAAGCCGGAAAGCCCCGGCGCTTCGCCGAGAATGAAGTGGCCATCGGGGGTGAAGCTCTCCGGCCCGTTGAGGAGCTGGCGCACCTCGGCCTTCTCCAGGCAGGGCGTGCGATGCAGCGCGTTCTGCATCAGCACCTCGAAATGATCCCAATCCTCGGGCAGGAGCTGGAACTCGAACTTGTCGGGGATGCCGTCCATGCCCCAGGGCTTGGCCTTGGGCTCGAAGCCGCCCATGACAAGGCCGCCGACCTCTTCCTTGTAGTAGATGTAGCCGTCGGGATCGCGCAGCACCGGCAGGTCGGGCGTCACGCCCTCGATCCGCTTCGTCACGATGTAGAAATGCTCGGCCGAGAACAACGGCACGGTGATGCCGGCCATCTTGCCGATCGCACGCGCCCATTGGCCGCCGCAATTGACAACGACCTCGCAGGCGATGTCGCCCTGGTCGGTCTTCACGCCATGCACGCGATCCTTGCGGATGTCGAAGCCGGTGACCTTGATGCCTTCGATGATCTTGGCGCCGCCGCTACGCGCGCCGCGGGCGAGCGATTGCGTGAGATCGGTCGGATTGGCCTTGCCGTCGCCCGGCAGCCAGACGGCGCCGGCGAGATCGTCGGTGCGCATCAGCGGCCAGAGCTTGCCGGCCTCATCCGGCGAGACGAGATGCGCCTCGACGCCGAAGCTGCGCGCGGTCGCGACCATGCGCTTCAGGAGGATCATGCGCTCCGGCGTGCGCGCGACGGTGACGGCGCCGCATTGCTTCCAGCCGGTGGCGGCGCCGGTCTCGGCCTCGAGCTTCGAGTAGAGCTCGATGCCGTAGCGGCTCATGCGCGTCATGGTGCGCGTGCCGCGTAGCTGGCCGACGAGTCCCGCCGCGTGCCAGGTCGTGCCGCAGGTGAGCCTGCCCTGCTCCAGAAGCACCACATCCGACCAGCCGAGCTTGGTCAGGTGATAGGCGACGCTGCAGCCGGCGATGCCGCCGCCGACGATGACGACGCGGGCCTGTGAGGGCAGGGCGGGCATGAAGTCTCCGGGGGCGGGGAACGACGACGGGGCAGAGTAGCCGAAGAGGCGTCGATAGCGGAGCAGAGGCAAGCTCCCTATAGTCGCCGGCCATGCTGTCCGCCACCGCCTTCAGCCTCGCGGCCGTTGCCGCGCTCGTTCCGGCTGCCGTTGCCGGATGGCGCGGACGTGGGGCGGACAGCGTCTACTGGGCGGCGCTGGCGTTCGCCGTCATCGGCCCCGGCGCATGGGCCTTGGCGCAGATCGAGAATGCCTGGCACGCGGGACTCTCGGTTGCGCTGTGGGTGACCATCGCCGCCTCGATGGCTTTCTTCGCTGTCCTGGCCGCCGCCGCGCGCGAGGTATGGCGGCTCTCGACCCTGCTGGCGCCTTATCTCGTCGTCCTCGGGCTGCTGGCGACGGTTTGGCAGGGCGCGCCGGAGCCTCGGGTCCCGGGGCCGTACAGCTCCTGGGTCCTCCTCCATATCGTCGTCTCGGTCGCCACATACGCCCTGGTTACTGTCGCCGGCATTGCCGGCCTCGCGGTCGCGCTGCAGGAGCGGGCGCTCAAGACCAAGCAGCCGAGCCGGCTCACCCGCCTCCTTCCTTCGGTCGCGGAGGCCGAAGGCCTCGAGGTCGGGCTCCTGGCCGCGGCGGAGGCCGTGCTCGGCCTGGGTGTCCTGACCGGAGCGGCGGCCCACTATCTGGCGACCGGCAAGCTGGTGGCCTTCGATCACAAGACCGTGCTGTCCTTGGCGGCTTTCCTGGTGATCGGGCTGCTGCTCATCGCCCATCGCCGGGTGGGACTGCGCGGCCGCCGGGCGGCCCGGGTGGCGCTCTTCGCTTGGCTGCTGCTGACGCTGGCCTATCCGGGGGTCAAATTCGTCACCTCAGTGCTACTAACGGATCGTGTTGCAATGCAGCAAATGCCTTGCATCCCGAATCTCCCGGCGCTAGCCTGAACAAATCCTGAGCAAAGAGGCTTCTGCCTAAATGTTGGGCATTGATATCGGGCCAGTCCGTCTTGAGGACCCGGTCATCCTCGCGCCCTTGTCGGGGGTCACCGACATGCCCTTCCGCCGCATGGTCAAGAAGTGCGGAGCCGGCTTGGTCGTCTCCGAGATGATCGCCAGCGAGGCGATGGTCCGAGAGAGCCGGAAGACCATGCTGATGGTCAAGCGCGCCGAAGGCGACGGGCCGATGTCGGTCCAGCTTGCCGGCTGCGAGCCGCATGTGATGGCCGAGGCCGCCCGCCTCAACCAGGACCTCGGCGCCGACATCATCGACATCAACATGGGCTGCCCGGTGAAGAAGGTGGTGAACGGCTATGCCGGCTCCGCCCTGATGCGCGAGGAGGACAAGGCCCAGCGCATCATCGAGGCGACGGTGAAGGCCGTCAGCCTGCCGGTCACCCTCAAGATGCGCACCGGCTGGGACCACGACAGCCGTAACGCGCCGAAGCTCGCCAGGATCGCCGAGAACGCCGGCATCCGCATGGTGACGATCCACGGCCGCACGCGCTGCCAGATGTACGAGGGCAGCGCCGACTGGGCCTTCGTGCGCCAGGTGAAGGAAGCGGTGAAGATCCCGGTCATTGTCAACGGCGACATCACGACGCTCGAAGCGGCCGAGCAGGCGCTGGAGCAGTCGCGGGCCGATGGCGTCATGGTCGGGCGCGGCACCTATGGCCGGCCCTGGTTCATCGAGCAGGTGCGACAGTACCTTCGCTCCGGCACGCGCCTTCGCGATCCGTCGCTGACACGCCAGCTCGCCATGCTGATCGAGCATGTCGAGCTGATGCTCGAGCACTACGGCACGCAGACCGGCATAAAGATCGCGCGCAAGCATATTGGCTGGTACTCGAAGGGCCTGCCAGGCTCGGCCGAGTTCCGCTCCGAGGTCAACCGTTCAGCCGAGCCGGCCGAGGTCTTCGCCATGGTGCGCCGCTTCTACGAGCCGCTGGTCGAGAAGATGGCGGCATGACCGCGACTGCCTTCCGCCGGCGCAGCCCGCCGGAGCCGGATGGTTCGGCTTTCCTCAACGCGCTTCCGCACCCGGTCATCGCCGTCGACGGCGACAACAGGCTGCGCATGGCGAATTCCGCGGCCGAGCAGTTCTTCGCGGCGAGCTGGGCGACGCTGGCTGGCCGCCCGCTCGCCGAGATTCTTCCTGTCGGCAGCCCGCTCTTCGGCCTCGTCGAGCAGGTACGCGAGGCCGGCGGCAGCGTCTCGGAATACGGGCTTTCGATCGAGACGCCGCGGATCCGCAGCCACATCGTCACCGCCGAGATCGCGGCGATGACCGACTACCCCGGCTGGGTGGCGATCTCGCTGCACGAGCGCTCGATCGCGCTTAAGATCGACCGCCAGCTCGTCCATCGCGGCGCCGCACGCTCGCTCACGGCGATGGCGGCGATGCTGGCGCACGAGGTCAAGAACCCGCTCTCCGGCATCCGCGGCGCCGCCCAGCTTCTGGAAGAAGGCGCGTCGCCGGCCGATCGCACCCTGACCCAGCTCATCTGCGACGAGACCGATCGCATCTGCGGGCTCGTCGACCGCATGGAGGCCTTCTCGGATGCGCGGCCGGTGCCGCGCGCGGCCGTCAACATCCACCGCGTGCTCGAGCATGTGAAGAGGCTGGCCGAAGCCGGCTTCGCGCGCGGCGTTCGCTTCGTCGAGCGCTACGACCCGTCGCTGCCGCCGGCGCTCGGCAACCGCGACCAGCTCGTCCAGATCTTCCTGAACCTGGTCAAGAACGCGGCCGAGGTGTTGACGCCCGGCGAGGGCGAGATCGTGCTGCAGACCTCGTTCCAGCATGGCGTGCGCCTCGCGGTCCCCGGCGGTGCGACGCCGCTCCGCCTCCCGCTCGTCGTTTCGGTCCAGGACAATGGCGCCGGCATTCCCGAGGACATCCGCCCGCATCTGTTCGATCCCTTCGTCACCACCAAGGTCAACGGCACGGGCCTCGGCCTCGCGCTGGTGGCGAAGATCGTCGGCGACCATGGCGGCGTCATCGAGTTCGACAGCGAGCGTGGCCGCACCGTCTTTCGCGTGCTGCTGCCGGTGGCACCGCCCGATGCGGAGCCCGACGAGCCGTGAACCAGACCGCGCGTACGATCCTGGTCGCGGATGACGATCGGGCCATCCGCACCGTGCTGACCCAGGCGCTCGCGCGCCTCGGCCATGACGTTCGCGCCACCGGCAACACGGCGACGCTGTGGCGCTGGATCGAGGATGGCGACGGCGACCTCGTCATCACCGACGTGCTGATGCCGGACGGCAACGGCCTCGACCTGCTGCCGAAGATCCGGAAGCAGCGCCCGGATCTGCGCGTGGTCGTGATGAGCGCGCAGAACACGCTGCTCACCGCGGTCAAGGCGACGGAGCGCGGCGCGTTCGAGTACCTGCCGAAGCCCTTCGACTTGAACGAACTGGTCCAGGTCGTGCGACGCGCGCTCTCCGAGCCGTCGCGCGGCGCGGCGGAGCCGCGCGACGATGCCGAGGAGCGACTGCCGCTGCTCGGCCGGTCGCCGGCGATGCAGGAGATCTACCGCGTGCTGGCGCGCCTCATGGGAACCGACCTCACGGTGACCATCACGGGAGAGTCCGGCACCGGCAAGGAGCTGGCGGCACGCGCGCTGCATGACTACGGCAAGCGCCGCGGCGGACCTTTCGTCGCCGTCAACATGGCGGCGATCCCGCGCGAGCTGATCGAGAGCGACCTGTTCGGCCACGAGCGCGGCGCCTTCACCGGCGCGGTGCAGCGCACGACCGGCCGCTTCGAGCAGGCCCAGGGCGGAACGTTGTTCCTGGACGAGATCGGCGACATGCCGCCCGACGCGCAGACGCGGTTGCTTCGCGTCCTGCAGCAGGGCGAGTACACGACCATCGGCGGCCGCACCGCGATCCGCGCCGATGTCCGGATCATCGCCGCCACCCACCGCGACCTCCGCCAGCTGATCCGCCAGGGCCTGTTCCGCGAGGATCTGTACTACCGCCTCAACGTCGTGCCGATCCGCATGCCGCCCTTGCGCGAGCGGAGCGAGGACATCCCCGAGCTGGTCAGCCACTTCCTCAACGAGGCTACGGCCGAGGGCCTGCCGAGCAAGACGCTCGACGAGGCGGCGATGGAACGGCTCAAGCGCTATCGCTGGCCGGGCAATGTGCGCGAGCTGGTCAATCTGGTGCGGCGCTTGGCGGCGCTCTACTCGGAGCCCGTGATCGGCCTCGACATCGTCGACATGGAGCTGTCGGAGCCGGCGCCGCGGCCCGAGCAGCGGGGCGTGCCGGACGGCGAGAGCCTGACCCAGGCGGTCGAGCGCCATCTCAAGGACTTCTTCGACGCGCACAAGGATGGGTTACCGGCCTCGGGCCTCTACGACCGTATCCTGCGCGAGGTCGAGCGGCCGCTGATCTCGCTGTCGCTGCTGGCGACCAGGGGCAACCAGATTCGCGCCGCCGAGCTCCTCGGGCTCAATCGCAATACGCTGCGCAAAAAGATCCGCGAGCTCGACATCCAGGTGATCCGCGGCAAGGCTTAGCTGGCGACGGCGGCCCGCCCGGCACGCACGGTTTCGCGGTGCAGGATGTAAAGGCCGCTTGCGGCGATGATCGCCACGCCGGCCAGCATCGTCGCCGAAGCCGACTCGCCGAAAAGGAAGTAGCCGAAGCCGAGGCTGAAGAAGATCGCGGTGTATTCGAACGGCGCGAGCACCGAGACCTGTGCCCAGCGGAACGCCTCGACCATGATGTATTGCGCGCTGCCGCCGAGCAGCCCGGTCAGCACCAGCAGCGCCAAGTGCTCGAAGGTCGGCGTGATCCACAGGAACGGCATCATCGCACCACAGACGGTGGTGGCAGCGATCGAGAAGTAGAAGACGATCGCCGAGTTCGACTCGGTCACCGAGAGCTTGCGGATAACGATGACGGCAAAGGAGTAGAACAGCGCCGCGCCAAGCGCGATGAACGCGACCGGGTCGAACACGCCGGAGCCCGGATTGACGACGAGCATGACGCCGAGGAAGCCGACGACGACCGCGCTCCAGCGCCGCCAGCCGACCTGCTCGCCGAGCAACGGTACTGATAGCGCGGTGATGAACAGCGGCCCGGCGAAGCCGATCGCGACGACGTCGGCGAGCTTCATATGGGCGAAGGAGTAGAAGAACATCAGCAATGCGGCGATGCCGACGACCGATCGCGCGGCATGCCCGATGAAGCGGCGGGTCTTGAGAACGCTCATGCCGCCGCTGGCCGCGACCATCACGCCGATGGGGACGAGCGCGAAGAGGCTGCGGAAGAACGCCACCTGAAACGGGTGATAGGTCTGCGCCAGCAGCTTCACCAGCACGTCCATAAGACAGAAGATGGCGACGGACAGCACCATGAAGGCGATGCCGCGGAGAGGGGATTGGGCGGAGGCCATGGCCGCACTATCTCTGATCTCCCGGCCGAATCCGACCATTAACCTCCGCCGGAGTGGCGAAGGCCGGCAAAGCTTGCTAACCGTCTAGGACCGATGGACATCTCTGCTCCTGCTCAACCCGTGCCGAACACGGCCGCGCCGGCTCGCCGGGACCGCGAAACCCTGGCCTTCCTGCTTCCTTACGTGTGGCCGAAGGGCGCGCCGGAGCTTCGCGCGCGTGTCGTCCTGGCGTTCCTGCTTCTCATTGGCGGCAAGTACGCGACCGTCAACGTGCCGATCCTCTACAAGGGCGCGGTCGACGCGCTCAGCGTCGGTGCGCCGCATGCGATCGCAGTCCCGGTCGCGCTCATCATCGGCTATGGCGTGCTGCGCGTGATCGCCTCGGCGGCGGCGGAGCTTCGCGACGCCGTGTTCGCCAAGGTCGGCCAGCGCGCCATCAGGTCGCTCGGCCTCGCCACCTTCCGCCACCTGCACGCGCTCTCGCTCCGATTCCATCTCGAGCGCCAGACCGGCGGCCTCTCGCGCGTGATCGAGCGCGGCACCTCCGGCATCGACAATCTGCTCAGCTACCTCGTCTTCATGATCCTGCCGACCTTCGTCGAGATGGCGCTGGTCTGCGGCATCCTGTGGGGGCTCTACGACGTCACCTATGCCGGGGTGACCTTCGTCACCATCGTCGCCTACATCGCCTATACGCTGCTGATCACCGAATGGCGGACCAAGTACCGTCGGCAGATGAACGAGACCGAGGAGGAGGCGCACGCAAAGGCGATCGACAGCCTGCTCAACTACGAGACGGTCAAGTATTTAGGCAACGAGGATCACGAAGCGCGGCGCTTCGACACCGCGCTCGAGCGCTACGAGCGCGCGTCGGTCAAGTCGGCGACGACGCTATCGATCCTCAACGTCGGCCAGGGCCTCATCATCGCGATCGGCGTCACGATCATCATGATCATGGCCGGCCAGGGCGTCGCCGATGGCGTGATGACAGTCGGCGATTTCGTCTTGGTAAACGCCTATCTGATCCAGCTCTATCTGCCGCTCAATTTCCTCGGCAACGTCTACCGCCAGATCAAGCAGTCGATCATCGACATGGAGAAGATGTTTCAGCTTCTCCATGTCGAGCGCGAGGTCGCCGACCGGCCCAGCGCGCAGGCCCTGAAGGTGTCGGGCGGCCGCATCGAGTTCCGCAAGGTCGGCTTCTCCTACGAGCGCGAGCGGCGGATCCTCGACGAGATCAGCTTCACGATCGAGCCGGGGACCACGGTCGCCATCGTCGGACCGAGCGGCGCCGGCAAGTCGACGATCAGCCGGCTGCTGTTCCGCTTCTACGATGTCAGCGAGGGCGCGATCCTGATCGACGGGCAGGACATCCGCGAGGTGACGCAGTCGAGCCTGCGCGCGTCCATCGGCATCGTCCCGCAGGACACCGTGCTGTTCAACGACACGATCTACTACAACATCGCCTATGGCCGTCCCGCGGCCTCGCGCGCCGAGGTCGAGGAGGCGGCGCGGCTGGCCCAGATCCAGCGCTTCGTCGAGAGCCTGCCCGCCGGCTACGACACCATGGTCGGCGAGCGCGGCCTCAAGCTCTCGGGCGGCGAGAAGCAGCGCGTCGCGATCGCGCGCACGCTGCTGAAGCATCCCTCGATCTTCCTCTTCGACGAGGCGACCTCAGCACTGGATACGCATACGGAGAAGGAGATCCAGGCGAGCCTGCGCGAGGTGTCGCGGAGTCGCACGACGCTGGTGATCGCGCATCGGCTCTCGACCGTCATCGATGCCGACCAGATCCTGGTGCTCGAGCGTGGCCGCGTCGTCGAGCGAGGCCGTCATGCCGAGCTGCTGGCGAAGGAGGGGCTCTACGCCTCGATGTGGCGCCGCCAACAGGAGGCGGCGCGAGAGGGAATCACGTGAACTTCCGGGTCGCCTGAAGCAGCGCCGACAGCACTTCCGCTTCGGTAGTGCCGCCTTGGCCGGTGATGTGCTGGGCAAGAATCACATACATGGCGTCGACGTGAAGCGTGATGATCTCAAGGTGGATCTTGGTCACGTTCTTGAGGCCGCGGACATAGTCGTTCAGCGACTTCGCGACCTGGGTCAGCAGCGGAAAGTTGAAGGTGCCGCCGAGGCCCTTTACGTCGAAGGAGTCCTTCTCGACCCGCTTGATGAATCCGACCATCGACAGCGCGTCGTCGCCGACCTCGCGTGCCGCCTGGCGCAGGCTCTTGAGCCGCTCGTCGACGGCGGTGACGAACTTGTCCCGGGAGTTGTGGACCACTTCCTCGAGCTTGATCATCTCCGAGGAGGTGAGCTCGACCGAGAAGCCCTTCTTGTAGTTGACCGCGCGCTTCCTGAGCTCGCCGGTCGGCTGGATGATCTGGACCTTGGGTTTGCGCCCGGTCATCAGCTGCGCCGGTTAGGTCCGGAATAGGCCTGCTGCCGCCGGCGGCGATCCGGCCCGAAATACTGCGGCGCGTTGATGAAGGGGCGGGGGCGGGCGATGACCGCAGCGATCCGGCGATAGAGCGAATCGACGTTGAACGGCTTGGCCAGGAACTCGGTCACGCCCTTGTCGCGCGCCTCGGTCACGTACTCGTTCTCCGAGCGCGCCGTCAGCATGATCACCGGCATCAGCCGGTCGAGCGACTCCGTCGAGTGGCGGATGTGGTCGACCAGCTCGATGCCGGACTCGGGCTCGAGCTCGCGCTCGGTGATGACGATGTCGATCTCGCCTTCGCGCAGCGCCGCTTTCGCCTTTGTGGAATCGGTCGCACGCCGGATCGCCGTCGTGCCCAGCATGCGGAGGATGTCCTCAAGCATCTGCAGCGACAGCGTGTTGTTGTCGACGATCAGGAAGCGGACCTTGCTGAAGTCGATCTTCTCGGCCATGCCATGTCCGGAGTCTAAACGATCATCGACGCCGGCCTTCGGCCGCCGCCGCCGGGGAGTTTATCGAAATCCCATCGTGAGGCTAGGGGGACTCGGCGGTGCCGGCGATTCGTTACATCCGTTAACCAGATGGCACGCGCCGACCGCCTGCGTATACTCTCGCCGTCTCGACGGAGGATCCATGGCCAACCCGGCCGACGCTGGCACAAGTTCGTCAATTGCAGCAAACCTTTCCAATACGCGCGCGATCATGTCCGCGCTGGAAAGAAAAGTGCTGTGGCTGTCGGCCTGGACGATCCACAATGCGAACCATCTGCGTCCCACCCGAGACGGACTCAAGGTCGGCGGGCACCAAGCCTCCTCGGCCTCGGTCGCAACTCTGATGACCGCCCTCTACTTCGACGTGCTACGGCCGGAAGACCGCGTCGCGGTCAAGCCGCATGCGAGTCCTGTCTTCCACGCGATTCAGTACATGCTCGGCCGCCAGTCGCTGGATGCGTTGCAACGCTTCCGCGGCCTCGGCGGCGCCCAATCCTATCCCTCGCGCACCAAGGACCATGACGAGGTCGATTTCTCGACCGGCTCGGTCGGCCTCGGCGTCGCGATGACGATGTTCTCGTCCATGGTGCAGGACTATGTGCACCTGAAGAAGCTGGCGCCGCCGGGCTTCCGCCCAGGCCGCATGATCGCGGTCATGGGCGACGCCGAGCTCGACGAAGGCAATGTTTACGAGGCGCTGCTCGAAGGCTGGAAGCACGACGTCCGGAACCTCTGGTGGGTGATCGACTACAACCGCCAGAGCCTGGACGGCGTCGTCTCCGACCGGCTGTTCCAGAAGATCCGCGGCTTCTTCGAGGCGGTCGGCTGGAACATCGTTCTGCTCAAATACGGCAAGAAGCTCGAAGCCGTGTTCAAGCGGCCGGGCGGCGAGGCGATCCGCGACTGGATCGACAGCTGCCCGAACGACCTCTACTCGGCGCTCACCTTCAAGGGCGCGTCCGGGCAGCCGGGCGTCTGGCGCGAGCGCGTCGGCACCGATCTCAAGGGCGTCGCCGGCGTCGCCGAGATCCTGGCCGACCACGACGACCAGCGCCTGCACGAGCTGATGACCAACCTTGCCGGTCACGACATGGACGCGGTCCGCGAGGCCTTCCGCGGCGTCACCGACGACACGCCGCAATGCTTCATCGCCTACACGATCAAGGGGCACGGCACGCCGCTCGCCGGTCACAAGGACAACCACGCCGGCCTGATGACGGTCGAGCAGATGGCCGGCTTCAAGAAGGCGATGGGGATTCCCGACGGCAAGGAGTGGGATGCCTTCGCCGGCCTCGGCATCGAGGAGGGGACGGCGCGCGAGTTCCTGGGTCAGGTGCCGTTTCGCCAGCACGCCTCGCGCGTGCGCACCGCGCCGGACGTCGCCGTGCCGGCGAAGCTCGAGTTCCGCGCCAGCGAGACCATGTCGACCCAGGTCGCTTTCGGCCAGATCCTGAACGAGCTCGGCCGCAGCGAGACCGAGCTGTCGCGCGCCATCGTCACGACCTCGCCGGACGTGACCGTCTCGACCAATCTCGGCCCCTGGGTCAATCATCGCGGCATCTTCGCGCGCACGGTCCGCGATGACGCCTTCCGCGAGGAGAAGGTGGTCTCGGCGCAGAAATGGCAGATGCACCGCCAGGGCCAGCACATCGAGCTCGGCATCGCCGAGAACAACCTGTTTCTCATGCTGGCCTCGATGGGGCTGAGCCACGAGCTGTTCGGCACGCGGCTGATGCCGATCGGCACGCTCTACGATCCCTTCATCGCGCGCGGCCTCGATGCGATGACTTATGCGCTCTATCAGGGCGCGCGCTTCATCCTGGTGTCGACGCCGTCGGGCATCACGCTGGCGCCGGAAGGCGGCGCGCATCAGTCGATCACCACGCCGCTGATCGGTCTCGGGCATCCGGGCATCAGCTATTTCGAGCCGGCTTATGTCGATGAGCTCGAGGCCATCCTGCGCTGGAGCTTCCGTCACCTGCAGGATCCCGAGGGCGGCTCGGTCTATCTCCGGCTGACCACGCGCCAGCTGCAGCAGATCAAGCGGCCGATGGACCAGGCCGATGTCATCGCCGGCGCCTATTGGGTGAAGCCGCCGGCTCCCGGTACCGAGCTTGCGCTGGTCTATGCCGGCGCGGTCGCGCCCGAGGTGATGGATGCGGCGAGCCAGCTTGCCGAGGACATCCCCGGCCTCGGCGTGCTCGCGGTGACCTCGCCGTCGCGCCTCTACTCCGATTGGCGCGAGGCGCAGCTGAGCGGCGTGCCGTCGCATCTCGACCGCCTGCTGTCGACGATGGCGCCGGACGCGCCGCTGGTCGCGGTCCTGGACGGCCATCCGGCGACGCTCTCCTGGCTCGGCAGCACCGGCCGCCGCGTCTATCCGCTCGGCGTCGACAAGTTCGGCCAGTCGGGCGACATCCCGGATCTGTTCCGTGTGCACGGCATCGATGCGGACGCGATCGTCGATGCTGCCGCGGCCGCGCTTCTCGGACGGATGAAGAGGTAGCCCCGATGCTGGTCGGCGTCCCCAAGGAGATCAAGGTGCACGAGTATCGCGTCGGCCTGGTGCCGGCGAGCGTGCGCGAACTCGTCCATCGTGGCCACAAGGTGCTGGTGCAGACGGGTGCCGGCCTCGGCATCGGCTTCGACGACGGCGACTACAAGGCAGCCGGTGCGAAGATCGCGGCGACGGCGAAGGAGGTCTTCGCCAAGGCCGAGATGATCGTGAAGGTGAAGGAGCCGCAGCCGGCCGAGATCAAGCTGCTGCGCGAAGGCCAGGTGCTCTTCACCTATCTGCATCTCGCCGCCGACCCCGACCAGACCAAGGGCCTGATGAAGTCGAAGGCGATCTGCATCGCCTACGAGACGGTCACCAGCCCGCGCGGCGGGCTGCCGCTGCTGGCGCCGATGAGCGAGGTCGCCGGCCGCATGTCGATCCAGGTCGGCGCGCATTGCCTGGAGAAGGAGCCCGGCGGCATGGGCGTCCTGCTCGGCGGCGTGCCGGGCGTGGCGGCCGGCAAGGTCGTGATCCTCGGCGGCGGCGTCGCCGGCACCAA
>VGEH01000022.1 GCA_016869375.1 Alphaproteobacteria bacterium | reverse complement strand
GCGCCCGTCCCGGGTCTACGTGATCATGGGCGATGGCGAGTCGAACGAGGGTTCGGTCTGGGAGGCGGCGCTGATGGCCTCCAAGCACAAGCTCGCCAATCTCACCGTCCTTCTCGACTACAACAAGATGCAGTCCTACGGCACGGTCCCGGATGTGCTGCCGCTCGAGCCGCTCGCCGACAAGTTCAAAGCCTTCGGCTTCGGCGTCGCCGAGGTGGACGGCCATGATGTCAACGATCTTCGCCGTGTCCTGAAGGCGCTGCCGGTCGATCCGGCGAAGCCGACGGCGGTCATCTGCCACACGGTCAAGGGCCGCGGCATCGCCGTCTGCGAGCACAGTGCCGCCTGGCATCACAAGGCGCGCCTGCCGCCGGACCAGGCGGCGGCGCTGCGCAAGGAACTGATGGGCGGCTGATGCGCGAGACCAGCCTCAAGATGGTGCACGAGCTGGCGAAGAAGGACCCGCGCGTGGTTTTCGTCGGCTCCGATCTCGGCGCCGGCGCGCTGGATGCGATGCGCAAGGAGATGCCTGAGCGCTTCTTCATGGAAGGCGTCTCGGAAGCCGCGATCATCGGCATGGCCGCCGGCCTCGCCATGGACGGCTACATCCCCTACGTCAACACCATCGCCACCTTCATCACGCGCCGCTGCTATGAGCAGGTCGCGGTCGACCTCTGCCTGCACAATCTCCCGGTCCGCCTGATCGCCAATGGCGGCGGCATGGTCTACGCCCCGCTCGGCCCCACGCACATGGCGATCGAGGACATCGCCATCATGCGCGCGCTGCCGAACATGTCGGTGGTCGCGGTCGCCGATGCCGAGGAGATGAAGCGCTTCATGGCCGCGACGCTCGACCACCCGAGCCCGATCTACATCCGCCTCGCCAAGGGCGGCGATCCGGTCGTGACCAGGCCCGAGCACGGCTTCACGCTCGGCAAGGCGATCGAGCTCAAGGCGCCCGGCCGTATCGGCTTCATCACCACTGGCGTCATGGCCAGCCGCGCGCTCGCCGCGAGCGAGATCATGGCCAAGACCAACACGCATGCCGGCGTGCTGCACATGCCCTCGGTCAAGCCGCTGGACGAGGCCGCGGTGCTGGCGCTCGCCGGCAAGGTGGAGAAGCTGGTCACGGTCGAGGAGCACAGCCGGATCGGCGGGATCGGCTCCGCCGTCGCCGAGCTTCTGGTCGACAAGAACGTGCGCACGCCGCTCCTCCGCCTCGCCCTTCCGGACCACTTCCCCGAAGACTACGGTAGCCAGGAGCATCTGCTCGAGCAGGCCGGGCTCTCGCCGGCCGCCATCGCCGAGGCCGCCGCACGCTGATGAAGGTCCGCTACTCCTATCTCGGACAGCAATTCGCCGATCCCGATCCGATCCTGGCCGAGCTCAAGAAGCTGGTCGCTACCGGCGACTTCACCTTGGGCAAGCCCGTCGCCGAGTTCGAGAAGCGCTTTGCCGACCTGATCGGCGTCAAGCATGCCATCGGCGTCGGCTCCGGTACCGATGCGCTGAAGCTGCCGCTGAAGGCCTGCGGCATCGGCCATGGCGACGAGGTCATCACCGCCGCCAACACCTTCGTCGCCACCGTCGGCGCCATCGCCGAGATCGGCGCCAGGCCGGTCTTCGTCGACGCCCTCGACAATTTCTGCATGGATGTCGAGAAGGTCGAGGCGGCGATCACGCCGAAGACCAAGGCGATCATGCCGGTCCACTTCACCGGCGAGATGTGCGACATGCCGCGGCTGATGGAGATCGCGACCCGGCACAAGCTGCCGGTGGTCGAGGATGCCTGCCAGGCGATCCTCGCCGAATGCGACGGCAAGCGCGGCGGCACCTGGGGCATCGGCGCCGGCTTCTCGCTGCATCCGCTGAAGAACCTCAACGTCTGGGGCGATGCAGGCATCGCCGTCACCAACGACGACGAGATGGTGAAGAAGCTGCGCCTGCTGCGCAATCACGGCCTCGCCAATCGCGACGAGGTCGAGATCCTCGGATACAACTCGCGCCTCGACTCGGTGCAGGCGGTGGTCGGCAACTGGCTGATCCCGCAGACCTTCGACATCACCGAGAAGCGCATCGCCAACGGCGCCTATTACGACCGCGCCTTCTCCGACATCAAGCAGGTGCGCGTGCCGCCGCGCTCCAACCGCGTGAAGCGCGTGTTCCACCTCTACATGATCTTCGCCGAAGACCGCGACGCGCTGCATGCGCACTGCCTGAAAGCCGGCATCTCGGCCAAGATCCACTATCCGATTCCGATCTATCGCCAGGAAGGCCTGAAGCATATCGGCCACAAGCTCGGCGACTTCCCGGTCTCCGACCGTCAGGCGGACGAGGTCTTGAGCTTCCCCGTCGACCAGCACCTGTCGCGGGCAGAGCAGGACTTCGTCATCGAGACGGTGCGCGGCTTCTATCGAAGTCGCTAGCAGCGCCATGATGCGCTCCTCCGCCGGGCTCGATATCCCCTACGTCAATCTCAAGGCCCAATACGCCGAGGAGAAGGACGAGATCCACGCCGCGGTCGAGCGCGTGTTCAGCAAGGGCGACTTCATCCTGGGCGAGGCGGTCGCCGAGTTCGAGCGGCAGCTCTCGCGGCGCTTCGGCTTCGACTATGTCGTCGCGCTCAACTCCGGCACCGACGCGCTGATGCTGGCGCTGCTGGCGCTCGGCGTCGGCCAGGGCGACGAGGTCATCACCCAGTCGAACTCCTTCGTCGCCTCGGCGGCGACGATCGTCCAGGTCGGCGCCCGGCCGGTCTTCGTCGACGTGAAGCCCGATCAGTGCATGGATCCGGCGAAGATCGAGGCGGCGATCACGGCGAAGACCAAGGCGATCATGCCGGTGCACCTCACGGGGCGGATCTGCGACATGCCGGCGATCCAGGAGATCGCCGACAGGCACAAGCTCTTCATCGTCGAGGACGCGGCGCAGTCGATCGGCTCGACCCTGCTCGACCGCCAGGCCGGCAATTGGGGCGATGCCGGCGCCTTCTCGCTGCATCCGCTGAAAAATCTCAATGCTGCAGGCGATGCCGGCTTCCTGACAACGAAGCACGCCGATGTCGCCGAGCGTATCCGGCGGTTGCGCAATCACGGCCAGACCGACCGCAACACCGTGACCGAATGGGGCATCAACTCGCGGCTGGATACGCTGCAGGCGACGCTGCTGCTGATGCGGCTCGAGCGCCTGCCAAACATCATCGCGCGCCGCCGCGCGAACGTCGAAGCCTACCGTCGCCTGCTCAATGCCAAGCACGTGTTCAGCCCGCCCTGCCGGCAGGAAGAGTTCAACACCTTCCATACCTTCGTCGTCCAGGTCGACCGCCGCGACGAGCTGCGCGAGCATCTGCATGCGAGCGGCGTCGGCTCGGCGATCCACTACCCGATCCCGATCCACCTGCAGCCTGCGGCTGCCAAGCTCGGCAGCAAACCCGGCGACCTGCCGGTCACCGAGAAACAGGCGGGCCGTATCATCTCGCTCCCCATCCATCAGTTCCTGACCGACGGCGATATCCGCCGCGTCGCCGATACAGTGAACGGCTTCTTCAAATGACCGGCGGCTTCCTCTCGAACGAAGATCGCATCCTGGGCGACGCCTTCCTCAAGGATGGCTACATCATCCGCGCGGTCGAGGATCGTGCCTCGCTCGATCGCATCCAGGCTCGCATGGCCGAGCTCGCGGCAGCGCAGCTGAAGCTCGATCCGCCGGACGATCCCAAGGCGTTCCTCGACGACATCCACAGCCAAGTCGGACCGGACAAGCTGAACGCCTTCCGCCTGGCGATGATCGCCGGTATCAACAGCGAGCCTTGGTTCCGACGCGCCTATTACAGCCTCGCCGAGAAGACCCTAGCCTCGCTGGTCGGCAACGAGCTGGCGATGCAGCGCCGCGCCAACCTCTCCATCCAGCTCCCCGGCGACGAGAGCTCGCTGCTGCCGGCGCATACCGACACCTGGGCCGGGGACTCGCCGTTCGAGGTCGTCGTCTGGCTCCCGCTGGTCGACTGCCGCGCGACCAAGAGCATGTTCATCCTGCCGCCCGCCGCTAACGCCAAGGCGGCGGCGAAGCTCTCGGACTACAACGACAAGGGCGTCGAGGCGCTCTATCGCGACTACGAGGCCGATGCGCGCTTCCTCGCCGTCGACTACGGCCAGTTCCTGCTGTTCGACCAGAACCTGATCCACGGCAATCGCGTGAACGCCGAGAAGACCACGCGCTGGACCTTCAACTGCCGCTTCAAGGGCCTCTTCACGCCCTATGCCGACAAGAAGCTCGGAGAGTTCTTCGAGCCTATCACCATGCGCCCGCAGACGCGGGTCGGGCTCGCCTACAAGCTGCCGGAGGGCTTTCAGTGAGCGAGCCCGCGCGGGCGGGCTACCGGGGCTACATCGGCAGCCGCCCCGTCCTCGGCAACCGCGCGCCGCAGGCCGTGCAGAACCTGGTGGTCCGCGACTACTGCCAGCGCAGCGGCCTCCAGTACCTGCTCTCCTCCGTCGAATACGCGATGCCTCGCTGCTACATGATGCTGAACGAGGTCCTGGCCGAGCTGCCGCGCCTGCAGGGCATCGTCTGCTACACGCTCTTCATGCTGCCGGAAGCGGCCGATCGGCGCCGCGAGGTCTACCGGCGCGTGCTCGCCGCCAAGGCGACGCTGCATACCGCGATCGAGGGCCAGGTGCTGCGCACCGCCGAGGATATCGGCCGGATCGAGGATATCTGGCTCGTGCAGCAGGCGCTCGCCCGTGCGCCGAAGACTCTCTGATGGCGCAGATCGACTTCCTGCAGGACATGCACGGGAAGACCAAGCGCGACTACGTCGCGCGCGTCACCCAGTTCGACAAGGCCGAGTGCGCGACCGTCGCCAAGCGCTTCGGCGCGGAGTACTGGGACGGGCCGCGCCAGTACGGCTATGGCGGCTATCGCTACGACGGCCGCTGGCGCCCGCTCGCCGACCGGCTGGCCGCGCATTACATGATCAAGCCGGGCGACCGGATCCTCGATGTCGGCTGCGGCAAGGGCTTTCTCCTCTACGAGCTTTCCCAATCCGTGCCCGGTGCCGAGATATTCGGACTCGACATCTCGGATTACGGCATCGCCAACGCCAAGCCCGAGGTGAAGCCGCATCTCGCGGTCGGCAACGCCAAGGCCCTTCCCTTCCCCGCCGGCAGCTTCGACGTCATCCTTTCGCTCGGCACGCTTCACAATCTTGCCGTCGAGGACACCCTCATCGCCTTCGCCGAGCTCGAGCGGGTCGGGCGCGGGCCGCGTAAATACGTGATGGTCGAGTCCTTCCGCAACGAGCGCGAGCGCGCCAACCTGCTGTACTGGCAGCTCACCTGCGAGAGCCTGCTGTCGCCGGCTAGCTGGGCCTGGGTGATCGACCAGGCGGGTTATCGCGGCGACCACGGCTTCATCTACTTCGAGTAGACTGCCTACACGATGCCTCCGTTCCGCAAGATCAACGACGAGGTTTACTACACAGACCGCGACTTCACCTCGGTCGGGCCGGAAGAGATCGCGTTCCTGAAAGCGCGCGCCGCCGAGACTCCGCGCCGGCGCACCCGCCTCTGTGCCCATCCCGATCCGAGCCACTCGCTGCACGAGATGCTGATCGTCCACGGCCGCGACGCCTATGTCCGGCCGCATCGCCATCACGGCAAGCCCGAATCCCTCCATGTCATCGAGGGAAGGGCTTCCGCCTTGATCTTCGCCGCGGATGGCCGCATCGAGCGCCGCATCTCCATGGGACCGTCGGGGTCCGGCGCTGCATTCTTCTATCGCGTCGAGACCGCGGTCTATCACTCGCTCGTCATCGACTCCGACTGGTTCGTCTTCCACGAGGCGACCTCCGGCCCCTTCGATCCGGCACAGACCGAGTGGGCGCCGTGGTCGCCGGACGGCAAGGACGAGGCCGCCGCTACGCGTTACCTCAGCGATCTCAGGAAAACGGCGTGAGCGCGCCGGGACGTTTCCTCGTTCTCGGACATGACGGGTTCATCGGCCGCGTCATCGTCGAGCGGCTTCGCGCCCGCTACCCGAAGGCCGAGCTCAACGGCCGTTCGATCGCCGATGTCGACCTGACGGCGGAAGCGTCGGCCGAGCGGATCGTCCCGCTGCTCGGCGCCGATGCCGGCGTCATCATGCTCGCGGCGATGAAGCGCCAGCTCGGCGACTCGATCGCAGCCTACGAACAGAACATGCGCATGGTCGCCAATCTCGGCCGCGCGATCGAAAGGAACCCGCCCGCGCGAGTGGTCTTCTTCTCTTCCACCGCCGTCTATGGCGAAGATGTCGCTAACACCGCGATCACCGAAGAGACACCACCCAATCTCCGGTCCTTCTACGGCCTCGCCAAGCTGTCGGGCGAGCTCCTGCTTGGCAAGGTCTGCAGCGCGCTGCCGGCGACGAGCCTCGTCTCGGTGCGGCCGCCGACGGTCTACGGGCCAGGCGAAAAGGTCGTCTCCTACGGCGTCGGCAGCTTCCTCAAGGAAGTCGCATCCGGCGGGCCGATCAGGATTTGGGGCGACGGCAGCGAGCTGCGCGAGATGATCTTCGTCGAGGATCTCGCCGAGATCGTCGCGCGGCTGTTCGAACTCGATTTCGCCGGCCCCCTCAACATCGTCGCCGGGCACAGCTACACCTTCCGCGACGTGCTCGACGCCGTGCGCGCCGTCGCCGGCCGCGAGATCGCGGTCGAGACGCGCGCGCGCTCGAAGGACAAGGTCGACAATGCCTTCGACGGCCAGCGTCTGCGCGGCCTCTTCCCCGACTTCGCCTTCACGCCGCTCACCGACGGCGTAAGGCGTACCGTAGCGCAGGAAGCGCCTTGATGGCCTGCCAAGGGTGCGGTCACTCCCCGGTCGGCCTGCTGATCGACCTCGGCACGCAGCCGATCTCGAACCGTTTCCTCACTGATCCGAAGGCCCACGAAGAGCGCTTCCCGCTCTCGGTCGGCCAGTGCAGCGCCTGCGGCCTCGTGCAGCTCGTCGACATGCCGCCTTCGACCGAGCTCTTGCCGCGCTTTGCCTGGATGACCTATCGCGAGCCCGAGGATCACATCCCCGATCTCGCCAAGCGGCTCGTCGCCGAGCTCGGCCTCGGGTCCCAATCGCGCATCTGCGCCTTCTCGGCCAAGGATCACACGACGCTGGACGCCCTGGCGCCGCTTGGCGTGACGAATGGCTGGAAGCTCTCGGCCGATCCGGCTCTGGCGGGCGGGCGCACCACCACCGCCGCCGTCGAGACGCTGACCGACATCATCACGCCCGAGATCGCCACGAGCCTGAGAGCCGCCGGCGGCGGCGGCGCCGACCTCGTCGTCATCCGCCAGATCCTCGAGCACACCGCCAACCTGCCGCGCCTATTGAAGAGCCTGCATGCGCTGCTGGCGCCGGGCGGCACCGTCATGGTCGAGATCCCGGATTGCGGCGTCTGGCTTCGGCAGGCCGATTACACCGGCATCTGGGAAGAACACCGCCTCTATCTGACGCCGGACACCGCGACCGCTGTCTTCCGCAACGGCGGCTTCGACATAAGGGCGATGCACCGCTTCCCCTACCCCTTCGAAGACTCGCTCGTCTTCCTCCTCACGCCGTCGACGGCCAAGAAGTCGGCTCCGGCCGCAAGCGCCGAGGAGCTGGAAGTCGGCCGGCGCTACGGCGCGTCCTTCAAGGAGACTTCGCGGCGTGCTGCCGCGGCGATCGCCGCGTTGCGCGAGCGCCACGGCAAGGTCGCGCTCTTCGGTGCCGGGCATTTCGCCTGCGCGTTCCTCAACTACCTCGATCTCGGCAGCCAGATCGAAGCGGTAATCGACGACAATGCGAACAAGGTCGGCCTGTTCATGCCGGGCGCGCGCCTGCCGATCATGCCGTCCAGCGTGCTCGCCGCGGGCGAGATCGGTGCCTGCCTGACCTGCTTCGCGCCGGAATTCGAGGAGAGGGTCATGGCCAAGCACGGCGCCTTCACCGCGCGCGGCGGCGTGTTCCGCTCGATCTTCCCGGCCAGCCCGCGCTACCTGCTGCGCCCTTAGACGCCTTGGAACAGGTGCCGGTGGCGCCTGAGGAAACCGCGGCCGACCCGGCATCCGGTCCGCCCCAGGGTGAAGGGCCGGCTGATCTCGTGCCAGCGCTCGTTCAGCCTCTCGTCCTCGGCGTCGTAGGGCCACCTGCCTTCGGTGCGCTCCAGCATCTCGATCGCCAGATCCAGAATGTCCTCCGCCTCGCTCGCCAGCGCTTCCAGACCCTGGGCGTTGAAGTGGTTTGAGTCGTACATGAGGGCGATCGGCAGCTTCAGATACTCCTCGAACTTGAGCATCCGTCCGGTCGCCTTGTCCCGATGCGGCTTCGGGATGATCACGTCCTTCGATGTGTGCAACATGCCGCCGATCGGAATTTAGTCCGCCGCTCCCACCGGGACGCCGAACAGCTCCGAGACCATCACCGGCCCGGAGGTCGTGCCCAGCAGGAACCGGCAGCTCGCCATCAGGAAGACATCCAGCACCTCCGACTTGAACGGCGAGCGGGCATAGTCGATGACCTGCTGCATCGGCGGCAGCGGCGTCACGGATGCGTCGCCGAGACGGATCACCCAGCCGCCCCGCCGCACGATCTCCTCCACCGCCGGGAGATAGTTCGCGATGTTGGCGTTCCGAACGGCTTCAGAGCTGTTCGTCCCCTCCTTCATGTATCCCGGCTCCCGCACATGGAGGCAGACGAACCAGGCCCCCTCCGGAACTCCCATGCGCCGGAGATCGCGCCGCCCCTGCTCGGCATGCGCTTGGGTAAGCGTCAGCAGCGGTCCGCGCCCTTGGCGTTGCCACTCTTCCTGGACCGCGTGATAGACGCGACTTCTCGAGAGCACGCGGCCATCGGGAAGGCGCAGATCCGTCAGGTTGAAGGGTATCCGCTTCTGCAGCGGCTCCAACTTCTCGATCAGTCTCGGGTCGTCGACCACCGTCACGAAGGACCGGAAGTAGTCCAGGAACGCGCCATTGGCCACGCGCTCCTTCGGCGCCAGCAGAAGTGTGACGAAGCGCGGCACCCACCCCATCGCCTTCATCTTGACATGCATGTCGAGCTGCAAGGCGATCTCGCCGATCCGTCCGATCATCGGATCTTCCGGCCAGAGGATCCGGATGCCATGCCTGCCGATCTCGTCCTCGGCCACCGCCGCCATCTGGCGTTCGATGTGCGGGCCCCCGTACCGCATGTACGCGGCCTCGTCCCCGATGTCGCGCAGGTACCCGAGCAGCGGATGAACGGTCTCCATCCGCTCGGGCATGAGCTCGGCCGCGATCCGCAACGCCGTCATCACCATGTCTTCCGGCGCGCCGAGCCCGCGCAACGCGACTGCCATCATCTCATGCGCACGGCCGTCCTTCGGATCGCGTTCGATCGCCTGGCGGAGGCTTGTCAGGCTCTGCTGCAGATGGCCCAGCCGGGCCTGCATGAAACCGAGATCGCGAAGCCCGGCGCTCGCGCGGGAGACGACCGCCATCACGCGACGCATCCAGATCTCGGCATCGCTCCTGGATTGCGCGCGGACGAACATCCAGCCGAAGCGCAGCATCGAGCCCTCGCGACTCGGCGCCAATGCCAACGCCCGCCGGAACCAGGTGCCCGCGACATCGACGCGGCCCAGCTCCGCAGCTCCCTCGGCCAAGCCTGCGAGGTACTCGACATTCGTCGGTTCCTGGAGGACGGCCGCCAGGAGATGCTCGACGCCCTCTTCGTTACGCTGCGCCGCCAAGGCGACACCGAACTGGTGGCGGACGCGCGGATCCTCCGGCCACAATCGCGCCGCGACTTCGAGCAGCGCCAGCGCCTCGGGCAGCCGGTTCTCCTCGCGATGCTGCCTCGCCGACTCGACCACGGCCCGGACGGTCAACTTCGACGCAGGATCGTCAGATGGTGATCGCGTCATCGTCGCGCTCTGCGATCAGAGACTTCGAAACAGACGCCGGTGCCGGCGGAGGAATCCGCGGCCGACGCGGCAGCCGACCTCGCCCATCGCGAAGGAGCGCGACAGGTCGTGCCAGCGCGCGTTCAGCTTCTCGTCATAGGCATCGTAGGGCCATTCGCCTTGCGTGCGCTCCATCATCTCGATGGCGAGATCCCGGATATCCTCGGCTTCGCTGCTCAGCGGCTCGAGCCCGAGCGAGGCGACGTATTCGGAGTCGTAGGTGAAGGCGAGTGGCATCTTGAGATATTCCTCGAAATGCGGCATCCGGCCCGTCGCCTTGTGGCGATAGGGTTTCGGAATGATCACATCCTTCGAGGTGTGCAGGAGACCGCCGATCGGGAAGTAGTCGGCCGCGCCGACCGGCACGCCGAAGACCTCCGAAACCATCACCGGTCCCGATGTCGTGCCGATCAGGAACCGGCAGCTCGCCATCAGGAAGATGTCCATCTCTTCCGACTTGAACGGCGAGACCGCGTAGTCGACGACCTGCGGCATCGCCGGCAGCGGCGTCATCGTCGGATCGCCAAGACGGATCACCCAGCCGTCACGGCGCGTGATCTCCTCTATCGCCGGGAGATAGGCGGTGATATCGGCATTGCGCAGCGTCTCGGAGGACCGCGCCTGCTCCTTGAGGAATCCGGGTTCGCGCACATGCACGCAGGCGAACCATGCGTCCTCGGGGACGCCCATCCTGCGCAAGCCCTCGTGTCCTCGATCGACATGAGGCTGCATGAGCCCAAGCAGGGCGCCGCGCCCCTGACGCTGCCATTCCTCCTGAACGGCGAAATAGGCCCTCGCCTTCGAGATCACCTTTCCGCTCGGCAACCGGACATAGGCCGGGTTGAACGGAATCCGTGACTTGAGCGGCGCCAGCCTATCGATGAGCTCCGGTTCGTCGACGACGGTGACGTAGGGTCGCCAGTAGTCGAGGAATGGCTGGTTGCAGACCTCCTCCTTCGGCGCCAGGAGGATGGTGACGAAAGGCGGAAGCCATCCGAGCATCTTCATCTTGACGTGCAGGTCGAGCTGAAGCGCGATCTCGCCGATGCGGCCGAGCATGCCGTCGGAGCTCAGAATGCGGAATCCGTAGGCACCGAACTCGTCGGCCGCCACCTTCTCCATCTCGCTGTTGATCCAGCGGGTCGCGTACTCGACATAGGCATCTTCGCGGCCATGGTCGCGGAGAAGCTGCACGAACGGCCCGACGATCTCACCGCGGGTCGGGTAATGGTCGGCGGCGATCTTGGCCGTACGCATGATCTGCTCCGGCGGAGCCCCGATCGCGGTCAAAGCCGCCGTCAGCTCGACATAGGCATCGGCATAGTCCGGCTGGACCTGGGTCGCGCGCAAAAAGCTGGAGAGCGCCTCGCGCATGCGGCCGCCGCGCTGCTGCGCGTCGCCGAGCATCACATAGCCTCGGCCGAAAGCTTGCTTGAGGGCAATGGCGCGCCGAATCCATCTCTCGGCATCGTCGAACTGCCCCGTACGCGACAGCATGCCGCCGAAGCGGACGACCAGCTCCGGACGCGTCGGCAAAGCGGCGACGGCGCGCCGATACCAGGCTGCCGCGGCTCGATGATCGCCCAGCGCCGAGCACGCTTCCGCAAGATCGGCTTGAAAATCGACGTTCGTCGGATCCAGCGAGACGGCGAGCTGGAGTGGAGCAACCCCTTCGCCGTCGCCGCTCGCGAGCAGCGCCACGCCCAGCTGGTGCTGGACGCGTGGGTTCTTCGGCCACAGCCGCGCCGCGGTCCTCAGCAGCGCGAGCGCTTCCCTGATCCGGCGATCTTCCCGGTGCTTTCGTGCCGCCTCGACGATGGCATCGACGGTCGTCGCCGAGGCATCCGGTTGCGGGTTGTCCGCCACCCCTATCCACTCAGAGCGCGCCGAACGACCTCCGCCGTGCGTTCAGCCTCCTCCTCGGTCAGCGAGAAGTGCGACGGGAGCCAGAGACCGCGCGCCGAGGCGTCGATCGAGGCCTCGAAGCCGAGGTCCGCCTGCTTGTAGCTCTCCTGGCGGTGGATGGGCAGCCAGAAACGGCGGCTGCCGATCTTCTCCCTGGAGAGGGCGGCCTCGACGTCATCGGCGCGGTCGATCAGCGCGTCCGTCCATTGCGTGATCTCGCCGCCATTGTGATCCACCGCCGGCAGCACGATGCCGGGGCAGTCGCCGAGGAGCTCCTGATACCAGCGATTGCGCTTGCGGAAGCCGTCGAGGCGCTGCTCCAGGCGATCGAGCTGCGCGAGGCCAACGGCAGCCTGCAGGTTGGTAAGCTTGAAGTTGAAGCCGAGAACCGGATGCAGGTCGTTGCCGCCGGTGCCCTGATGGCGTCGGCCCTGGTCCTTGAGCTCGCGCAGCCGGTCGTGGACCGTGTCCTCGTTGGTCGCGACCATGCCGCCCTGGCCGGTGGTCACCGTCTTGTTGGCCGAGAAGGAAAAAGCCGAGGCGCGGCCGAAGCTGCCGAGCGGACGGCCCTGGAAACGCGAGCCGAAGGCCTCGGCGGCATCGCAGACGAGTTCGAGGCCGCGCCGGGCGCAAAGCGCTTCGAGCGCAACATAGTCGGCGCCGCGGCCATTGACGTCGACCGGCACGATGGCGCGCGTCCTAGGCCCGATCGCCGCCTCGGCCTTGGCGATGTCGAGGGCGAAGCGGCGCGGCTCGACATCGACGAGCCTGACCGAGGCACCGGTCAGGCGAACGGCATTGGCGGTGGCGATGAAGGTGAGGTTCGGCACGATGACCTCGTCGCCCGCGCCGATCCCGACCGCCATCAGGCCGAGCGCGATGCCGACCGTGCCGCTGGTGACGCCGACGCAATACTTGACGCCGAGCATCTCGGCGCAGCGCTTCTCGAAGTCGCGCGTAACGTTGCCGTCATTGATGTAGTTGGACGCGATGACCTGGGCGACGCGCGCCGCGTCCTCAGGTCCGGTTTCGACCGAGAACCACGGGATCGGCTTGCTCACGGCTTCGGCTCCCGTTTGCGACGGCGCTCGAGCGGGCGTGCCGGAACGCCGACCACGGTCATGCCTTCCGGCACGTCGGACGCGACCACCGCTCCGGCACCGATGGTCGCGCCTTTGCCGACCTTGACCTTGGGCAGGATGATCGCGCCGGCGCCGACATAGACCCGGTCTTCCAGCGTCACGGCGCCGAGTAGCGTGCAGCCTGGCGCCAAGGTCACGCAATCGCCGACACGACCGTCATGATGCACGGTGGCGCCGACATTCATCTTCACCGCGGTGCCGAGCACCGCATCAGGCAGCACGCGGGCACCGCGCTGCACGACGCAGCCAGGCCCGAGCATGGCGCTCTTCGCGACATAGCCGTCACGCGCGACGATCGTCCGGAGCGACTCCGTCCCATAATGCGCGACGAGCTTCGACTTTAGGCCCGTCGGGTCGATCGAGAGGACGATGCCGAGGTCGGGGCGCGAAGCGCGCACCTGCGCCCATTCCTCGTCGCCGCCGAGACGCGGGAGGCCGAGCGCATCGGCGGCGGGATGCCTGTCGAAGACGCCGACCAGGTCCCAGTCGACGAGCTCCTGGATCATGTCGATCATGTCCTTGTCGACACCGACCATGGCGATCGGCCGCGCCATCTAGACCTCCAGCACGCGGGGTGTCGGCAGCGGCACGATGAACTTCCCCTTGAAGCCTTTCTCGCGCAGCTTCGGCGCCAGCTCCTCGCCGATATGCCAGGAGAGGAACAGCGCGTATTCCGGCTGGTCGGTGAAGAGCTTCGACTCGTCGAGCACCGGAATGCGGGTCGAGGGGATGTATTTATTCAGCTTGTCCGATCCCGGGACCTCGAGCACGCACTCCATCAAGCCGTCGTCGAGGCCGACATAGTTGATCAGCGTCGAGGCTCGGCTCGGCGCGCCGATGCCGTAGATGCGACCGCCCGCCTTCTTGATCGGCTGGATCAGCGCATGCAGGTCGAGCTTCGACTGGCGCACGCGGCGGCGGAACTCGTCGAACACCTTGCCGTCCTGCAGCCCCTGCTGGCGCTCTTCTTCGAGGAAGGCAGCGACGCTCGGCTCGATCTTGCGTTCGCCCTTGCGCGCCGAATAGACGCGGATCGAGCCGCCATGGGTCGGGATCCGCCGCACATGGAAGATCTCCATACCGTGCCGGCCGAACAGCTCGTTCAGGCTGCCGACCGAGTAGTAGCGCAGATGCTCATGATAGATGGTGTCGTACTGGAGCGTGCGGACCAGGTCGCCGAGATAGTGGTTCTCGGAGATGAACACGCCCTTCGGCCCGAGCAGCTCGAGGATGCCGTCGACGACGCCATGCGCGTCGCCGATATGGGCGAAGACATTGGCGGCGGTGATCAGCTTGGCCGGGCCGATCTCCTTCCTCGCCTTGGCCGCGGTCGCCTTGCCGAAGAAGGCAATCCAGGTGCGGATGCCCTTGCCGTTGGCGACATCGCCGGCGCCCGAAGGCTCGATGCCGAGCACCTTGTTTCCGGCGTTGTGGAAGTTCGACAGCAACGTGCCGTCGTTCGAGCCGATATCGACGACGAGGTCCTCGCTGCCGAGGCCGACGATCGGTGTCGCCTCCTTCTGCAGGTCGGCGAAGTTCTCGCGGAGGATCCGCGTCGTGCCGCTGCGGTAGGGATATGTCGGCGGGAACAGGATTTCGGGCTTCACCTCGGTGCCGATCTGCACCAGCGAGCAATCCTCGCAGCGGATCCACTCGAGCGGGAAGGTCGGCTGTTCCTCGGCTCGCGTCCCGACCTTGGGCATCGTGTTGACCGGCGCGACATAGGCGACGAACAGGATCGAGCGGAGCTTCTCGCCGCCGCAGATCTGGCAGCGCGTGACGGGGCGGGAGAGCGGCTCGGTCATTTGGCGTCTTTTGGCTTCAGGTGTCGGTTCTTCACATACCAGTCGACCACCGGGGCAATGCCCTCGGCAAAGGGAATCTTCGGCTCGAAGCCGAGCTTCCGCAGGCGCCCGATATCCGGGGACCGGCGCCGCGTCTGGCCCGCAGGCGAGGAACCGAAGACGAGCTCGGCCTCGCGGCCGAAGCAGCCGACGATTCTCCGCGCCACCTCGGCAATGGTCAGCTCCTCGGGGTTGCCGATATGCGTGATCGACAGATGCGGCGCCTTGTCGATCACGGTGACCAGGCCGGTGGTGAAATCGTCGACATGGATGAAGGCGCGGGTCTGCTTGCCGTCACCCTGGATCTGGAATCGGACCTTGCCGGCGGGCTGGGCTTTCACCTCGTCGTCGGCGCGAAGCGCCAGCTCGGGCACGACATGCTCGAATCCCATGTCGGCGCCATAGACATTGTGCGGACGGAAGACCGCGACGCGCTCGAAGCCAGTGCGGCCGTAGTTGAGCGCGATCAGCTCGCTCGCCAGCTTCTGCCCGCCATAGGAGTAGCGCGGGTTGAGCGGGTCGGGAACGATCATGGGCGCCGTTTCATCGGTCGGGACGGTCGGCGGCGTCTGATAGACCTCCGAGGAGGAGGCGACGACGAGATCGCCGATGCCATTGGCCCGGCAGGCATCGACGACCGCAAGGATGCCGCGGATGCCGACATCGAGGACCAGCTCCGGCTGCGAATAGAAATAGGCCGTGCCGTTGACCGAGGCCATGTGGACAATGCGCGCGCACCCCTTGGCCGCCTTCGTCACCGCCGCGGCGTCGCGGATATCGGCCTCGACCATCTCGACGCGATCGAGCACGCCCGCTAGCCGTCGTGGATTGCCGCGCCAGTTGTTGTCGAGGACGCGGACCCGCCGGCCCATCGAGACGAGGCGATTGACCAGCGCAGCACCGAGAAAGCCGGTTCCGCCGGTGACAAGGGTCGGACCGGTCACGAGGCCTTGCGCCCGACGCCGTGACTGCCGAGGCAGACATAGGCCCGGCCCTCGGGCATGCGCACGCTGCCGGGCGCGAAATTGTTCCAGAGATCGTAGATGATCCCCGGCTTGGCCATGCGATCCGCCAGCGACTCGAGCGGCATCGAGGCGAAGACCGGATGATTGTTGTGCATAACCGCAACATGCGCGCCGGCGAGAACGTCGGGCAGCGAGGCCATCGGCTCTAGCCCGAAGGCGCGCTGGGCCTCGGCCGGGACCACCGCGTCGAAGCCGCGGAAGGTGGCGCCGGGGAAGGCTTGCTTGAGCTTTGCGAGCAGCGGCTTCGCCGTCGTGCCGCGAAGGTCGTCGGTCGGCGGCCGCCCCTTGAACGCGATTCCGAGAAGCGCCACGACCGGCTTCGCCGGAAGCCCGCCGAGACGCTCCGCATGCGCCTTGATCGCGGCGACCACTTCGTCGGGCTGGCGCTCGTTGATCATGCGCGCCGCCAGCGTCATCTCCGGCTTGATGCCGTGCCGCTCGACGCTCTCGGCCAGGATGTAGCTGTCCTTCTCGAGGCAAGGACCGCCGACCGGTCCCGGCATCGGCAGGTTGGTGCGCGGATAGCCGCGCTTGCCCGCCTGGATGACTTCGGCCGCCGAGATGCCGACCGCATCGCAGACGCGCGCGACCTCGTTCGAATACGCGAAGTGCACGTCGCGCTGCGAGTTGTCGACGAGCTTCACCATCTCGGCGGTCTCGACCGAGGAGACGCGCACCACCGTCGGCGTCAGGAACTGGAACAGCTGGCCGGCACGCACTGTGGTATCGAGCGTCTCGCCGCCGACGATCTGCGGCAGCCAGCGCAGTTCCTCCAGCGCCTGGCCTTCGACTGTCCGCTCGGGACAGAAGGCGAGGTCGAAGCGCTTGCCCGAGGATTCCAGGATCGGATGGACGAGCTCGCGCGTCGTACCGATCTTGACCGTCGAGCGCATTATCACGAGGTCGTCGTCCTTGATGTTCTTGGCGACCTCGCGCGACACGCTCTCGACCATGTCCATGCGCGCCCGGCCGTTCGGCCCCATCGGCGTGCCGACAGTGATGATCCAGACCGTCGCCGGGCAGTCCTTCGGGATCTTCGGTAAGATCTTGAGCTGCCCGTTGCGCACGGCTCGGCTCAGGCGCTCGGTGATGCCGGGCTCGGAGAAGTGCGCCTTCCCTTCCTTCATCAGCTTGACGAGCTCTTCGCGAATCTCGATGCCCCAGACCTCGAAGCCGACCTCGACCATCACGGTCGCCAGGGTCAGTCCGACATATCCGAGGCCCATGATGCAGACGACGCGATCGCGAAATCCGTCGGGAACGGTATTGGTCATGCGAATCGGACGTCCTTCAAGGTGCGGCGGAGTATAGAAGGCGCTCCCCAGGGCGCAAGCAGAGGGGGCGCAAGCAGATGGCCGCCAGGAAGCACGTGGTGTAGCTTCGCCCGGCGATGAACACCGCCGCAGAGCTTGAGAACGCCCGTGCGCTGCATCGCCTCGGGCGCCACAAGGCCGCCGCCGAGATCTGCCAAAGAATTCTCGATCGCCAGCCGAACCAGGCCGACGCCCTGCTGATCCTCGGGGCGATCGCCGACGCCCTCGGCAACTCGCACGCGTCGCTCGGCTTTCTCATGCGAATCGTCGACCGCGATCCGAGCTACCCGGGGGCAGCCGTGCTGCTTGCGGATGTTCTCACCAAGCTCGGAGCGGCGGATGGCGCGGTCGCCTGGTACCAGGCAGCCTTGGCCATGGACCGCGATGCCGAGCGCGCGGTGCCGCCGCTTGCCCGCGCCCTCGCCGCCGCGGGGAAGCTCGGTGAGTTGGCGAAGCTGACGGAAGAGCAGCTCGCGAAGGCCCGTCCGGAGCTCGCCCTCGTCGCCGCGCGCGCCGGTGGCCCAGGAGCGCGAAGCCATGCCGGCGTCATGCGGGCGCTCGGCCTGTCGCTGATCGCGACGGGAGAGCCTTCCCTCGCCGCCTCGCCGCTGAGATCGGCGACGGCGGCGCAGCCGGGCGACGCCGAAGCGCTGGCAGCCTTTGCGCATGCGCTCGGGCGCGATGCCCGCTGGCTCGTCCGCGCGCTCGCCGTCCGGCCGAGTTCCGAAGGCCGCGTCGCGCTTGGCGAGGCTTTCGCGCGCGATGGCAAGGTCGCGGCGGCGAGCGCGGCTTTCGACGCGGTGCTCGCCATGGACGCCAAGCACGGTGCGGCACTTCGCGGTCTCGCCCGGCTCCGCCTTCGCCTCGGCGAAGTCGAAGCCGCCATCAGCCTCGCCCGTCGACGGCTCGGCGACGACCCCGAGGACGCCGAGGCCGGCGCCCTCCTCGGCGTGGCACTGGCGCGTCGGGGCCTCGCCGCCTCGGCCATCACCTTCGCGCAGAGTGCCACCAAGGCCTGTCGCCGCGAGGTCGCCCGTGCTATCGCTGAAGGCGTCCTGACCGTCGCGCCGGACTGTTACGACGCCTGGCGGATGATCGGCACCGCGCGCGGTTTCCGCATTGCCTTGGTTCATGAACCGGCGAACGCCGCCGCCATGGTCGGCTTCGCCGAAGGGGACGATGATCGGGCGCTGACATGGCTCGAGCGCGCGATTCGCTTCGACGGTCAGCCGCCGACCGTGCTGGCTCTGGCGCGCGCGTTGATCGGAACCGGAGCGAAGGACGCCGCGCTGGAACTGCTGCGTCCGCTGCTGGCGACGATCGAACGACAAAGATCGCCGATGGTAGTGGAGTTCGCCGGCCTCCTGGTCGATGTCGGCGAAGCCGAAACGGCGGGCCGCTTCCTCCAGGCGATCGCCACGAACGATCCATCCGACGCCAACGTCGCGCATCAGCTGATCCGCGCCCTGGTAGCGCATGGAGACGCGGCGGCGCTGACGCGAGTCGGTCAGAACTACCTTGTGAAGGACGAGCCTCGATTCGCCGCCGACGCCTTCGCAGCCGCGCGCAAGATCAAGCCCGACAACGGCCAGCTTTCCTTCCTGCACGGCCGCGCGCTTTGGGACAACGATGAGAAGACCGCGGCCATCGACGCCTTCGTCGACGCGGCGGAGGCGGCGGGCGATGACAACCTCGACCTGATGACCAGGGCCGGCGAGGCGCTGATCGCCTTGCAGGCCACCGATCTCGGCCTGCGCTATCTCGGCCGCTCGGTCGAGCGCGACTTCGACAATCCCTCGCGCCACATCTACCCTTACGTCTTCAATTTCCTGAATCAATGTGACTGGCCGGCAAGACGCGCCTATGTCGAGCGGCTGACACGGCTCGGCGAGACGAAGATCGCAAGGGACGATCCGGATTTCCGGCTGAATCCGAGCGTCTGGGTGTTTCTCGCGGCCGAGCGGGACCTCATGTACCGGTCCGCCAACCACTTCGCCAGGCATCACTTCCCTCAGGTCCCGCGACCGCCGGCGGCCCCGCGCGATGCCGATCCCGAGCGGCGGATCCGGCTAGGCTATATGTCGGCGTTCCTGCAAGCCCATCACATCGGCTACAGCCTGACCGGCGTGCTGCAGGGCCACGATCGCAGCCAAGTGGAAATCTACCTCTACGGTCTGACGCGCGACGATGCGGTCCAGGCCGGACTCAAGCGCGAGGCGCACTCGTTCCGCTCAATCGACGACAAGTCGCCGGCGGCGATCGCGCGGATGATCGCCAGCGACGGCATCGACGTCCTGGTCGACCTCGACGGCTACGTGAACAGCGCAAGCGGGCTGCTCACGCTCGAGATCGCGAGCGAGCGCCCGGCACCGATCCAGATGCTCTATCACAACTATGTCGGCCCGACCGGGACCAGCTTCGTCGACTATGTGGTGGCCGACCGCGAGCTGCTCGACGCGCATGACGATGCCGGCTATCGCGAGCGGCTGATCCGGCTGCCGCCCTGCTACTACCCGGCGGCGCCCCTGCCCAAGGCGGAGATCGTGACCAACCGGCAAAGCTGGGGCCTGCCCGAGCATGGCGCCGTCTTCTGCAACTTCGGCCATTTCTACAAGATCGAGCCGACCTGCTTCGACGTCTGGATGCGGATCCTGAAGCAAGTGCCGGGCAGCGTCCTCTGGATGAACCACTGGGACACGCCCCAGGCAGTCGCCAACATGCAGCGTGAGGCGGAAGCACGGGGCGTCGATCCTTCTCGCCTCGTCTTCTCATCCCTGGCCGAGAAGCCGACGCACATGGCGCGGCTGGCGCTCGCCGACCTTTTCCTCGACACCTTTGTCTACGCCTCGGGCGTGACGAGCCTCGATGCCCTCTGGGGCGGGGTCCCGGTGCTCACCGTCCGCGGCTCGACCTTCGCGCGCCGGGTCGGCGCGAGCCTGAATGCCGGCATCGGGCTGGAGGAGCTCACCTGCGAAAGCCCCGAGGCCTTCGAGCGGATGGCAGTGGCGCTGGCCACCGACCGGCACCGGCTCCAGGGGCTCAAGGCCAGGCTGCGCCAGAATCTCAGGACTTGGCCGCTTTTCGACCAGGCGCGGCTCGCCGGCAACCTCGAGAAGGCATATAGGGTCGCATTTCGACGTTACGTCGCGGGAATGCCGCCGGAAAGCTTCGAGATTCGCGCCTGAAAGCCGGGCAAGTCTTGCCGGGTCGAGTCCGGCTCCAAGCCTTCGAAAGCCCCGGTTTCCGGGTCGCTCCATCGCCCCTAACCCCTTTGGAGCACTGACGAAACTCCCTGGCCCGGTTCCTGCATTTCTCTGCGGCGTCGAACCCGTTCGCTGAGGAGTGTCATGGAATCCACGATGTATCTTGCGATCGCGCGCCAAGCGGTGCTGCGCCGTGAGATGGAGTCCCTGGCGAACAACATCGCGAACGCCAACACCTCCGGCTACAAGTCCCAAGCGCCCCTGTTCAAGGAAGTCCTGACCAAGACCTCCCCGACCGAGTACGTGTCCCAGGTCATCGACCAGGGCCTGATGATGAACACCTCGGACGGCCCCCTCAGGAACACCGACAACAACTACGATTTCGGCATCCGCGGCGCCGGCTACTTCGCCATCGCGACGCCGGGCGGCGAGCGCTACACGCGCAACGGCAACTTCAAGCTCGACGCCAATAGCCGCCTGGTCACCCAGACCGACAACGGCGTGCTCGGCGCCGACAACCGCCCGATCACGATCCCGCCGAACGCCGGCGATATCCGCGTCGCCGGCGACGGCACCATCCTTGCCGGGACCCAGGTCGTCGGCCAGATGAAGATCGTCGGCTTCGCCAACGACCGCCAGCTCAAGCGCGGTCCCAACAGCCTCCTGATCGCCAACGAAGCGCCGCAGCGCGCTCCCCAGGCCAAGGTCGTCCAGGGCGTCGTCGAGGACTCCAACGTGGTCCCGATGTTCGAGCTCTCGCGGATGACCGAGGTGGTTCGCGGCTACCAGCAGGCGAACAACATTATCGATCAGGAACACAATCGTCAGCGCGACGCCGTTCGTCGCCTCGGCAGGCCTTCGGGCGCCGCTTAAGGAATCTAAGGGAGCTTAATCGCCATGCGTGCCCTCACCATCGCCGCCACCGGAATGTTGGCCCAGCAGACCAACGTCGAGGTGATCTCCAACAACATCGCCAACCTGAACACGACCGCGTTCAAACGGTCCCGTGTCGAGTTCCAGGACCTGCTCTATCAGGATCAGAGGCGCGTCGGTTCGGCATCGTCGGAAGCGGGCACGATCGTCCCCTCCGGTCTGCAGGTCGGCCTCGGCGTTCGCGCCGCGGCGGTGTACCGGCTGAACCAGCAGGGCACGCTGCAGCTAACCGAGAACACGCTCGATGTCGGCATCCGCGGCGAGGGCTTCTTCAACATCCAGCTGCCGAACGGCCAGACCGCCTACACCCGCTCCGGCTCCTTCCAGCTCTCGCCGACCGGCCAGATCGTGACCCAGGACGGCTTCACCGTGCTGCCCGGCATCACGGTGCCGCAGAACACCCTCGACATCTCTATCAACGCTGCCGGTCAGGTCTACGCCAAGCTCGACGGCGTGGTGGCTCCGCAGCTCCTCGGCCAGTTCACGCTCTCCAACTTCCCGAACGTCGCTGGTCTCGAGTCGGTCGGTCAGAACCTGATGCTGCAGACGCCCGCCTCGGGCGCCCCGGTCGCCGGCACCGCCGCCGCGCTCGGCTTCGGCACGATCCAGCAGGGCTTCCTCGAAGCCTCGAACATCAACGCGGTCGCCGAGATCACCAACCTGATCACCGCCCAGCACGCCTACGAGCTCAACTCGAAGGTCATCTCGTCCGCCGACGACATGATGTCGACGATCAACCAGCTGAAGTAGTCCGCTGACCCGAAAGCCTAACAAAATGATCCGCACGCTTCGCCTTCTCGCTCTCGCCCTCCCCGTCGCGCTCGCGCCTCTTTCGGCGAGCGTCGCCGACCTCGGCAAGCCGGTCCTGAAGCTCAAGGCCCAGGTTTCCGGCGACATGGTCCGCCTCGGCGATCTGTTCGAGAACATCGCGGCCGAAAAGGCAGAGATCCGCGTCGACCAGGCGCCGGCCCCCGGCAACTCGCTCACCTACCAGCCCTCTCAGCTCGCGGCCTTCGCCCGCATGCACGGACTCGACTGGAAGCCGCAGACCTACATGGACAAGGTCGTGCTCGAGCGCCAGGGCCAGCTCGTCTCGAAGGCGACGGTCGATGCCGCGCTCAGGAAGGCCCTGGCGGCGAAGGGCGTGACCGGCGAGCTCGAGTTCGAGATCGCGAGCCGCGCCTACCAGCTCTACGTTTCCGAGGTCCAGGCTCCGACCGTCGCGGTCGAGCTCAACCACTACGATCCGGACAGCCGCTCCTTCATCGCGGAGTTCCGGGCCCCCGCGGACGAGCCGCGCGCCGACCGCGTGCGTGTCGCCGGCCGCGCGCACACGATGATCGACGTCCCGGTCTTCACCCGCCGGATGATGCCGAACGAGATCGTCCGCGCCTCCGATCTGAGCTGGGTCAAGATGCGCTCGGGCCCGATGCTCGCCAACAACGTGACCCTGCTCGAGGACATTATCGGCAAGACGCCGAAGCGTCCGATCCAGGCCGGCCAGCCGATCCGCCAGGCCGATGTCGGCGCCTTCACCCTGGTCCAGCGCAACGAGAGCGTGACCATGATCCTGCGCACGCGGTCGATGACGCTCACCGTCCAGGGCAAGGCGCTCGAAGACGGCGGCGAGGGCCAGACGATCCGGGTGCAGAACCCGAAGAGCAACCGCACGGTCGAAGGGCGCGTCACGGGTCCCGGCGAGGTCACGGTCATCACCGGCCCCCTCTCGGCCGCCGCCTCCTCCCTGTCGCGCACCGTTCAGCGCTGAACGACAAGACTCCAGAAGGAATCGCGTCCATGCGTCTCGCCCGCCTCGCCTCTCTCGGACTTGCCGTCGTCGCCCTCGCCGGCTGCTCTGCGCTCGATCGCCTGGCCGGCATCGGCGAGAAGCCGGACATGACGGCGATCCAGAACCCGCAGGCCTCGGCCGGCTATCGTCCGGTCAGCATGCCGATGCCGCCCCCGCTGACCGCCGAGCGCCAGCCGGCTTCGCTGTGGGCGGCGGGATCGCGCGGCTTCTTCAAGGACCAGCGCGCCAGCCGCGTCGGCGACATCCTGACCGTGCTGATCGAGATCAACGACAAGGGCGAGCTCGAGAACACCACGACCCGGGCCCGCACCAACACCGACAGCGCCAGCCTGAACAACCTGTTCGGCCTGCAGGGCCTCATCAACAGGGCGCTGCCGGGAACGGACAACCAGACCCTCGTCGACATGTCGTCGTCGCTCTCGAACGAAGGCAAGGGCACGATCGACCGCAGCGAAGAGATCAACCTCAAGGTCGCCGCGACCGTCACCCAGCTCCTGCCCAACGGCAACATGGTGGTCATCGGACGCCAGGAGGTCCGGGTCAACTACGAGGTCCGCGAGCTGCAGATCGCCGGCGTCATCCGACCGGCGGACATCACCACGCTCAACACCATCTCCTACGAGAAGATGGCCGAGGCGCGGATCTCCTACGGCGGCCGCGGCCACATCACCGACATGCAGCAGCCGCGCTACGGCTCGCAGGTCCTCGACATCCTCCTGCCCTTCTGATCGGCAGGAGCCGCTCTCCGAGGCGCGCCGGTTTCCCCCACCCCGCCGGCCGCAACGGAAAAGAGGGCCGGTGCCGAAAGGCACCGGCCCTTCCCTTGACTTGAGGGGATCGCGGGTCCAGGTTCCGAGGTGCGTCGCATCGCGCTGAACGGCCGGCGACGAACCACAGGAGCCGCGAGCATCGCATGTTGGCGACGGCCAGCACCCTTCCCGATGAGACGACCTCCAAGGAGCCGACTCGCGAAGCCGCGAGTCGCACTACTGCTCTTGCGCTCGAGCATTTTCGGGCCGGACGAGTGGACGAGGCGGATCGCCTCTGCCGCGATGCGCTGGCAACCGGAGCGGAGAGCGCCTGGGCCAACCATCTCGTCGGCCTGATCGCGCTGGGCCGAGGACGGACGGACGAGGGTCTCGCCGCGATCAAGCGATCCCTCGCGCTCGATCCTTCCGTCGACGATTTTCTTTTCAACCATGCCTTCGCCAGAATCTCGCGCTCTGATCCGCTGACCACCCTGATCGAGGCCGCTCGCGCCATTTCGGTCAATCCTGCGCATGGCCCTTCGCGCCTGCTGCGCGGAGAGGTGATGGCGAAGATCTCGGACGAACCCGGCGACGATGGACGCGTCGTCTCCCGTGCTCGCATTGTCGCGCTTCTCGACAGTCTCGAGCATATCTCGTCGCGCGACTACTACGACGCCAAACGTGGTCAGGTGAACGAGTTCGTTCGGGCACAGGATTCGGCGGCTACGATCGAGATCAACGACTCCTGCAACATCGATTGCGTGATGTGCAGAACTTCAGAAGCCAGCCGCCCCAAGGGCCTCATGAAGCTTTCGCTGTTCGAGGAGATCGTTGCGAAGCTGGCGAGGTCCGGTCCTGTCGACGTCGCGCTGCATACGATCGGCGACCCGCTGGCCAACAAACGCCTTCCCGATTATCTCGCGATCCTGAGGAAGCATGGCGGCATCGTGCGGTTCCTGTCGTCGAACTGCCTGATGATGGATCGGCATATCGATACGCTGTTCGAGTATCGCGACATCATCGGCACAATCCGCCCCTCGATCGACGCCGCCTCCAAGCAGGTCTACGAACTGATCCGGTTCGGGGGCAAATGGGAGACTCTGATCGAGAATCTCAACCTCTTCGCCGAGAGGAACAGGCGCTCGAACAATCCCTTCCCGGTGTTCGTCAACAACACCATCTCGAAGGACAATTTCCACGAGATCGGCCTGATCCCAGAGGTTTTCTCGTTCCTCACCAGCTTCGAGAATTTCGGCTTCGGCTTCGTGAATTCGCTCGCACCGCGCAACGACTACTTCTTCGCGGCGAACTACTTCGAGGAGCACTACGTTCAGAACTCGCCATGCGGCCTGCTCTGGAACCGCCCCCACATCCTGAAGGACGGCAGCATCACGACGTGCTGTCGCGACTACAACGGGGAGCTGATCTTCGGCGACTTCAAGACGGAGACGGTCGATACCGCGCTCAACAATGAGCACATCCGCGCGCTCAGACGCGCCCACATCGCCAACGACACCTCGCAGATGCCCGAGCTTTGCCGCAAGTGCTACGTCGTCGACGAACGCCTGGACACCCTCCTCAACGAGATCTTCCAGTACTTCGCCCGGTTCGTCCGCAGCGGCGGACGAGTCCTCCAGCAGCATCTCGACCAGATCGGGCCGCTGCTCAAAGGTCGCGACTATCGTGCGGTGCTGGCCGTCGTCGACTCGATGTAGGCGGCGCGGCCGCGCCCGCCCCGATCAGTCATCCCGGTGCGTCCGCTCGAGCCGTTCATGGCGCTCCTGCGCCTCGAGGCTCAGCGTCGCGATCGGGCGCGCTTCGAGCCGGCGGAGCGAAATCGGCTCGTCGGTCTCTTCGCAATATCCATAGGTACCGTCGATGATGCGCTGCAGCGCCTCGTCGATCTTGGAGATCAGCTTGCGCTCGCGATCACGGGTGCGAAGTTCGATCGCGTGATCGGTTTCAAGCGAGGCGCGGTCGGCCATGTCGGGCTGCTGCAGATTCTCCTCGGTCAGGTGACGCAAGGTGATGTTCGCTTCCCGCAACAACTCCTCGCGCCAGCGCAGCAGTTTCTGGCGGAAGTACTCCCGCTGCTGCGGGTTCATGAACTCCTCCTCGTCGGAGGGGCGGTAGTGAGGCGGAAGCTTAATCGGCAGCGAATTCTTCGAAGCCACGGATGCCCTCTTGCTGTGCCTACCCTGAAGGCGCGCGGAGCATACAGAGGGTGCCTGCGGGCATCAAGCGTCGCACGCGCCCTAACGTGAGCCGCAGGCCATTGAAAAATATGACAATTTTATCAAAGGCCTCAGAGGCCGAGGTGACACGAGCGTCGGGTCTAGCCCTGGCTGTCCAGCTTCGCGAGCTCGACTCGGGCGCGAAGTTCGATCTCGTCCAGGATCTCGGAGAGCCGCGGATCGGCGACCTGATCGCGTTGCTCGCGCACCAGCTGGTCGAGTGCCTCAAGCCGGTCGCGCGGGATGCCGCCCTCGAGCAGGCCGACCCGAATCTCTTCCAGCCGGTCGAGCATGTCTTCGGCTCGCTTCTTCGACCGACCGCCCGAGCGGTCGGTGGCGTCGCGCAACCCCATCAGAGGGTCGACCATCGCGGTCGCGCCGGTCGCGCGCGGGGCTTCCGGCTCGTCGAGGCCCCCGAGCAGCTTCGAGAACTCGCCCGGCTTCGCCTGGGCCCCCTTATCGGAGCGGCGGACCGAGGCAGCCTTCGCTGTGCCCGTCGGATCGACTTTCATGGGCCTCCTGTCCGTAACGCCCCCTATATATCGTTACGGAAACAGCGGGAGCAACAAGTTAAACGGTCGCGTGCGAACGGCACTCTAACATAGATGAGGTATCGCCCCTCCCGGCAAATTCTGCCGGGCCACGCCTTCCCGGTTACCCGCTGAGGGCCGGAAAGGCGGCGGAACTCGGCGAATTTCCCTTCCCTTTCCGTGGCATGGTTCTGGCATCAGAAGGAGCCGCAAGGAGTGCTTCATGACTGCCCGACCGGTATTTCCTTTCAAGCTCGGCCGACTTCTCGCCGCCTTCCTGGTGCTGCTCGCGCTCGCACCGGCGAGCGCCCTTTCACAGTCGCGGATCAAGGATATCGCCGACTTCGAAGGCATTCGCGACAATATGCTGGTCGGTTACGGCCTAGTCGTCGGCCTCAACGGCACCGGCGACTCGCTGCAGAACTCGGTGTTCACCAAGGAGAGCCTGGTCGGCATGCTCGACCGCCTCGGCGTGAACGCGCGTAACGACAGCCTCCGCACTAAGAACATCGCCGCCGTCATGGTGACGGCGACCCTCCCCCCCTTCGCCCGCCAGGGCACGCGCCTCGACATTGTCGTCTCCACGCTCGGCGACGCCGGCAACCTGCTGGGCGGGACGCTCCTGGTGACGCCGCTGGTCGGTGCCGATTCCGAGGTCTACGCGATCGCGCAGGGCACGGTCGCGGTCTCCGGCTTCTCCGCCCAGGGCCAGGGCGCGTCGGTCAGCCGGGGCGTACCGACCGCCGGCCGCATCGCCAACGGCGCGATCGTCGAGCGCGAGGTCGCCTTCCAGCTGACCCAGCTCGATCTCGTGCGCATCGCGCTCCGTAACCCCGATCTCACCACGGCTCGCCGCGTCGCCCAGGCGATCAACGCGTTCGTCGGCGTCCCCGCCGCTCGCTCGCTCGATCCCGGCACCGTCGCGATGCAGATTCCGGTCAATTATCAGAACGACGTGGTCGGCTTGCTGACGGATGTCGAGCAGCTGCGTGTCGCGCCGGACCAGGTCGCCAAGGTCGTCATCGACGAGCAGTCCGGAACCATCGTCATGGGCGAGAACGTGCGCATCTCGACGGTCGCTATCGCCCAGGGGAACCTGACCATCCGCATCACCGAGACGCCGCAGGTCTCGCAGCCCGAAGCGTTCTCGCAAGGCGGCACGACGCAGGTGGTGCCGCGCACGCAGATCGACGTCGACTCGGGCGAAGGCAAGAAGTTCGGCGTCATGCGCGCCGGCGTCACGCTCCAGGAGCTCGTCGACGGGCTGAATGCGCTCGGCGTCAGCCCGCGCGACATGATCTCGATCCTGCAATCGATCAAGGCCGCTGGAGCGCTCCAGGCCGAGATCGTGCTGATGTGAGGATGAGCCGATGACCTCCGCCCTCCCCGCCGCCGGCATGGACGCGCAGACGCTGAAGAACGTCCAGCCGATGAAGTCCTTCGACGTCAAGAACCCGAAGGACTTGGCGGCACTCAAGAAGACCGGCCAGGAATTCGAGTCGATGTTCCTCTCGCAGATGCTCAGCCACATGTTCTCCGGCATCAAAGCCGACGGTCTGTTCGGCGGCGGCCACGCCGAGGAAACCTACCGATCGCTCCTCGTCGACGAATACGGCAAGTCCATCTCGAAGGCAGGCGGCATCGGCATTGCCGATCAGGTCGTCCGCTCCGTCCTGCTGCAGTTCCAGGAGGCCAGTCAAAATGTCCAACCCCGCAGCCCGGCTTAACGAGCTCGTCACGGTGCTCGAGCGCCTGGAGACCGTCATGTCCCAGGAGACCGAGCTGCTGCGTCGCGTCAAGATCAGCGAGTCGGCGCCCATCGCCGCCGAAAAGCAGCGCTTGGCCGAGATCTACTCGCATCTGCATCAGCAGATGGTCGAGGATCCGGCGCCGCTGTCGATCCTGAGCGAGAGCCAGCGCCAAGGGCTCCGCGAGATGCTCGCCCGCTTCCGCAAGACGGCCGAAGCCAATGAGCGCGCGGTCAAGGCATGCAAGACCGTCAGCGAGCGCGTGATCCAGACAGTGGTCGACGCGGTCAAGCAGAAGCGCGTCGAGCATGCGAGCTACGGCTCGAACGGCATCGTCGGCTCCGGCTGGAAGGAGCAGAAGGGCATCTCGCTCACCATGGATCTGCGCGCCTGAGCCGTCGCGCGCGACCGCGACGTCATTGTTCCTCGGAAGCGGCGGGCATCCTCGCCGGCCGTTTCGTCATGCTGGCGCGCTCTCTCGCTCGACCGAGCGTCGCAGCGCCGCCCGCGCGAGAAGACGGGTTGAGTCGAGCGTCGGCAGCGCCGCGTTCGCGTCGCTCACGATCAGCGGGATCTCGGTGCAGCCGAGAATCACCGCGTCGCAGCTTTCCTCCTTCATGCCCCGGATGACGCGCTGGAAATAGGCGGTCGCCTCCGACCTGAACATGCCGCGGACCAGCTCGTCCATGATGATCCGGTTGATCTCCTCGCGTTCCGCCATGCTCGGCCTCACATAGCCGAGGCCGCGCGCGGTCAGCTTCTCGGGATAGACGTCGCTATCTACGAGCCAGCGTGTTCCGGTCAGCCCGAGACGTTTGAAGCCGCGATCGACGGCATGCGCCGCGACGACCTCGGCGATGTGCAGCCACGGCGCTGGAGACCGCGACTCGATGAGGGGCAGGGCCTGATGAATGGTGTTGTCGGGGCAGATCAGGAAGTCGGCGCCGATCTGCACGAGCTTCCGAGCCGACGACAGCATAAGCTCGCCGACGCCCCGCCAGTCGTTTCGCTCGAGGCATGCCACGTACTCGCCGAGGGAGTGGGTGTGCAGGGACACCTCCGGATGGGCGTGCCCGCCGAGCTGCGTCGCCCCTTCCGTGCAGATGGTGCGGTAGCAGAGCGCCGCGCCCTCGGCCGAGCATCCGACGATGCCGATATGGCGCGGCCGAGCCATGCGCTCAACTCCTTCGGACGCGAAGGCCCGCCCGGCGTTCCGTGGCGGAACCCGGCGGGAGTAGAGGTCAGTTCACGGGCATTTTGCCCGTCAGGCTGTCAGGCTTACCCTATCCGTCCCGCCAGTGCCGCCAGTGCCGGTCGCCGGCTCCGGGGCGCTGGAACTCTCGGTCGATCCGCCGCTCGTCGCCGGCGCAGGGGTCGGTGCAGCTTCCGCTCCACCTTCCGATGCGCTGACGGTCTCGGGTGCTCCCTCGCCGCTGCGAGGCGTGGCCGGCGTCACCGGCACGTCCTTCGGAGCGTTGTCGCGATAGAGCTTCACGACCTTCTCCGACGGATACTGCTTGGTGACGTCTCCGGTCTCGCTGTCGCGGAACTGGAAGACCATGACGCGAGCTTGCTTATCGAACCGGACAACGGGGCTCAGATAGGATTCCCGCGGCACCTCTGTCGCCGCGGGCGCAGCCGTCTGCCCGGAGTCGCGAACGACTTCCGGCAAACGCAAGCCTGCTCCTGTCAAAGCTGCGATCTGCATCGCGAGCGAAACCCCTTTCTAGCCCCTTTACAATAGGGTCGGGTTCGCGGTTTGTCTAGATCCCCGATAACAATTTATTCAGGCGCGGCAACAATCGGTTATTTAAGCCTTAAGTATCAGATTTTAAATGAAATTCGACAGAGTTAGATCCTTCAGGATCGCGGTCACCTGGAAGCTCGAGCTCAGCTGCGACTGGAGGCCTTGCAGCTTGGAGATCGCCTCGTAGGGATCGGCGTCCTCGAGGCGACCGAGTTCGTTGTCGATCAGCGTCAGCCGCTGCTCATGCTGCAGGTCGATCGACTTCATGCGGTTCTCGATAGCGCCGATCGTTCCGAGGCGCGAACGCAGGCCGTCGAAGGTGCCGCCGGCGTTGATGACGCCCGTCGGCGCAACCAGGCTCGAGCCCTCGAGCGCCTGGTCGATGCGGAAGCTCGCCGCGTCCATCATCTGGAAGAAGGCGGCCTCCTGCGCCGCGCTGTAGTCGGTCGTCGCGAAGGTGTAGACGCCCTGCAGAAGGGCGGCAATGGCCGGGTCGTCGCCGCGGACGGTGTAGGCAATATCGGTGCCTTCATCGACTCGTACCGTCAGCGCATTGGTGAAGGGCGGTGTGTTGGAGAAGGTCGCGTTGTCGCCACGATAGGGGTATCTGTTGGGAGCAGTGCCGGTATAAGCGGCGGCACTCGGGGTCAGCGCGGTGACGACCGCGTTGAAGGCGGTGTTGGCGCCGTTGGCGACGTAGTTGGTGCCCGCAGTGACGTTCACGATATCATTGACGACGGCCAATGGCGTGAGCGCGGTTGCGGTATCTCCCGGATCGACCATCGGCGACGTCGTGCTCAGGCGGCCCGAGAAGAGATAACCACCCTCAAAAGGCGTATTTAGGAGCTGGTTGATCTCGCGCAGGGCCGACTGCGCCTCGTCCTTGAAGACCGCACGCACGGTCGGGTCCGTGCTCATATACGGGCGGTTCTGCAAGAACTTCGAGCGGAACTCGGTCGCGATCTCGGTCAGCCGCGTCAGCGCCTTGTCGACCACGCCGATCCGCGCCTGGCTTGCCGCGATGGAGTCGCGATAGTTCTGAATCTGCTCTTTCTGCCGGTGGAAGTCGAGCGTGATGCGCGAGGTCGATCCCAGCCCAGAGTAGACGTCGGTCTTCTTGCCCGAGGCGATCTGCAGCTGAACCTTGTCCAGCTGGTGCTGGATGTTGCGGACATTGCTCTGCAGAAGCAGGTTCTGCGAGAGGGTCGCGACGCTGTTAATACCGCTAGCCATGATGCTTCTCCATCAGCCGCTACCGGCCGATACGCAGCAGTTCGTCGAGCATTTGCGTCACCGTCGTCATCACGCGCGCCGAGGCCGAATAGGAATTCTGCAGCTGGATCATCCGGCTCAGCTCCTCGTCGACATTGACGCCGCTCTTGTCCCGAAGCTGCTCCTTGAGCGCGTCGGTGACCGTGGTCTGGTCGTCTTCGGCGTTCCGATAGCTCGCGGTCTGCGTCGCCTGGAAGCCGGTGAAGGCGTTGGCCGCGGCCTCGACCGTATGCGAGGTGCCGAGCCCGTTCGCGGCGGTGTAAGTCTGCGCCGTCTCGAACATCGTCAGCACGGAGCGAAGCTGGGTCTGGTCGCCGCGGAAGGTGCTCTCGGTCGCGACCGCGGTGCTGTTGGTGCCGTCGCGGAGCCGCCAGAGATTGCCTGCCGTGTCGAAGATCGGGTTGGTGATGATCCGCCCGGCATAGCCGACGGTATTGGCTGCGGTGTTGGTGAAGGCCGCTTTCGGCGGACCGGCGGCCGCGGCGGTATCGGAGAGGAGGGTGATCGCGGTGCCGGCGAAGCCGGTGCCGGTGCCTTCGAAAGCGAGAGTCAGCCGTGCCGCCTGATCGTCGATCTGCGCCTGCGCCTGCGGCAGGATGGTGTCGCGAAGGGCGAACAGGTCGGCGAGCCGGCCGCGCGTGATCGAGCTCGTGATATCGATCGCCGCACCGCCGCCGGGGTTCGGGATCGTGATGCCGTTCAGGGTCGCGTTGAAGCCAGCCGCCGGCGCCGTCGAGTAGACGTCGGCTGCGACGATCGTGCCCTTCTGCGTAAAGCTTGCCGTCGTCGCCGTCTGATCCAGCAGGAAGCGGCTCGACTCGGTAAGCACCGCGAGGCGTCCGTCGGCGCGGACGAAGGTCTGGATGCCCATCTCCTTGGCGAGATTGGCAACCTGCTGGTCGCGCTGGTCCTCGAGATCGGCGCTGGAGATACCGGCGTTGCGGTTCTTGGCGATCTCGGTGTTAAGGCTCTCGATGTTGTCCAGCGCCGTGTTGACGTTGGCGACCGAGTTGGCGATCTCCTGCTCCACCTGGGTGCGCATCGCTTGGATGCTGTTGGTGGTGTCGGAGAAGGTCCTCGCCAGCGCCATCGCCCTGTTGAGGACGTCGGTCTGCGAGGTCGTGTTATCGGGATGGTTGGTGAGGTCTTCGAAGGAGCTGCGCAGCTCCGCCATGCGCCCGCCGAGCGAGATCGCGTCCCCGGGCTGTCCGTAGATCTTCTCGAGCCTGGCGAGGAACTCGTTGATGGCGCCGAGGCGCGCGGTGCGGGAGCTCGCATCGCGGGCATCCCGCTGGAGATAGAGGTCGACCTCGCGACTGACGGCGGGCAGCTGCACGCCTTGGCCGACTCCGCCGACGACATTCGGCAGCTGGCCCTGAATCTTGCGCGTGTAGTACTCGGAATTGGCGTTGCCGACGTTCCGCGACACCGTCTCGATGCCGGACTGGGCGGCGCGCAGTCCAGACAGGGAGTTGGACAGCGACGTGTTCAGAGAGTTGAGCGGCGACAAGGCCATTGACGCGGTCCAGACGTGGTTCGCCCGGTTCGGGCACGCTTCTCGAAGCAATCACCGTGCCACTCAAACTCGCCGCAACACCCTGAGAACATTGACACAAGTCGACCCGATGCCGGCAATTCAGGTCCGAGGTGGGCAAAGGGGCGTCTTTGGCCGGGCAAGTCTTGCCGACCGAACCGGGTGCGCGAGCTCCCCCCGCTTTTTCCGCTACGGCCCCGGAACCGGCGATGATAGTTTCCCCTGCAAGGAGAGCTTGTTAGCGCCCATATGTGGCGCGACGATTGCAGGCGACTGGGCGTCTGACATCCAAGCGCTCGCCGACGGAAGTGATCCATGGCCGAAAAAGTCGATATTCTGTTCATCAATCCGGGCGAGCCGGCCCAGATTTATCAAGGGCTTGGTGACGAGTTCAGCGCTATCGAGCCTCCCGTCTTCGCCGGTCTCTTCTCGACCTACGCGCGCAAGCGCGGCGCTTCGGTCGCGATCATCGACGGCCCCGCCGAGCGTTTGAACTCGGCCCAGGTCGCCGAACGAGTCGCCAAGGACTACGACCCGACCCTGGTCGTGGTAGTCGTCTATGGCTTCCAGCCCTCGGCCTCGACCCAGAACATGAGCGCCGCCGGACGGGTGGCGCAGCTGATCCACAGCCATGACCCGTCGATCAAGATCATGATGACGGGCACGCATCTGGCAGCCCTTCCCGAGCAGACCATGCGCGAGGAGTCGATCGACTTCGTCTGCGACCGCGAAGGCCCGGTCACGATCTGGAAGACCATGCAGGCCCTGAAGGCCGGCGAGACCGATTTCTCGAAGATCCCCTCGCTCTGGTGGCGCAAGGAAGGCCACATCATGGCGCCGGGCGAGTCGGAGGCGCTGCTCGTCGATCTCGACGAGGAGATGCCCGGCATCGCCTGGGACATGATGGATCCCCGGAACTACCGCTCGCACAACTGGCATTCCTTCGATCACATCCACGACCGGTCGCCCTATGCGGCGATCCACACCTCGCTCGGCTGCCCCTACAAGTGCTCGTTCTGCTGCATCAACGCGCCCTTCGGGAAGTCCTCGTACCGGATGTGGAGCCCCGAGGTCGTGGTCAAGGAGATCGACCACCTCGTGCGCAACTACGGCGTCAAGAACATCAAGTTCGTCGACGAGATGTTCGTGCTCAACAAGCGCCACGTGCTCGGCATCTCGGACCTGCTGATCGAGCGCGGCTACGATCTCAACATCTGGGCCTATGCGCGCGTCGACACGGTGCAGGACCAGTTCCTGGAGAAGCTACGCAAGGCGGGGTTCCGCTGGCTCTGCCTCGGCATCGAGAGCGCATCGGCCGACGTACGCGACGGCGCTGCGAAGAAGTACGACCAGAACGACATCGCCGACACCGTCAACCGCATCAAGGATGCCGGCATCCATGTGCTCGGCAACTACATCTTCGGCCTGCCCGACGACACGCATGAGCGCATGCAGGAGACGCTGGACATGGCGCTCGCGCTCAATTGCGAGTTCGGGAACTTCTATTCGGCCATGGCCTATCCTGGATCGCCGCTCTACCGCATGGCGGTCGAGGCCAAGCTCGAGCTGCCGGAGAAATGGCACCACTACTCGCAGCACGGCTACGAGTCGAAGCCGCTCCGCACCAAGTTCCTGACCGCGGCCGAGATCCTCGCCTTTCGCGACCACGCCTGGCAGGCCTACTTCAACAGCCCGAGCTATCAGGGCCTGGTGAAGCAGAAGTTCGGCCAGGACGTGCTCGACCACGTCAACCGCATGACCCAGATGCCGCTTAGGCGGAAGCTTCTGGAGAAGGTCGCCGCCTAGCGGCCCCAGGCGAACGCGTTGGCGGGCGGGATGCGCCCGCCGATCGCCTCGCCGAGGCGGAGCCCCTCGTTCCATTTGGCCATGCGCTCAGAGCGCGTGAAGGAACCGACCTTGAGCTGCGGTGCGCCCCAGCCGACGGCGAGATGGACGATGGTCACGTCCTCGGTCTCGCCGGAGCGCGCCGAGACGATGGCGCCGTAGCCGACCCGCCTCGCCTCCTTCAGCGCCGCCAGGGTCTCGGTCAGCGTACCGGCCTGGTTCGGCTTGATCAGCGCGGTGTTGCAGGCACCGATCTTCGCCGCCTCGGCGATGCGCTTCGCATTGGTCACGATGAAATCGTCGCCGACGACCTGCACCTTCCTGCCCGCGGCCTTGGTGAAGCGCGCGAACGCCTCGGGATCGTCCTCGGCCAGCGGATCCTCGATCGAGACGATCGGGTAGCGCTTGAGCCAACCGAGCAGCATCTCGGAAATGCCGTCGGAGTCGAGCTCGCGTCCGTCCTTCGCCAGCTTGTAGCGGCCGCCGCGTCCGAAATCGCTGGCGGCGATGTCGAGCGCGATGCCGATCTCGACTCCAGGCGTGAAGCCGGCCTTCTCGATGGCCCGGACCAGAGTCTCGATCGCCTCCTCGTTGGAATCGAAGACTGGCCAGAAGCCGCCCTCGTCGGCGACACCGGCGAGCTTGCCGGCATCCTTCATCAGCTTGCCGGCGGCGAGATAGACCTCGGCCGTCCAGTCGAGCGCCTGGGCGAACTCGGTCGCGCCAATGGCGATGACCATGAAGTCCTGCAGATCGACGCGACGCCCGGCATGCGCGCCGCCGCCGAAGATCTGAATCTCCGGCAGGGGCAACGGTCCGGCACCGCCGAGATATTTCCAGAGCGGCAGATTGGCCGCCGCAGCCGCCGCGTGCGCAACCGCCATCGAGGTGGCGATCAGCGCATTGCCGCCGAGGCGCCCCTTGTTCGAAGAGCCGTCGCGCTCGATCAGACGCGCGTCGATCCCGGCCTGGTCCGTTGCCTCGAGACCTTTGATGGTCGCCGCGATCTCGCCGGAGACATGCGCGACGGCGCGTGCCACGTCGTAGCCGCCGACACGCTTGCCTCCGTCGCGGAGATCGACGGCCTCGCCCGAGCCGGTCGAGGCTCCGGCGGGCGCGATGGCGCGCCCGACGGCACCGCCTTCAAGGCGCACCTCGGCTTCGACCGTGGGCCGCCCGCGCGAATCCCAGATCCGCCGGCCGTGAACATGAGCGATCCGGGTGGAGGTCATGTGAGTTCCTGTTTCCAGCGTTCGGCGACGAGGGCGAGACGTGCGACCGGCTGGCCCAGCAGATGGCGCGCAGCGCGGCGGATACGCTCCTTGTCATCCGCCGCCGTCACGTACTCGACCGGCGACTTGCCGTCGACACGCGCGAGGAGAAGACCGGGCAGCAAGGTCGCGACTCTTGCCTCGATGTTCGCCGCCGGTTCCCAGTCCACGCCGCCGAGATAGCGCCGGCTCATCGCGTCGAACGAGGCGAACAGCGCCGTGCGGGCTTCCGGACGCACGAGGCATTTCAGCAGCAGATGGTTGAGGCAGAAGCCGAGATCGAAGGCAGGATCGCCGAACCAGGCGCATTCGGCGTCGAGGAAGATGGGACCGCCGGAGCCTACCAGGATGTTCTTGGGGCTGACGTCGCCATGGACCAGCGTGCGCTTCGTCGTCGCCGTGGTGGAGACGATACGCGCGAGCGCTTCGGCGCGGTCGGGATGTCTGGTCGCAGCCGCTTCGAGATAGGGCGACAGGCGGATGTCGTGGAAGATCGCGTCCGTGGGGAATTGAGCGGCGATCGACTTGTCACGCGCCGTCTCCGAATGGATGCGCGCCAACCGGTCGCCGACCGCCTCGGCCGTCGCGACCACGACCTTGCCGTCGAGCAGCTGGCGCTTCCAGAGCGGATGGCGCTCCGGATCGAGATAGTCCATCGCGAAGACGCCGGCCCCCTCGTCCGCGGCGACGATCCGCGGCACGGCCTCGGGAAGAAAACGCGCCACGGTGCGGAACCAGCGGATCTCGTAGCGGGAGCGGCCGACCGGCGCCCGCCAGTCCTGCGCGACCTTGAGCTTGGCCAGCGCCCGCTTGACCGCGATCGGTCCCGTCGGGAGTTCCACCTTCCAGATGTCGGAGGAGACGCCGCCGGTGAGGGGCGTCGCCGGCGGTCGCTCACCGGCGCGGATCAGGCCGAGGCCCGCCAGGTCGGCATAGAGGGTTTCCGCATCGGACATAGTGCGAGGCTACGGGTTGACTTGAGCCCCTTCCAGACACAAGTGACATCGACGAAAGCCTTGATATCGCCCGACTAACCTCTTTCAATGTGGACGTCGCGGCCGGGAGGCTGGACGTTGGAGAGCTTGTCCTGATGCGCGACAGTTTCTGGCGGTTCGCGGTCGTCTGGGCGCTGCTTGCCGCCACGCTCTGGATCGGCCACCGCCTCTACACCGACCTCGTGCTGGTTGCCGTCGAGCCGCGTCCGGTGGCGCCCCGCGGCGAGCTCGCCCAGTTCGAGACGACGGCGATCGAGCTGTTCAACCGGAGCTCACCGTCGGTCGTCTTCATCTTCACGCAGAGCCAGGGGCGCCCGCAGCTCGGCGCCCAAGGCGGTTCGCCGAGTCGCGGTGCGGGCTCCGGCTTCGTCTGGGACCAGGCCGGACACATCGTCACCAATTTCCACGTCGTCGAACGTGCCGACACGGTCCAGATCCGTTTCCGCTCGGGCGATCCGATAGCCGCGCGCGTCATCGGCGTATCGCCGGATCACGATCTCGCCGTGCTGCGTGTCTCCGAAGCGGCTGACCGCCTGCCGCCGATCCCCATCGGCACCTCGGCCGACCTCAAGATCGGTCAGGCGGTCTTCGCCATCGGCAATCCCTTCGGCCTGCAGCAGACGCTCACCACCGGCATCGTCAGCGCGCTCGACCGCACGCTGCCGACCAGCAGCGGCCGCGAGATCGCTGGCGTCATTCAGACCGACGCGGCGATCAATCCGGGCAATTCCGGCGGGCCGCTCCTGGATTCCGCCGGTCGCCTGATCGGCGTCAACACGGCGATCCTGTCGGAGTCAGGGGCCTCGGCCGGGATCGGCTTCGCCGTGCCGGTCGACATCGTCAACCGCGTCGTGCCGCAGCTGATCCGGAATGGGCGCGTGCCGCGCCCCGGCATCGGCATCCAGACGGTTCCGGAAGAAGTGGCGGCCCGCCTCGGCGCCGAAGGCCTCGTGGTCTACGGCGTGGTCAGGGGCAGCGCCGCCGAGCAGGCCGGGCTGATCGGCATCGACCGCAACGCCACCCTCGGCGACGTCATCGTCGCCGTCGACGGCCGGCCGATCCGCACGGCGGCGGCCTTCGCCAAGGCACTTGAGCAGGTCGGGATCGGCAATTCGGTCACGCTCCGCGTCCGCCGCAACGGCGCAGAGCGCGACGTCCGGGTCACCGTCTCGGACATTTCGTAGGCGCCTTGACAAGCCCGGCCGGCGAGGCGCCAATCGCCATCCTTCCAGGCATATTCCAAGGGGCGCGTCATGGCCGTTCATCGCAATCTGATCGCGGGCGAGTGGGTCGAGGGCAAGAATGCCGCTCGCAATATCAACCCGTCCAACCTGGCCGACGTGATCGGCGAGTACACCCGCGCCGATGCCGAGCAGGCGAAGCAGGCGATCGCCGCCGCGCATGACGCCTTCCCCGCCTGGGCACGTTTCGGCCTGCAGGGCCGCGCCGATATCCTGGACAAGATCGGGAGCGAGATCCTGGCTCGCCAGGAAGAGCTAGGAACCCTGCTCTCGCGCGAGGAAGGCAAGACCAAGCCCGAAGGCATCGGCGAGGCCAACCGCGCCGGCAACATCTTCAAGTTCTTCGCCGGCGAGGTGCTGCGCCAGGCCGGCGAGAAGCTCGCCTCGGTGCGCCCCAATGTCGATGTCGAGGTCACGCGCGAACCGATCGGCGTCATCGGCCTGATCACCCCGTGGAACTTCCCGATCGCGATCCCGGCCTGGAAGATCGCCCCTGCCCTCGCCTACGGCAATTGCGTCGTCTTCAAGCCGGCCGATCTGGTTCCGGGCTCGGCCTGGGCGCTGGCCGAGATCATCAGCCGCGCCGGATTGCCCAAGGGCGTGTTCAACCTGGTGATGGGACGCGGCTCGGAAGTCGGCGCCGCGATCCTCGCCGACAAGCGCGTTGCCGGCATCAGCTTCACCGGCTCGGTGCCGACTGGCCGCAACGTCGCGCGCTCAGCGGTCGAGCGCATGGCCAAGGTGCAGCTCGAGATGGGCGGCAAGAACCCGCTGGTCGTGCTCGACGACGCCGACCTCAAGGTCGCGGTCAATTGCGCGGTGCAGGGCGCCTATTACTCGACCGGCCAGCGCTGCACGGCGAGTTCGCGCCTGATCGTCACCGAGGGCATCCACGACAAGTTCGTCGGCGCGATGGTCGACAGCCTGAAGGCGCTGAAGATCGGCGACGCGCTGAAGCCCGAGACGCAGATCGGACCGGTGGTGGACCAGAGCCAGCTCGACCAGGACATCAGCTATATCGACATCGCCAAGAAGGAAGGGGCCAAGCTCGCTTTCGGCGGCGAGCGCCTCAACCGCGAGACCGAGGGATTCTATCTCTCGCCGGCGCTGTTCACCGAGACCTCGAACCAGATGCGGATCAGCCGCGAGGAGGTCTTCGGGCCTGTCGCCAACGTGATCCGGGTGAAGGGCTACGACGAGGCGCTGTCCGTCGCCAACGACACCGAGTTCGGCCTCTCGGCCGGCATCTGCACGACCTCGCTGAAGCACGCGAACGACTTCAAGCGTGCCTCGCAGGCGGGCATGGTCATGGTCAACCTGCCGACCGCGGGCGTCGACTATCACGTGCCGTTCGGCGGCCGGAAGGGCTCGAGCTACGGCCCGCGCGAGCAGGGCCGCTACGCCGCCGAGTTCTACACCACGGTCAAGACCGCCTATACGACCGCGTAGCCCCGTGCTGAGCGAGGCGCAGCGCGAGGCCTATCGCCGCGACGGCTTCCTCGTGGTCGAAGGCTTCGCCGATCCAGCCGCGTGCGACCGTCTGGTCGCACGCGGCTACGCGCTCATCGACGGCTTCGATACCTCGACGGTGTCGGTCTTCACCACCGACGAGCAGACACGCACCACCGACGACTACTTCCTGGGATCGGGCGACACGATCCGCTTCTTCTTCGAGGCGGAAGCGCTCGACCGCGACGGACGTCTGCAGGTGCCGAAGCGCCAGGCGATCAACAAGATCGGCCACGCGCTGCACGACCTCGACCCGGACTACGCGGCCTTCTCGCGCGATCCGCGCCTGAAGGCCATATCCTCCGAGATCGGCCTCGACGATGCGCGGCTGCTGCAGTCGATGGTGATCCTGAAGCCGCCCGGCATCGGCGGCGAGGTCGGCGCGCATCAGGACGCGACCTTCCTCTACACCGATCCGATCACCGTGCACGGCTTCTGGTTCGCGCTCGAGGATGCGACGCTGGAGAATGGCTGCATGTGGGCGCTGCCCGGCGGCCATCGCCTCGGCCTCAAGCGCCGCTTCAGGCGTTCGGGCGGCGGCGTGACCTTCGACGAGATCGACCGCGAGCCGCTGCCGATGCCGCCCGAAGGCTATGTGCCGCTCGAGGCGCCGAAGGGCACGCTCGTCCTCCTGCACGGGCTTCTGCCGCATTGGAGCGCCGCCAACCGCTCGCTGAAGTCGCGGGTCGCCTATTCGCTTCACGTCATCGATGGAAGCGCGCGCTACCCGGACGACAACTGGCTCCGCCGCGGGCCGCACATGCCGCTGCGAGGGTTCTGACGCCGATGCGCTATCCGACCAACCCGGCCTGGGAGCACGTCGCCGCGCCGGCGATCGCCGAGACGCGCGCCTGGATCGCCGGCCGCAGCTTCCCCGCCGAGAAGCCGCTGATCGATGTCGCGCAGGCAGTGCCGGGCTATCCGCCGCCGACGCTGCTGACCGATCATCTCGGCCGCCTGAGCGCCGATGGCGGCTCGTATCGCTACACGGAGATCGAGGGTCTGCCGCCGCTCCGCCGTGCGCTGGCCGAGCATATGAGCGCCTTCTACGGTGCGGCGATCGCGCCTGAGCACGTCGCCATCACCGCCGGCTGCAACCAGGCCTATTGCCTCGCCATGCAGATCCTGGCGGCGCCCGGCGACGAGGTGCTGCTGCCGCAGCCCGCCTACTTCAATCATCAGATGTGGCTGGACGGGCTCGGCGTCCGCGCCGTTCACCTGCCGTTCCGACCGGATCGGCAGGGCGTGCCCGACCCCGAGGAGGCGCGGAGGCTGATCGGCCCGAAGACACGCGCGATCGTGCTGGTGACGCCGAACAACCCGACTGGCGCGGTCTATCCGGCCGAGACGATCCGGCGCTTCTACGAGCTTGCCCGCACCAACGGCCTCGCCCTCGTTCTGGACGAGACCTACAAGGACTTCCTGCCGAAGGACGGTGCCCCGCACGATCTCTTCCGCGATCCGGAATGGGCGGAGACCGTCGTCCATCTCTACAGCTTCTCGAAGGTCTATTGCCTGACCGGCTGGCGCGTCGGCTCGGTGATCGCGCACCCCGATCTCATCACGCGCATCGCCAAGGCGATGGACTGCGTCGCCATCTGCGCCCCGCGTATGGGGCAGGAGGCGGCGCTGTTCGGCCTCGGCCATCTCGACGGCTTCGTCTCCGAGAACACGCGGACGATGCGCAAGCGCGCCGAGGCGCTCAGCGAAGCCTTCCGCGCCAACGATCTCGGCTACGAGCTGGTCAGCGTCGGCGCCTATTTCGCCTATGTCCGCCATCCCTTCGGCGCCGCGCCAGGGCGCGAGGTGGCCAAGCGCCTCGCCGACGAGCAGAACCTTCTCTGCGTTCCCGGCGCCATGTTCGGCCCCGGCCAGGAGGGCTATCTCAGGCTCGCCTTCGCCAATGTGGCAAGGGAGCTGATGCCGGAGATGGTGAAGCGACTGAAGGCGAGCTTGTAGGGGCCTCCCGAGCCGAGGAGGGCATAAGGCCCGCCTTCGCGCGGTGCGCGAAGGCTGGTGGCGATGACCCGCTCAAATAAGCCCAAGTTGAGGCCAATCTACGGGCATTTTCTCCCTGCCCACCTGGAAGTTGCCCCCAAACTTGCCCCCACTAGCTCAAAGGGCTCAGCAGCCGCGGGGCTAAGCGGAACCCCCTTGGGCGCGATCTGGCACCCTTGGGCTTGCCCGGATCTTTACCTGGGGTCTTTCGGCTTACCCGGGCGTGTCCTGGTAGCCTTCCTCGCCTTCTCTCCTGGTTTCCCCGCCAGTGGCTTCTTGCCAGGGAGTGACGGCTCGGCGGGAGGAAGCGCCTCCTTAGGGGGCAACTCGTCCGTCTTCGTAAAATCAGGCACCACATCTTTTGCGGGTGAACCGCACCCGGTTCCATGGACACATGGTTACGTTAGGCCGCCATGGGCATGGCGGCAAGTTGGTGCTGGCGGCGGAGGGCCGCGGGGCTGAGGTAGCCGTTCTTCTCGACCAGCCACTCGGCGTTGTAGCGGGCGATGAAGGCGCGGACCGCCTCGCGGACGT